>JAQWJM010000124.1:0-19389 GCA_029248335.1 Phycisphaerales bacterium
CCCGGGGACCGGATCCTGCTGACCCCGGGCATCCACCAGAACGTCGGACCGCTCCTCCTCTCGGGAACGCCGGAGCGGCCGATCCGGATCGGTTCCGTCGATCCCACGCAGCCGTCCGCCCTGGTCGGCGACGCCTGGAGCCTCGACGTCCAGGGTGGATCGAACCTCGAGATCTCCACGCTGATGGTCATCTCCGGTGGGTCCGGCGCCGTCCGGATCCGCGGTGCCACCGACGCCCCGTCCCGGAACGTCGAACTCCGGAGCATCCTCATCACGCCGACGCCGGGCGTGCTGGTCCCGGTCGGGGTCGACGCCGAGGACGTTCACGATCTCCGACTCCTCGACCTCCGCGTCACGCGTTGGCAGCGGGCCGCGATCGAACTTCGCAACACGTCGAACGTCCGCGTCGCTCGACTGACCCTGCAGGGCGACCGCCAGGCCTCGACCGGCGTCCGGATGAACGAAGGCGTGCGGAACACGCGAATCGAGAAGAGCGCCCTGCTCATCATCGGTGGCTCCGGCGTCGCCGCCGGCCTCCCGTCATCGCCGGCCCCGGAAGCATCGACGCCGACGCACGCGGTGGACGGGCTCGTCATCGACGGCTGCATCTTCGAACGAATCGCGATCCCGGTGACGATCGGCTCCGCGAAGGACGTTCGAATCGAGCGGTGCACCATCGTCGATCCGAGTGCCGCGGTGTTCGAACTGCGACGGCCGGCCGCGCGATGGGCGACGGCGACCGACGTCCGGGCGAGCGGCAACCTCGTCACGTGGAAGGTGAACGGACTCGCGCGACTCTTCATCGACGACCAGCCCGACGCCTCGATCGACTTCGGCCCGAATCTCTGGTGGGCCGCGACGATGCCGACGGCGTTGCAATGGCTCGGTGGATTCCCCGACGACGCGTCACCGCAGGTCCTCGAGGTCGACCCTCGCCTCGTTCCGCGGTCGTATCGCCCGCTCGAGGCCGAGGCGGTGGGATTCGGACACCTCGCCGAAGCGGACGCGTCGGCCTCGAAGGACGTCGATCCTCGCGATTCGACGGAGGATCCTCCGAACCCCGGGCCGTGAATGGCCTGGGAAGCCCCCATCGCGGTCTTATTCGAACCGGATCCATCGATAACCGGAGTGGACGCGAACGAGGTCGCACGGGCTTCGTATACTCCTCACCGATGAACGTCCGAGGACCCATCCCGATCAACGCCGCCGCCGCCTACGGACTCGGGCGACCGGCGCCCGTGAAGCCCGCATCGGACCCGGCGGCGATCCGAGCCGCCGGAACCGTCGATGTCGTGGACATTCGGTCGGCGCCGACGACGGCGATGCAGGGACTCGTCGCGGGAACGGTTCGAAGCGACGTGAACCACGGCGTCGGCTTCGACGGCGATCAGCCGGCCGAACGAAACCCTCGTCCGACCCCCCCGTCGGCGGGCCCGCTGCACCTCTACACGAGCCAGGCGGACCGGATCGAAGCCGCCACCGGGGTCGAAATCGGTCGACACCTCGATCTCGAGGCCTGAACGACGCCCCGAGGCGTCGAACGCCACGACGCCCAAGCCCATCCAGCACCGACCACGGCCCGATCGGCTCCCCTGATCGAACCGCTTTTTCGCATGCGCAACGAGGTTTCCTCGCCCCCTTCGGTTGAGCCGGGACGCCGGGGCCGGTATTCTTCGCGACTCAGGAATCCGCGTTCGAGGACCGTTGAACGGCCGAACCCGGGCTCCGAAAGATCCACGCCCCGCTCGTTCAGGCGGGGCCGTCCCTCCACCCTTCGCCTCCTCAGGGAGACCGTCCTCTCATGGCTTCGACCGGCACCATTCTTCAGGTCATTGGCTCGACCTTTGACGCACAGTTCCCCGAGTCCGATCTCCCCGAGATCTACAACGCGATCGACGTGGAGCTCGAGGCCGGCGGCCAGAAGATCCGGCTCGTGGGCGAGGTCGCAAAGCACCTCGGCGGCGGCTCGGTTCGCTGCGTCGCGCTCGGTTCCACCGACGGCATGCGACGAGGCCAGCCCTGCGTCGACACCGGTTCGCCGGTGACGGTTCCGGTCGGTGAAGGCGTGCTCGGCCGCGTGTTCAACCTCCTCGGTGAACCGGTCGACGAACGCGGCGACGTCAACGCGACGAAGCGAAGCCCGATCCATCGCGATCCGCCCCCATTCGTCGACCTCAACCCCAAGACCGAGATCCTCCAGACCGGCATCAAGGTCGTCGACCTCCTCTGCCCGTTCGTTCGTGGTGGCAAGATCGGCCTCTTCGGTGGTGCGGGCGTCGGCAAGACCGTGGTCATCCAGGAGATGATCGCCCGTGTCGCGCGAAACTTCGGCGGCTACTCCGTGTTCTGCGGCGTCGGCGAACGAACCCGCGAAGGAAACGACCTCTGGAAGGAAATGCAGGAGGCGGAGTACACCGACGCCGAAGGCAACACCTCCTACGTCCTCGACAAGGTGGCCATGGTGTTCGGCCAGATGAACGAACCCCCGGGCGCGCGACTTCGAGTCGCCCTCTCCGGCCTCGCGATGGCGGAGGAATTCCGTGACGCGTCGGGCAAGGAGACCCTGATCTTCGTCGACAACGTGTTCCGCTTCACGCAGGCCGGTTCGGAAGTGTCCGCCCTCCTCGGCCGGATGCCGAGTGCGGTGGGTTACCAGCCCAACCTCTCGACCGAGATGGGCGCCCTCCAGGAGCGGATCACCTCGACCCGACAGGGCGCGATCACCTCGGTGCAGGCCATCTACGTGCCGGCGGACGACCTCACCGACCCCGCACCCGCGACCACCTTCGCTCACCTTGATGCGTTCGTGGTGCTCGAACGGAAGATCGCCGAGAAGGGCATCTACCCCGCGGTGGATCCGATCGGCTCGTCCAGCCGGATCCTCGACCCGAACGTCATCGGCGAACGACACTACGCGGTCGCCCGCCGCGTGCAGTCGATTCTCCAGCGGTACAAGGACCTCCAGGACATCATCGCCATCCTCGGTGTCGATGAGCTCAGCGAAGAGGACAAGCTCACCGTGGCCCGTGCCCGGAAGATCGAACGCTTCCTCTCGCAGCCCTTCTACGTGGCGGAGATCTTCACCGGGTTCCCCGGCGTCACCACCACCCTCGAGGAGACGATCGACTCGTTCGAACGACTCTGCGACGGCGAAGGCGACGATCTTCCCGAAAGCGCCTTCATGTACGTCGGCACCCTCGACGACGCTCGCAAGAAGGCGGAGGCGATGGCCGCCGAGGTCTGATTCCTCGAACGCGATCGTTCATCAGAGAAGCGAATCGAGCCGGCGAGCGTCACGACGCTCGCCGGTTCTCTTTTCGGGCGATCGCGTTTCGACGACCTCGCGAACCATCGTCTCGTGCCCGCCGCCCGACGGGGATCCTCTTCACGGCGGGTCGAGCCGTCGATTCAACGATTCCGAGGCGGCATCACGGGCGGAAACAACGGCGTGTCGGGCGCGACGGCGTCGGTGTCACCGCCCTCGATTCCGGTGATCGGGGCCCGGGTGCGGCGGACGAAGCCGTCGACGTCGAACCAGATCACCCAGACCCGATCCGGAATCGTGCGCGGAAACGTCGCCGCGGTGGTCATCGTGCTCAGGGTGTCGCCGTACTGCCAACGAGGCCCGTCGATCGTCACCCCGTCCTCGTCGATCTCCCCCGGCACGATCACCGTCGGCTCGCCGATGGACTTTCGAACGTCGGCCTCGGTCCAGCCCGAGCGGATCGCGTCGAATCGGGATTCCCCAGGAATCGAACATCCCGCCACCACGAGCACGAGACATCCGACGACGAAAAGGTGGGTGGTTGGGAACATTCGGGAAGGCTAACCCATCCACGGGGCCGCAGCCGGATCAACTACCATCCGGCGATGACCACCACCACCAATCGGATCGACGTCGACCGCGTCGTCACCACGCTCGTCGCCGAACACGGCGAGACCGCCCGGGACCGGGCCCACGCCGGCGTCTCGCAGTGCGCCGAACGATGGCTCGAACGGGATGGCGACCACGACGCGTTCGAGCGGTTCTGCCAGGAGCACTTCGCCGCGACCGACGAGGATCTCGGGCGACTGCTCGACCGCCTCGAGACCGCCCTCGAGCAGGTTCGCGGCCACCTTTACGAGATGCGGCGGAACCTCCGTCGCTGGAACGACCTCGTCGGCGATTCGCTCCCGAAGACCGACGCCCTGCTCGCGACCTTCGATCCAGCGCCCGATCTCGCGGAACAGTCCTACGCCCAGAAGCTCGCGTTCGTCGCCCTGCTCAACCTCCGGAAGCCCACCCTCGACGAGATGCTCGAGCACGGGGCGGACTGGACCCCCGAACGATGGGCCGAGGCCCGGATCGTCGGATCCTTCGGACCGCGGATCCCCAAGGACGTCGCGGACCTCGCGCGGACGCTCCAGTTCGAAAGTTCCAACTGGGTCGCGAACTTCCACATCCCCGTCGGCACCATGGTCGATGCGACCGGGCGTCGCTGGTTCGAGGCGGACCGGGCGCTGCTCGCCCACTGGCTCGTTCGGGAGGAGATCAAGGCCGGATACAACGACCCCGAGGGCGTCCACAAGCAGCGAGCCCTCGCGTGGGTCATGGGCCGCCACGTGGACGGGACCATCCCGGCCTCGGTGATGGACGGCGCGAGCACCGCCGACTGGGATCCCGCGGCGAACACCATCGACGGCGACGACCCCGGCCCGCTCCTCGAGCTCACCCGCTACGACCACTGGATGGACAACGTCAAGGTCGCCCGCGCCCTCGATGAACACCACCCCGATCACCCCACCGCCATCGACCGGAAGTTCGGCCTTGAACGCGAGATTCCGGAGGTGGAGGTCGAACGACTTCTGGTCGATCTGCTCGCCGCCCCCGTCCGACGTGATCTCGCGAGCCTGCTCTCGGATCGACTGGGACGTCCGCTCGAAGCCCATGACGTCTACTTCGACGATCTCTTCGAGACCCGCGATGCGGACGCGATGAACGAAGCCGTGCGTCGCCTCTGCACCGACGAGGCCGGCTTCCAGGCGAAGCTGCCGGAGATCCTCCGAGGCCTCGGCTGGCCCGACGAGGACGCGGATTTCCTCGGCACCCGGGTCCGGGTCGAAATCGCGCGAGGTTCCGGTCACGCCATGCGGCCCCAGCTCCCCGAGTACGGCGCCTGGCTCCGCACCAATCGCCTCAAGGACCAGCTGGGCTGGGACGGCTTCGACACCGGGATGCACGAGCTCGGCCACAACCTCGAACAACTGTGCTCCACGTTCTTCGTTCCCCGACCCGCGATGCGAGGGGTTCCCAACACCGCCTGCACCGAAGCCTTCGCGTTCCTCTACCAGTCCCTCGCAAAACGCGTGCTGGGCATCGAGGACAACGCGGCGGCCGAACGGGCCCACCACGAGGAGACGGTGGCATCGATGCTCATGGCGTGCCAGATCGCCGGCCCGAGCCTCGTCGAACTCCGGACCTGGCGCTGGATCTACGAGACGGGTGACGCATGCGACGCGGCGGGGATCCGCGATGCGGTCCTGCGAAACGCGAAGGCGGTCTGGGACGAGTTCTTCCTCGAGGACTACGGCGTCGATCCGTACCACATCCTCGGCGCCTACCAGCACATGCTGGGGCACCCGCTCTACCTCGCCGACTACGCGATCGGTCGCACGATCAGCCACCAGATCCGAAGCTTCATGCAGGGGCGGGATCTCGCGACGGAGACCCGCCGGATCTGCTCGATCGGCCGCATGACGCCGGATGCCTGGATGCGGATCGCGGTGGGTGGACCGCTCTCGGCGGCACCCCTGATCAAGGACACCGGGACCGCGGTCGAAGCGATCCGCTGACGGCCGGAGCGGCCAGGAAACGAAGACGCGGGCGGCGCCTGAGGCGCCGCCCGCGTTTCATGTCGTCGTTGACCGTTGCGAATCGGATCGACTCAGGCGGAGAAGCTCGATCCACATCCACAACTACTGGTCGCGTTGGGGTTGTTGAAGACGAAGCCCCGTCCCATGATCTCGTCCTTGAAGTCGATGGTGGTGTCGTTCAGGTACAGATACGACTTGGGGTCGCAGATCACCCGGACGGTGTAGGGCTCGCCCCCGGAGGCGCTTTCCCCGTCTCCGTCGGCACCCGCGCCGACCGTCGCGGCGGACTTTTCCGGCTGTCGCTCGAAGCTGTACTCCCACATCTCGTCGGAGTCCTTTTCAACCTCGGTGAGGTCGAGCAGGTAGCTGAATCCACTGCAGCCTCCGCCCTTCACGCCGACGCGAAGTCGGATCTTCCCGGGGTCGAGGTCCTGCTGGCGGATGATGGCGTCGATCTCTCGCGCCGCGGTTTCGGTCACAAGAACTGGCATGTTCGCAACTTCCTTTGCTGGAGCCCGGTGCCGGGCCGATTCGTCAGTGGGCGTGGGAGTGATCGTGATCGGCGGCCGACTCCGCGACCTGACCGTTCTTCTTCTTGTAATCCTCGATCGCGGTGCGGATCGAGTCCTCGGCGAGGACCGAGCAGTGGATCTTCACCGGCGGGAGCGCCAGTTCCTCGACGATCCGGGTGTTCTTGATCTCGAGGGCCTCGTCGACGGACTTGCCCTTGATCCACTCCGTCGCGAGCGACGAACTGGCGATGGCCGAGCCGCAGCCGAAGCACTTGAACTTGGCGTCCTCGATCTTGCCGTCGTCGTCGACCTTGATCTGGAGCTGCATCACGTCGCCGCACTCGGGCGCGCCGACGATGCCCACGCCGACGTCCTTGCGATCCTTCACCTCGCTGGAGGATCCGAACGCGCCGACGTTGCGGGGGTTCTGATAGTGATCGATCACTTTTTCGCTGTAGGCCATGTGACTTTTCCTTGCGTCTCGTTGAACTGTGAATGCCGGGGGAAGGGGTCGAGGAAGATTCTCAGTGGGTCTGCCACACGATCTTGGTGATGTCGACGCCTTCGTTGTGAAGATCGTAGAGCGGGCTCAGGGCCCGGAGATGCTCCACCGCCTGGTGGATGGCGTCGATCGCGAAGTCGATCTCCTCCTCCGTCGACCAGCGGCCGAGCGAGAGGCGGAGCGACGAATGCGCGAGTTCGTCGCCGAGGCCGAGGCCCTTGAGGACGTAGCTCGGCTCGAGACTCGCACTGGTGCACGCGGAGCCGCTCGAGCAGGCGATGTCCTTGATGCCCATCATGAGCGACTCGCCTTCGACGAAGCCGAAGGAGATGTTCGTGAGGTGCGGGAGACGCCGATCGGCGTGACCGTTGACCTCGACGACGTCCATCCTGGACTTCAGTTCGTTCTCGAGCTTGAGCCGGAACGCGAGCAGTCTCTCCCGCTCGGTCTCCATCTCCTCGCTGCAGATCGCACACGCAGCACCGAAGCCGACGATTCCGGGGACGTTGAGGGTGCCTGAACGCATCCCCCGCTCATGTCCACCACCGTCGATCTGCGCCTGGAGTCGGACTCGCGGTCGACGCCGCCGGACGTAGAGGGCACCGACGCCGCCCGGGCCGTAGATCTTGTGACCCGACCAGCTCAGGAGATCGACGTTGTCCTTCTCGACGTCGGTCGGCATCTTGCCGACCCACTGGGTCGCGTCGGTGTGGAACACCACGCCGCGTTCGCGACAGACCGCCCCGATGCCGGGGATGTCGTTGATCGTGCCGATCTCGTTGTTGGCCCACATGATCGTGACGAGGATCGTGTCCTCGCGGAGGGCTCCCGCGACCATTTCCGCGGTCACGATGCCGTCCGCGCCGGGCTCGAGCCAGGTCACGTCGAAACCTTCACGCTCGAGGCGCTTGCACGGATCGAGCACGGCCTTGTGTTCGATGATGCAGGTGACGATGTGGCCTCGACCGGTCTCGCCCATCGGCGCCTTCGCGTACATCTGGGCGGCACCCTTGATCGCGAGGTTGTTGCTCTCGGTCGCGCCGCTCGTCCAGACGATCTCCTTGGGGCCGGCACCGATGAGGCTCGCCGCCTGTTCGCGGGCGAGTTCGACGCCCTTCTCCGCTGCCCAGCCGAAGGCGTGGTTGCGGCTGGCGGAGTTCCCGTACGTCTCGGTGAAGTACGGGAGCATGGCCTCGATGACCCGGGGATCGGTCCGGGTGGTGGACGCGTTGTCCATGTAGATGGGGAGATTCACGTCGTCGTGCCTCGGGGTTCGGGGACGGTCTTCTCGGCTCGATGGAACACGATGTCCCGGTGATGCCGATTTCATTCGGTTGGTCGGTACCTTGCGGTTCGCAGCACCCGGGGAACGGATTCCCCTGCGGCTGAGTCTCATTCTAGCCGAAACCTCACCCGATCTCCACGATGTCGCAGAATGCGGAACGGATCGGACCATCCGAAACCAGCCGATTACCGGCCACCCGCCCGCCCTTGTCGCCGAATCGACCTCGCGTACACTCCGCCCCCATGAAGCGGCCAGAGATCATCGAATCACCGGACCGGCTTTCCGCCCTTGCGGGGGGGGTCTTCGTCCCGACCATGGGCGCGCTCCACGAGGGGCATCTCTCACTGATCCGCCTCGCCCGATCCCTCGGCGGCCCGGTGATCACCAGCATCTTCGTCAACCCGACCCAGTTCGGTCCCGGTGAGGACTTCGATCGGTACCCGAGAACGATGGACGCCGATGTCGAACTCGCGACCGAAGCGGGCACCGACGTCATCTACGCCCCCTCCGCGGCCACGGTCTATCCCGACGGCGTCGAGCATGCGGCCTCGGTTCCACTACCGGCGGTGGCGACCGATCCCGGGCTCGAAGATGCGGGACGTCCGCACTTCTTCACCGGCGTGTGCGACGTGGTGGGCCGGCTCTTCGACCAGGTCCGGCCCGGCGTGACGATCTTCGGTGAGAAGGACTGGCAGCAGTTCCAGGTGATCCGGGCGATGGTGGCGAACGACCCGCGGTTCAGCAACATCGAGGTCCGACCCGGACCGATCGTCCGCGACCCCGACGGCGTCGCGATGTCGAGTCGCAACGCCTACATCCCCGACGACGCCCGCCCCCGTGCCCGGGGCCTCGTCACGGCGCTTGAGGCGATCGGGGACTGCCACGACGCGGAAGACGCCGAATCCAGCATGAAGTCCGTCCTCGAAGCGCATGCCCTCGACGTCGAGTACGCGGTGATCCGGGACGCCGAGACGCTGTGCCCTCCGTCGACACCGGACCGCCCCCGCCGCGCGATCATCACCGCCCGACTCGCCTTCGAGGGTGGCTCGGTCCGCCTGCTCGACAACGGACCCTTCCCCCTTGCCCGATGAGCCGATGATTCCGCGTCGGCGACGCAGGTCCGAGATGGCCCTCGCCATGCTCGTGGCGGTGCTGTCGATCACCGCCCTCGGTCCGGGGTGCCGAAGCGTGCGTCCCGCCGAAAATCCGCCGGTCGCCGATGCGGGCTCGCTTCCGACGCCACCCGAACTCGACTGGCCCGCCCGAATCTCGACCTCGCCTCACCGGGCCGGGTCTGACGGGCGAATCCCCGATCATCCCGACGGCATCGGCGTGGAACGCGCCGACGGCTCGCCCATCGCCATGGAATTCGTCACGTTGCATCCGCACGGCGAGGTGTGGGCGTTCGGCGAGGACGATGCCGGCGTCAACTGGATCGCGGACATCGATCCCGGATTGATCCGATCGACCCGGTCCTTCATCGTGGTGACCACCGCACCGGTCGATGACCCTCCGTCGGAACTTCTCGTACCGCGTCGTCGAGCGATCGATGCCATCGTGCTCACGCCGACCATCCGACCACCCGCCGGCACCGCGATCGTCATGAGCAGTCTGGCCCGACAGACCCCGCCGGAACAGGCGTTCATGGCGGATCTCCTCGAGGCGGGATTCACCGTGATCACGTCCGCCCCGCCCGTGAGCGCGATCGACCAACTCACCGGCGGACGCACCACCCTCGACATCGCCGGCACACCCGAGACCGCGGGCCGGACGTTCGCCGCCGAAGTCGATCTCGCCTTCGCCGCCTGGGCCGACGGCCTCGACGCGATTCTCGATGCGTCGGTCATCGACGTGGACACGACTCCGCGACCCTTCGTGCTGATCGGCGTCAGCAGCGGCGCGGTCGCCGCTCCGGTGGTCGCCGCACGACTCCATGCCAACACGCCGATCGATGCCGCGGTCCTGATCGCCGGCGGTGCCGACCTCGACACGATCCTGCTGGAGACGACCCTCGACCCGGAGGATCTGCGGCTCCGTCGACTCGGCGGACGACCCGACCAGACGGCGTCCGAGGCGTTCAGACGGGCCTATCGCGACTCGGTCCGACTCGACGACCCGGAACTCGCGACGTGGTTCGCCCGCCGCCCGATCCTGCTGCTCGAAGGCGGCTTCGACACCGCGATTCCCGCGACCGCTCGCGCGACCATGGACGATCGCCTCGGACATCCGGAACGATGGTGGTATCCCACCGGGCACTACGGGCTCTTCCTGCTCCTTCCGGGCGAGGGCGACGCGATCGTGGCGTGGATCCGACGAACGCTGGGGATCGAGCCAACGTCCTGATTCCTCGATTTCCTCGCTCCACGGCGTTTTCCGACGGCCGCGCGGGGCAGGACGGTTTTGCCGGGTGGATGGGGCGGACCGGACGCTAGGATGAGGATCACGTCCGACCGATCATCGAGTCGCTTGGTCTGGAACCCCCCCGGAAAAGATGCTCATGCTCCGACCCCTCATCGCCCCCATCGCTCGGATGGCTCGCATGGCCTTCATCCTCGCCACGGTCACGGCCGCGACCGCCGGAAACGAACCCGCGACGGTCCCGACGTCGACGATCGTCGACGAGGAGAAGGGCTGGCACGACCGACTGCCCGCGGCGGACCGCGCCGCGGTCGACGCGTCGATCGGCTTCGCGCTGCCCGAATTCGCGGAACGGGTCGACTGGAAGATCAAGCCGCGGGAGGCCGACGTCGAGAAGCTCAGAGGCAAGGTGGTGCTGCTTCAGACCTGGTCCTGTGGAAGTTCCGCCGGGCGCGGTGTCCCCACCCGCCTCGAACGGAGCGTGAAGGCGATGGGCGACGCGGGCGACCTCGAAGTCCTGCTTCTGCACACGCCGGACGGGACGGACAAGCTCGATCGATTCGTGGAGCGAAGCCGCCCGGCCTTCGCGCTCGCGGTCGATGCCGGCGGTGGCTACTGCGACCTGATCGGCGCGTTCAAGCGCCCCGTGAACATCCTCGTCGATCGGAACGGGACGGTCCGCTACGCCGGCCTGTCGGCGAAGGGCGTCACGGAAGCCGGCCGGAAACTGCTCGCGGAACCCTTCGATCCGTCGAAGGAGCCGCGCGACCGTCCGGCCGCGAAGCCCGCCGCCTCGCTCGGCGAATACCCGCCCTTCCGCGGATCCGTGGGCGCCGCCACCGACCTTCGCGGACGCAAGGCGCCTGCATTCATGGTGGATCGATGGATGACCGCCGAGCCGGACGCACGTGGCAAGGTGGCGATCGTCGACTTCTGGGCGACCTGGTGCGGACCGTGTCTCAAGGCGATCCCGCACATGAACGAGCTCGCGAACCGCTTCCGTGGCGAAGTGGAATGCGTCGGCATCTCCGACGAGTCGAAGCGGGAGTTCGAGAAGGGCTTCGAGGACCGCAACCTCGAACCGTCCATGTTTCGATACGCGCTCGCCCTCGATCCGAAGGGCCGGATGAAGTCGGCGTTCGGCATCCGCGGCATCCCGCACGTCGCGGTGATCTCGACCGACTGGATCGTTCGCTGGCAGGGACATCCGGCTTCCCTGGATGCGAACACCGTCGCCGCCATCGTCGCGGCCGATCCCGGGGTCAAGGCGAATACCGGCAGCGGCGGCGGGAACGGACTGCCCCCGTCACGCTGGGCCGATGCCCGACGACGATGAACATCGTTCACCCCCGGTGAGACGGTGGTCGATCGTCGAGACGCCCTGATTCGTGAGTCGGACCGCTCAGCGGTCTCTGGCGACGACCGCATCCGCGAGATCGTCAAGCAACGCCTCGGTGCCGCCCAACGGAACGCCGGCGATGGCGTCCTTGGCGTCGCCGACCTGCTCGGTGGCGAACTTGATCGCCCGGGTGATGGCATCACCCTCTTTCAACAGTCGGAGCACCGCCTCGGGGTCACGCGACCGGAAGGCGTCCACGGCCTCTGAGAAGACCGTCGAATCGGCGCCATCCAGCAGCAGGATCATCGGCAGGGTCATCTTTCCCTTCGCGAGATCGCGACCGACGCTCTTGCCGACCACGGCGGCATCGCCGTCGAGGTCGAACACGTCGTCGCGGATCTGGAAGGCGATCCCGAGACGCTCTCCGAAGACACCGAGGGCCTCGCTCGCGGAATCGGTGCCGCCCGCGACGCGTGCCCCCAGACTGCCGCAGGCCCCCACCAACACCGCCGTCTTCCGCCGGATGGTGGCGAGATAGGTCTCGAGGTCGAGCCCGAGATCGTCCCGGTGGTGGAGCTGGATGAGTTCGCCTTCGCAGAGCGTGTTGGTCACGCGTCCGATGCGCTCCGTGAGATCCGCGTCTCCGATGCCGGCGGCGAGGTGGAACGCGTTCGAGATCAGGTAGTCGCCGAGCATCACGGCGGTCTCGTTGTCGTTCAACCGGTTCACGGTCGCGCCACCGCGTCGATCGTCGGCTTCGTCGAGCACGTCGTCGTGGACGAGCGTCGCCATGTGGATCATCTCGAACACCGCGGCGAGGCGGCACAAGGCGTCGTTCTCGAGGACCGCGACGTCCCCCTCCCGCGCTGCGAGCCCGGAGAGGAGCGTGAGCGTGGGCCGGAGCATCTTGCCGCGATACCGCCCGACGTGGTTGCAGAGCGATTCCACCGCCGGAAACTCGCTCGCGAGCTGACCCTCGAAGATCGACGCGACCGCCTCCAGCGCCGTGGCGAGGGGTTGGACGAAGCGTTCGTGTCGGGCGTCGATCTCGATCATCACGGTTCCGGGTCGCCGGCGGGTCTCAGGGACCCGGTCGGCTCGGGTCGAAGCGGGTTGGTGTGTTCGACGCGGATGGCGTCGGGATGCGTCCGCCTGATCGCGGAATCACTTCTCCGCGGTGATGTACGCGATCCAGCCCGGGCAGGCCTCGCCCCGGGTCGCGGGCTCGAACTCGCCGTCGCCTTCGCCTTCCTCGTCGTCACCCTCCCACCAGACCGTGATTCTGCCGAATCCCGCCTCTTCGAGGAGTTCGCGGATCTCGGGAATGGTCCAGAGACGCCACTCGTAGGTGAACGCCTTTTCGAGCGAGGAACCGTCCGGGAACCGGAAGTGGATGTGGTTGACGACGTCCCCGGTGATGGGGTCGTACTGGTTCTGATCCCAGACGTAGGTGAAACCGTCGAGATGACGCTCCTCCTCCATCTCGAGAAAGGAATCCCCGCCGCCGTAGCAGTCGCAGAGGAGGATCCCGTCGTCCACGAGCGCCTCGCGAACCGAGGCGAAATACGCCCTCAGTTCGTCGCGGGTCTTGAAGAGGAAGTAACTGAAGTTCATCGCGAGGACGGAGTCGACGCCGGTCGCCCTGGTCGTCAGGACGTCCTCCTCGAGGATCTCGAGGCGATCCGCTTCATCTTCGGAAAGCGATGGGAGGTTTCGTTCCCGTCCCCAGTCGAGCACCTCCCGGCTGAGGTCGACGCCGACGGCGGTGTGTTCATCCCCGCGCCGGATCCACTCGCAGGCCGCGGCGAAGGTGCCGCAGAAATCCTCCCGGACCCGGACCGGTGACCGGTCCCGCAGTTCCTCCCAGACCTTCTCGACGAAGTCGATCTCGCCCTCGACGTTCTGGACCGAAAGCTCGTAGAGCTCGTGCCGGTCCGACGTCTTCGCGGTTCGCCATCCGTCCATCTTGCCGGACTTCTTCTTCTTTTCCTTGCGTTTCGACATGGGATCGAGAGTGTACCGGCGATGGGCCGGTCCGACCTCCGCTCAACCCCAGCTCGCGAGCATCAGGCCCAGGTCGCTGCCATCGACCGTGCCGTTTCCATCGAGGTCCGCGTCGGTGTCCGCACTCCCCCACGCGGCCAGCAGCAGACCGAGATCGGCGCCGCCCACCATGCCGTCGCCGTCGAGGTCGCCGGGAACCTCGTTCCCGCAGGCGAGGGTCGCCCTCGCCACGCAGAAGTCGTCCCAGTTCGACACGCAGCAGAACGGATCTTCGAGACAGACCGTGGTGCAGCAGGCCTCGTCATCGCATCCCGGCCCGTCGTGCCCGGCCTCGCACGGCCCACCGGAACCGCAGGTCGGGATCGAGTCGCAGTCGGCATCGCAGGCGAGCGTGGCCAGCGTGACGCAGATCAAATCCCATTCGGTCTGGCAGCAGTAGTCGTCGAAGTCGCAGACGCAGGCTTCGATCCCGGGATCGGCACAGCCGGGCGACCCGGATTCGCAGGCGTCGTGCGCAGGATCGAGCTCGATGCGGACGTCGTCGATGCGGGTCGCCTCCGCCACCGATGATCCCGATCGAAACCGGAGTCGCACACCGGGCGTCGCGATGTGGGTCGTGAGATCGACGGTGAATTCGCGACACCCCGGCTCGGAAGCGAAGGGGACCCGGAGAATCTCGACCGACGTGCCATCCGGATCGACGACCTCCACCACCGGGCCGGCCACCCCGAGCGACGTCGAACACGAGAATCGAAGCACCGCCGTCCCGGCCGCCGTCAGGTCCAGACAACGCGTCTCGAAGGCCGACCAGGGAAAGCCGCCGCCGAAACGGATCGCCGCATCACCGGACGACGCACACCCGCCCGACGTCGTGAGAAACGGCCCGGTTCCGGTGCAGGTCTCGAAGAGCTCTGGAAACGCGGAGCATGGGCCGCCGGGAACGTAGTCTTCACCGAAGTCCGTCTCGAACGCCATCAAGCAGTCGGATTCACAGGCACCACAGCCGCCCGAGGCGATCGCGTCGATGCAGATCGCGTCCCACGCGGTCTCGCAGCAGTAGGGATCGATCGCGCAGACGCAGGCCTCGATGACCGCATCGTCGCAGCCACCGCTCCCGACTTCGCAACACCCATGGGCGGGCGGGTCGCAACACGACATCGCCTCGAAGGCGATCTGGTCGACGAGCAGCACGCCGGCTCCACCGCCGTGGACCCACCGCACGAGAAGATCCTCCCCCACGTGGGCTTCAGGGATCTCATAGTCGACCTCGAACGCGAGACACGCCCCCTTGGACACCTCGATGAATTCGGTCCGGACCACGGGGCCGGTGCAATCCGCAGTCGCCGGGCCGATTTCGAGACGAGACCAGGTGTCGAAGAGGCTCGATGCGAGAAAGGTGATTCGAATCCGCCCGCACGCCTCGGCCGACGCGAGTCGCGCGGCGAGCCGGTCGGCGGGGTCGAGTCGGTAAGCACCACCCGTGGGGCAGAATCCGCTGGGGACGACCGCGCCTCCGGATTCACACCAGTCGATCGAGAATCGGGGATCCTCGACGTCTCCCGGGGCGCTGAACGTCTCGAAGGATTCGACGTGGAGCAGGCAGAAATCGGGGTCATCTCCGCCGCCGGCGTCGAGTGGTGACACCACGCCCGCGAGCAGACCCACCGAGGCGATGGCCTGGAACGCACGACGGGAGACCCCCCCACGCCGTCCGACCGCACCGCCCGACTTCCGAAATGGACCGCGAAGCATCATCCGTTCTTCGAGACCTCCTGCTCGGAAAAGGATGCCACGCAACCACTTCGAACCAAATCGGTCCCCGCAGCCCGCCCGTCGAGACCGGACGCCGTGATCGAATCATCGAACCAGATCCTCCAGACCGAACACGAGACGACGACAGCGACCACAATGCCTGCATGATCGACCACCTCAACGCTTCGTCAGGTCCCACCCGGCCCGCGTACTCCACCCCCCGGACGGGCCTCGGGCACCTTTCGCATCTGCTCGTGATCATCCTGCTCACGATGCCGCTCGGCTGCCGGACCACGCCTTCCGGGCCACCCGCGCCGGTCCCCCCGGAGACCCTTCCCATGTTTCTCGGGGACGGCACCCCGACCGACTGGTCCGACCTGGTCGCCCGCGCCCGCGCCGCGGAGATCGTGGTGATCGGCGAGGAACACGACGACCGAAACACGCATGCCCTGCAGCGGGCGCTGTACGCCGCGATGCTCGACACGGACGAGACCACCGCGGTCTCCCTCGAGATGTTCGAGCGAGACGAGCAGGCCACCGTCGACGCCTGGCTCGCCGGGGACATCGACACCGAGACGCTCGTCGCGGACACGAACTCGATCGACTGGGGCGGCGAAGGCGCGTGGTACGTCTACTACCAGCCGGTCATCGATCTCGCCCGCAACGCCGGGGCGCCCGTCATCGCGGCCAATGCCCCTCGCCGGTACGTGCGACGGGCCCGGCCCGAAGGGTACGACGTGCTTCGAGCGCTTCCCGCGGAGGAACGAGCCTGGTTCGATCTGCCCGTCGAACTCGATCGCGGTCCCTACTACCAACGGTTCGCGGAGACCATGCGCGAGCTCCGAAAGAACGACGAACTCGACGATGACGCGATCGACGCGGTCTTCCGAAGTCAGCAGGTCTGGGACGCCACCATGGCCGCCTCGGTGGTCGACGGCCTCGATCAGCCCGGCACCGACCGCGTCGTCCATCTGATCGGTCGCTTCCACAGCGACCTCGAAGGCGGAACGATCGTCGAGATTCGAAAGCGACGGCCTGATTCGGACATTCTGGTCGTGAGCTGCGTTCGGACGTCGGGCCCGGTGCGCGAACTCGATGCCGAAGACCTCGGCCGCGGCGACATCGTCGTCTACACCCCGGAAGACCCCGGGGCCGAGTGAGTGCGCGCGGTCGCCCGGCGATTCATCATCATCGGGATCGGCCTCGGATCACTTGATCAGCTTGTCGAGGTGCCGCTGGTCCTTGGCGATCTTGTAGAGCTTCTCGATCTTCATCATCGAGAGCAGGCCCAGGAGTTCCTTGCAGACGCCGAAGAGGATCGCATCGGACTTCACGGCCACGGCGCCGTTACGAAGCGAGATGCACATGCCAAGGCCCATCGACGACATGAAGGTCACGCCGGAGAGATCCATCACGAGGTGATCGAGGCTCTTGCCCATCTCCTCGATGTAGGGCGTCACGGCCTCCTGAATGATCGGAGCCTCTCGCTGGCCGATGCTCGGGCCTGCGGGCTTGACGAGGAGGATGCCGCCTTGGCGGGTGATCTCGACGAGGCTCGTGGCGTGGTGGTCTGGAAGCGGCGGAGTCATCGGGAGCTCTCCTCTTGGCGTGACGTCGAATCGCAGCACGCGATCCTGAGCCGCGAAGTGTACCCGAACCACCTGCGCGTTTGCCCCTGTTGATTCCCCGAGGCCCCCGAGAAGCCCGGGGGGGAGCCCGGGGGAAGCCCGGGTTGGTAGGGTCCCCTTCATGAGCCAGTCCAAGCCCATCGCCTTCGTCGACGCTCGAGTGCTCACCCTCGCCCCCGAGGGCGGGCGGCCCGGTCAACCCCGACGAGGCGCGATGCTTGCGGATCTCGGTGTCCTCGATCGGGGCTGGGTGGTGGTCCGAAACGGCCGTATCGACGCGATCGGTGACGGGGACCCACCCCGGCTGGAACCGGACACCGAGGTCGTCGATGCGGGCGGTCGGGTCGTGATGCCCGCCTTCGTCGACTGCCACACGCACGCCTGCTTCGTCGGTGATCGCAACGATGAGTTCGAAGCCCGGCTCGCCGGCGCCTCCTACCTCGAGATTCTCGCAGCCGGCGGTGGCATCATGTCGACCGTTCGGAGCATTCGAGCCGCGTCGGTGACCGAGCTCGCGGAGGCGTTGCTTCTCCGACTCGAACAGACGGCCCGGCTCGGCACCGGGACGATCGAAGTCAAGTCCGGATACGGCCTCGACACCGCCAGCGAGATGAAGATGCTCGAGGCGATCACGACCGTCGCCAGCCGGGTCCCGCAGACGGTGATCCCCACGTTCCTGGGGGCGCACGCCCTCGATGCGGATCGATCGAATCCGGCGGAGGGCGTCGAAGAGATCATCGATCGAACGCTTCCGGCGGCCGTGGAAGCCCATCCCGGCATCGCCTGCGACGCCTACTGCGAAGAGAACGCCTGGTCGCTCGAAGACTGCCGTCGCCTCTTCGAGGCCGCGTCTCGGTCCGGCTGCCCGATTCGGGTTCACACCGACCAGTTCAACAGCCTGGGGATGACCAGGCTCGCCATCGAGATGAAGGCCCGGAGCGTCGACCATCTCGAAGCGACGACCGCCGAGGACATCGAACGCCTCGCGCGGAGCGAAACCATCGGAGTGCTTCTTCCCAACAGCGGATTCTGTCTCGACGATCGCTACGCGCCGGGCCGGGCCCTGGTCGATGCCGGGGCCGCGATCGCGGTCGCGAGTAATTTCAATCCCGGCTCCGCCCAGAGCCCGTCCCTGCCGTTCGCCATGTCGCTGGCGTGTCGAAAGTGCCTGCTCACGCCGGCGGAATCGATCGTCGCGGCGACGTTCAATGCCGCCTGCGTCCTCGGGCTCCAGCATGAGGTCGGTTCGATCGAAGTCGGCAAACGGGCGGATCTCCTGCTTCTGGACACCGCCGACGAGCGAGCCCTCGCCGTCGAGATCGCGGGCCCCGGCCCGATCGGCGTGATGCTCGAAGGACGCTGGCACCCGACCGGCTGGGGACGCTGACCGCCGGTCGGATGGTCCGCACTCGGGCTTCGAACCCGCCGCCCCATTCAATCTCGCTGAATCGCCGACCGCCCACCGAAGTCGCCTTCGCTTCGGGCCGATGCTCCATGGCCCCGACCCGGGGCGATGGACTTTCCAAGATCCGGTGGGAGATCGCCGCAGTGACCTCGTCGATGGATCGGCGTGCGGCACTCCTCCCGGAATCCACTTCTACGGAGACGATGACTCATGCAGAACCCCTTCTACGCCCCGTACGCGAACGAGAACAACTGCTGCGGCGATGCCGGTGATTGCACCGGACCCTGCCCCGCCGACGGTTGGAACAACCCCGTCCAGGGGGGCTTCAATCCGAACTTCGGCGCTCCCACCCAGAACTGCAACACCCCCGGCTACCAGAGCTGGAACGCCCCGACCTACGCCGGCTGGAACAACCCGGGATTCACCGGCTTCAACCCGAACGCCACCGGCTACCAAGGCTGGAATGCCCCGACCTACGCCGGTTGGAACAACCCCGGGTTCACCGGCTTCAACCCGGGCTTCAATGGTTTCAACCCGGGCTTCAATGGCTTCAACCCGAACGCCACTGGCTACGCCCCCGGCTACCAGGGCTGGAACGCCCCGACCTCCGCCGGTTGGAACAACCCCGGGTTCACCGGCTTCAACCCGGGCTTCACTGGTTTCAACCCGGGCTTCACTGGTTTCAACCCGGGCTTCAATGGTTTCAACCCGGGCTTCAATGGCTTCAACCCGAACGCCACTGGATACGCCC
>JAQWJM010000141.1:0-3703 GCA_029248335.1 Phycisphaerales bacterium
ACCTTGATGACGCCACGCTCGATACGACCGGTCGCGACGGTGCCGCGGCCCTTGATCGAGAAGACGTCTTCGATCGACATCAGGAAGGGCTTGTCGGTTTCCCGCACCGGCTCTTCGATGTAGGTGTCGAGCTGCTCGAGAAGCTCGCCGATGCAGGCGTTCTTGCCGTCATCGGCGGGGTTCTGCAGCGCCGGGTAGGCGGCACCACGGATGACCGGGGTGTCGTCGCCGGGGAAGTCGTACTTGCTGAGGAGTTCGCGAACCTCGAGTTCGATGAGGTCGAGAAGCTCTTCGTCGTCGACGAGGTCGCACTTGTTGAGAAACACCACGATCCTCGGCACGCCGACCTGACGAGCGAGCAGGATGTGCTCACGGGTCTGGGGCATGGGGCCGTCGGACGCGGAAACGACCAGGATCGCGCCGTCCATCTGGGCGGCACCGGTGATCATGTTCTTCACGTAGTCGGCGTGACCGGGACAGTCGACGTGCGCGTAGTGTCGGTTCTCCGACTCGTACTCGACGTGGCTGGTCGCGATGGTGAGGATCTTGGTGGGGTCGCGTCGGCCTTCCGACTCGGACGCCTTGGCGACCTCGTCATAGGCGATCTGCTTCGCGAGGCCCTTTTCACCCTGAACCGTGGTGATCGCGGCGGTGAGCGTGGTCTTGCCGTGGTCGACGTGGCCAATGGTGCCCACGTTGACGTGCGGCTTGGTCCGCTGGAAGACTTCCTTTGCCATCTGCGGGCATCTCCGAATTCGCGCCGTCGGGGTCAACCGGTGTCCGTGCGGCGTTCGACAATTGGAGTTCCGACCCTTGTGGGCCATTCCTCCGGTGATTGCGCCCGACCACCTCGGTCGGGACCATGATTTGGAACGAGCGAAACCTCGTTCCGATTGAGCGATTCTAAGCCACCGACGGGACTCGAACCCGTGACCTCACCCTTACCAAGGGTGTGCTCTACCACTGAGCTACGGTGGCGTGTCCGATGCTTGACGCACCGATCCTGAACCTTGTCACGCAAGCGAACGTCGGTAGAGCTCGACGCACGCCGAATAAAAACCGCCCCGGGAAGGGACGGTGGGTTGCGGATTGTACCGAATCCCCGGGCGAAGGCAAGGGTTCTTCTCCCCGAGTCATTCACCGAGGGTGGACCGACGTCTCATGGCCCTGCAAGCAACATGGTCCGTATAATTACTGTCTTATAGATACTCAAGGCGAGAACGAACGCCCGCCGGGCCTTTCTGAGCGGCCACCGACGGGTGGTTCTCCACGAAGCATCCCGAAGGCGCTTCGTCGAAACTTCGGTTCAGGGGTTGGGGTTCGAGCCCGGCCGTCGGTCGAGATCCGAGATCAGGTACTTCCGATCCAGGACTTCGTCGAGATCGACGAACTGGGTCTCGGCCTTGATGCCGCCATCGAGCGTGAGGAAGAGCGACGTGTCACCGATGTACCGGAAGTCCACCTGCGTGTCGTACCCCTGGCCTGGATCGCCCCAGCCCTCGACGGTCGGTGCGATCGTCTCGCCCGCGAGCGAGTCGACCAGGTAGACCGATCGGGCCGGGAATCGAATCTGCGGTCGCGAATACCACTCCGAATCGGAGCAGCAGACGGAGAACCAGTCGTTCGCCGCGAAGTAGCCGGGCTGGCCGATCTCGCTGGCACGAGCGCCGTCGCCGAACGGCGTGGCCTCGTCGCCCCCGGCGGTCCGGGTCATCTTGACCGTGCTTCGCAGGATGTTCTTGAACCCCGGATCGGACTCGAAGACCACGCGGTCGGGTGCGTCGTAGCGGTAGTTGTAGCCGTCCGGATTCGAGTCGCCCTCGAATGGAATCAGGATGCCGTTCGCACTGAGATCCGAGCGGGACCAGAGGATGTCCGCCCACGTTCCGACGTTCTGGAAGGTGCTTCCGGGCGGGAACTCCCCGCTGGCCAGCGGGCCCACGAGCGGCTCGACGCCCGCGGGGCTGTCGGATCGGATCTTCCCGGGATAGCTGGCCTCCCGGTAGTCGAAACTCGACGGGACGATGATCTCGCGATTGTCGGTCGAGTAGTCCGTCATCAGCATGAAGATCTGACGGAGATTGTTCTCGCTGGTGACCTGCTCGCCGGTGCGGTTCACCGTGCCGAGACCCGGAAGAAGGACCGCCAGCAGGATGACGATGATCCCGATCACCGCGAGGATCTCGACGATCGTCACGCCTCGTTGATTCTGGTTTGCTCGCACGCGACTCTCCGTTCTGCTTCGTGCACCCATTCGATGGACCGACGATCGACGATACCCGTCCCGAAGAGAGAATGCCCCTTCCGGACGCCGAAACGGGCCTGGGGCCCATCTCCCATCCGCACCGGGACCGGTGAACGGTTCCCGTCACCATCCGGATCCGCCTGAAATCCACCCTCACGGGGCGGAATCGATCATCACATGCTCATCGTCATCAGGAACTCGCCGTTGCTCTTGGTCTTGGCCAGTCGCGAACGCAGGAGTTCCATCGCCTCCACGACGTTCATGTCGGAAACGACCTTCCGAAGCCGGGTGATCAGCTCGTGCTCCTGCGGATCGAGGAGGAGTTCCTCCCGCCGGGTGCCGCTCGCCGCGATGTCGATCGCCGGATAGACCCGCTTCTCGACGAGCTTGCGGTCGAGATGCAGCTCGGCGTTGCCGGTTCCCTTGAACTCTTCGAAGATCACCTCGTCCGCCCGGCTGCCGGTGTCGACCAGCGCGGTCGCGATGATGGTGAGCGAGCCACCGTCCTCGATGTTCCGGGCCGAACCGAAGAACTTCTTGGGCTTGATGAGGGCCGCGTTGTCGACGCCACCGGAACCGATCTTGCCGGATCCGGACATGCCGTTGTTGTAACCACGGGCGAGTCGGGTGATCGAATCGAGCAGGATCACCACGTGGTCGCCGAATTCGACCATCCGCCGGGCCTTCTCCATCACGATCTCGGAGAGCGCGATGTGCCGCGTGGCCTCCTCGTCGAAGGTGCTGGCGACCACCTCCACGGTGTCGGGGGTGTTTCGCTTGAAGTCGGTGACCTCTTCCGGACGCTCGTCGACGAGCATCACGATCACCTTGGCCTCGGGATGGTTCTTCGCGATCGCATGGGTGACCTGCTGCAGGATCACCGTCTTGCCGGTGCGCGGCGGTGCGACCACGAGGGCCCGCTGGCCGAATCCGAGCGGTGTCACCATGTCGATGATCCGTGGTTCGATCCGGGTGGGCTCGTCGGGAATCTCGAGCTGGATGCGACGGTCCGGGTGAAGCGGCGTCAGGTTCTCGAAGGTCGGCAGTTCATGGAGGATCTTCGGATCGCGACCATTGACCTCTTCGACGCGAAGCATCGCGAAGTACGTCTCGGCTTCCTTCGGCGGTCGAATGAGCCCCTTGACCACCATGCCGCGACGGAGACCGAAGCGTCGAACCTGGCTGGGACTGACGTAGACGTCGTCCGCGCAGGGCATGTAGCTGTACTCCGCACTCCGAAGGAAACCGAAGCCCTCCGGCATGATCTCGAGCGTTCCCTCCGCGATCATGAAGCCGGCCTTCTCGGCCCGCTTCCGGAGGATCTCGAAGACGAGCTTCTGCTTCGGCAGGTTGCCGGCGTCCTCGATCTTCTCCTTCTTCGCGATCTTGAGCAGCGCGGGATTCGTCATCTTCTGGAGCTTGGCGAGATCCAGATCCTTCTTCTTCGCGAGGTCATAG
>JAQWJM010000149.1:0-30533 GCA_029248335.1 Phycisphaerales bacterium
CCTGATCACCGCCACCACCGGGAAGTCCATCGGGACCGCCAAGGCCGAGGCCGCGACGATCGTCGAGGCAGCCCGTAGCGATGCCCAGGCGGCCGCCAGAACGATCGAGGCGGAAGTCGAGGCCAAGGCGACCGAACGACGAAAGGCCGCCGAGAAGGAGTCTGCGGACCTCCTCAGCGAAGCCAAGGATGCTCAGGCTCGCGCGAACAAGCGCGAGGAGACCCTCGACTCCAAATTGACCCAATTGACTCGCCGCGAAGAGAAGTTCGAGCGGAAAGAGACGCGGCTTGAGGAGATCGCCGAGGAACGGGAGGCCCTGCTTGAGACGACTGCCCGAACCGCGGAGCAGCTCAAGGATCGACTTGCGAGCGTTGCTGAAATGACCCGCGATCAGGCCCAAGAGGAACTTTTCGCGGAGATTCGCGTCGAATCCCAGCATGAAGCCGCCAAGATCGAGCAAGAAGTCATCGAAGAGGCTGAAGAGCGGGCCCGAGAAAAGAGCCGCGAAATCACCTTGCTGGCGATCCAGCGATATGCCGCCGAGAACGTCAGCGACTCGACCGTCCGTGCCGTGAAAATCCCCTCCGATGACCTCAAAGGCCGCATCATCGGCCGGGAGGGTCGAAACATTCGAGCGATCGAGAAGGCGACCGGCGCTGATGTCATGGTCGATGACACCCCCGGCGTGATCAGCGTGTCCTGCTTCGATCGGGTCCGGCAGGCGATCGCGGCCGAGAGCCTCCAGAAGCTCGTGGCGGATGGTCGGGTCCATCCGTCGAAGATCGAGGAGATCGTCGCCCAGACCAAGCGGGACATCGAGGACCGGATCAAGCAGGTCGGCAAGGACGCCCTGGTCGAGACCGACATTCGGGGTGTCCATCCCAAGATCGCCGAAGCGATGGGCAAGATGCAGTTCCGGACCAGTTACGGCCAGAACGTCCTTCGCCACTCCATCGAAGTGGCCTTTCTCAGCCAGATGATCGCCGACCAACTCGGCCTCGACGGGACCATCGCTCGCCGATGCGGATTCCTGCATGACATCGGCAAGGCGATGGACCACGACATGGAAGGTGGCCATCCCGCGATCGGCATGGAATTCGCCCGGAAGTTCGGTGAGAAGTCCGAAGCGGTGCTGAACGCCATCGGCGGCCACCACGGCGACATTCCCGCGACCACCCCCTATACCGCCATCGTGATGGCGGCGGACGCGGTGAGCGGCGCGCGGCCCGGTGCCCGACGTGAATCGATGGAGATGTACATCAAGCGGCTCGAGCAGCTCGAGGGAATCGCCACCGACCAGCCCTTCGTCGACGAGGCCCATGCGATCCAGGCGGGCCGCGAAGTGCGAGTCATCCTCGATGCGCGGAAGGCCGACGACGCCACGGCCCACAAGATCGCGCGGGACGTCGCGAAGCGGGTCGAGGACGAAATGACCTTCCCCGGCGAGATCAAGGTCACGGTGCTTCGCGAGGTCAGGGCCGAGGCGATCGCACGCTAGTCTTTCCGCATGGCAGCAGACGCCGAACCGTCGGACTCCGGTGATCAGGCGGCGGCACCCGTCGCCGACACCGATTCCGAAACGTCGACGCTTGACGCCATCGTCGACCGCTGGCCGATCGGCCCGAGATCCGCGAGCGTGGCGCTCCAGCGACACACCGTGATGACCCTGCCGGCGATCGTGCTGCTGGCGATCGCTTCACCGATCTGCCTCGTCCTCGGCGTCCTCACGCTGACCCAGACTTGGGCGGCGTGGGACATGAACATGGTTCCTCCCATCGTGGGGTACCTCTTGATCGTCGCCGGGGTCACGGTCTCGTGGGCACTCACCATCCAGATCCGCCGCCGCCGCCGGGTGATTCGAGTCGGCCGACGGTTGCAGGAGGTCGGCATGGCGATCTGTCCCTGCTGCGGCTCGAATCCGTTCAACCCCGGAACGTGCTGCCGCCGGGCGCCGGTGGGCTGGTCGCCGCTCGACCTCTACGGTTTCTGGCACGAGGGCACCGTGCAACGGGCGCCGCTCGACGTTCGCCTCTCCCGCCGGGCCAGCAACCGGATCATCGCGTTCGGTTCACGACGCGATCGCCTCAGGGACGCGGACTTCGAAGCGGCGTGGAATCGCCCTCGTGGCCCGTATGGCACCTCGCTCGCTCGCCCCGCGGCGAACCCCGCCGCGACGACGGCAAGACTGCTCGGTCGATGGTGGACCACGATATCACCGCTCTTCTTCGTGCTGCTCGCCATCGTCGTCCTTCCGCCCGCCGTCTTCGCAGGCGGAGGCGCGCTTTCCCCGCCCAGCTGGATCTTCTTCGGAATCGTCCTGATCGGCGGGATCGCCGGCCTGTTCGTCTTCCTTCGAAGGCTGCGCGATCGCACCGAATCGGGGCGCCTGACTGCTCCTCGTTGCAACGCCTGCCGGTATCGGCTTCATCCGCCGTTTCCCGACACCTGTCCCGAGTGTGGCGTGGACATTCGCACGGCCCAGGACGTCACGCTCATTCCGTACCGAGCCGACTGATCGCACCCGGTTCGTTCGGCATAGAGTTGACTCATGGGATGGCTGCGATGAACGACGCCGAGAAGACCCCGGATCCCGACGACTCCGGCCCGCAAGCGGCGCCCGAGGCCTTCGGTATGGACGTGATTCCGCTCGACCGGGAATGCATCACGACGCGGCTTCGACGCGATCGCCGACGCGCGGCCTGGCCGCTGATCGGGCTGGGCTGCTTTCTGCTGATTCAGATCGGGCTCCTCGCCCCGAACATCCTGACGATCGGTCGGCGGTTCACGATGGACGAGGCGCTCAAGTCGGATCTCCGGACCGCCACCCTCGTGACCTCGCTGGTCTGGATCGGCATCATCACCGTCATGATCGTCGCGGCGATCCGGCGTCGACGCCGACTCGCACGCGTCATCGAGTCCGTCGAAGACGATCGCAGATCCCCGGATGCGATCTGCCCGAACTGCGGCGGAACGCCGTTCCAGCGGGAAGTCTGTTGCTTCCTGTTTCCACCGGCGTGGAACGCGACCGATCTCAATCAGTTCTGGCACGATCGCGTCGCGCTTGGAGACGAGGCGACGGCATTCCCGAGAGGCACCCCGCCGACGATGTTGCGGCCGTCGGTTCCGGCGCAGATCGCCGCGTTGATCCTCGGCCGACGAGCCGTACGACCGCTCGAGCGAAGGATCACCTACGCCATCCTCGCGACCGCGTGCGTCTTCGTTCTCTTCCTGGCAAGAGACCGGCCCTTCGAATTCGGAGTGATCGCGTCGGTCCTGCTGTTTCTTCTGGCGGGCGAAGCGATCTCCTGTCTCGGCAAGGCACCACGCGCTCGCGGCGAACTGTTTCCACGTTGCCTCGAATGCGATCAACGGATCGATCCGAAGATGGGTCGATGCCCCGAATGCGGAACCACCGCCGGCACCGGCACCATCCACTACACCGGTGCGCGGAAAAACCGGCGGCTTGCAACTCGATTCGCGATCGTGTTCGTGCTCATGGCGGCCGGACTCGGCCTTCTCTTCTTCGCCGGCGACGCGATCCGCTTCATCACCGGACGACTTTCGAACGGCGCCCTGGTGACCCTCGCACCGTACGACGAAGACGTCTTTCACCCGATCTGGACGGAAGTGATCGCCCGGCCGCTCGACGATCCCCAGTCGGATCGGCTCTTCGACCTGCTGGTCTCGCAGTTGGAGTCCGACGACAAGATCTACAGCTGGCACCCCGGACTGCTCGCGGTGGCCGGTGGTACCTGGCCGAACGGACTGGACACCGGACAGATCGACCGGATCCACGCCGCATCGTGGCGGGCCGAGGTGGACGCCCCGACGACCGTCACCCCCGGCGAGTCGTTCGACGTGACCCTCGTCGGCGAGCGGCGCGGCGAGATCCTGCCCTTCGGCCAGTACCTGCACGTCCTCTTCGACGGCATCTCGATCGACGATGGTCCGTTCGTCGATCCCGATGACTCGATGATCTGGACCCTCGTCGCGGAAGAAACCGACGACTCCGACACGACGATCTCGAGGAAACGTCGCTTCCAACGCCGCGTCGCGATCACCGAGCCGGGACCGCATCGGATTCGACTTGCCTACCGGCTGGTGACCGGGCCGGGCAGCCTCGTCGATGCGGACGTGGATCGAGACGAGTCCGGCGAGTCCCTCCCACCGGCGACGGCGGCGTGGTCGAGACGATTCGAGATCGAACATCGGATCGACGTGAAGAACTGAGCTTCAGGCCTCGCGATCCATCCACGCCCGCCACCACTCGATGAAGGTCGGAACCCCGACCTCCACCGGCGTGCGCGGCGCCCACCCGAACTCGCGTCGCATCGGTTCGACGTCGGCGGCACTCGCCTCGACGTCACCCGGCTGCTTCGGCAGGAGGATCGTCTCCGCCTTCCGGTCCATGGCCTGCTCGATGAGTCCGACGAATCGAAGCAGGTCGACGTTGGTGTCGTTGCCGAGGTTGTAGACCCGGAACGGCGCATCGCTGCGATCGGGCGTCGGATGACCCGGATCGAAATCGGGGTCGGGCGTCGCGGGACGATCGAGGACCCGGAGCACCCCGTCGACCACGTCGTCCACCCAGGTGAAGTCGCGGCGATGCCGGCCGTGGTTGTAGAGCTCGATCGGACGACCTTCGCGGATCGACGCGGCGAACTTCCAGAGCGCCATGTCGGGACGGCCCCAGGTGCCGTACACGCTGAAGAACCGGAGCCCGGTCGTGGGGATCCCGTAGAGCCGCGCGTATCCGTGGGCCATCAGTTCCGCGCTGCGCTTGGTGGCCGCGTAGAGCGAGAGCGGGTGATCGACCGGGTGCCCGGTGGCGAACGGCATCATCTCGTTGAGTCCGTACACCGAACTGCTGCTGGCGAAGACGAGGTGCGAGGTCTCGATCGCCCGGGCGAGTTCGAGCACCACCAGCGTCCCCGCGAGGTTCGAATCGAGGTAGTCGAAGGGTTCGTCGATCGAATGACGGACGCCGGCCTGGGCCGCGAGATGGACGATGCGGTCGATGCCCGCATTCCCGAGTGTTTCGAGAACGGATCGATCCGAGAGATCCAGTCGACGGAACTCGAATCCCGGCATCGCCTCGAGCCTCGCCAGGCGAGCCGTCTTCAGGGCCGGATCGTAGTAGGCGTTCATCGAATCGACGCCGAGGACCTGATCGCCGCGCTCCAGCATCGCCATCGCGGCATGATGCCCGATGAAACCCGCGACGCCGGTGACGAGGATCTTCACGCGTTCGTTTCCGCTGATGAGACCGATGGGACCGATGGCATCGATGACGCCGGGGATCCGGAAGCACCGTCCCGCGGACGGTTCACCCGCTTCATGGTACGGACATCCTAGGAAATCGAATCAAGGCGTCGTTTTCCGCTTTCGTGCGATTTCCCGGAGACCGCCCGAAACGACCGGCCATTCAAAGTCGTAAGGTGCCATCGCCGTTCGATCGGACCGGAATTCAACCGCCTCTCGGAGCCTCGTCATGTCTCGCCCACGAATCGCCATGTTCTCGATCGCCACCACGCTCCTGCTCGGGGCGACCGCCCTTGGAGCCCCCACCACCGATTCCCAGGCCGAGGAGCCGGCCACCAGCGTCACGATCTACAGCTCCGCCGATCCCGCCGGCTTCGATCCCCAACGGTTCATCGGTCAGCAGCGGAACGGCGGTGATTTCAACTTCGCCTCGCAGGTTCCCGGCTTCGGGGTGGTCCGCCAGACGCGCTCGTTCGAACTCCGGAAGGGCCTGAACGAGGTCTCTTTCACCGACGTCGCGGCGTTCCTCGATCCCACCAGCGTCGGATTCCGGGATCTGACGGATCCGCGGACCGCGGTCCTGGAGCAGGCGTTCAAGTTCGATCTGGTGAGCCCGTCGAAACTGCTCGAGAAATACCTCGATGAACAGATCAAGATCACCGTGACCGAAGGCGACGGCATCGCGATCATCGCCGGCGAACTCCTCTCCTCGAGCCAGGGCCGGCTGGTCATCAAGACCAACACCGGGCTCGAGATGGTCGATGCGTCCGACGCCCGGATCTCCCTCGGTTCGCTGCCCGACGGCTTTCTCACCAAGCCCACCCTGGTCTGGATGCTCGACGCCGCGCGGGGCGGCTCCCATGAGATTCGCTCCACTTACCAGACCGCCGGCCTCACCTGGCGGGCCGACTACAACCTGGTGCTGAACGACGACGACACCGCGGCGGACGTCACCGCGTGGGTGAGCCTCCTGAACGTCTCGGGCATCGCCTACCCGAATGCGAAACTCAAGCTCGTCGCGGGCGACGTCCAGAAGATCCAGCCCGCACGGCAGTATCGTGCAGCCACGATGGAGATGGCGCGGGACGGCATGGTCGGCAAGAGCGCCGGCTTCGAAGAGAGCTCCCTCTTCGAGTATCACCTCTACACGCTTCCTCGGACGACCACCATCGCCCGCAACAGCACCCAGCAGCTGACCCTCTTCCCCGCGGTGTCCGGCGTCGAGATCGCCAAGGAGCTCCTCTACGATCCGACGTCCGCGATGGGATGGAACCGCGAGCCCTACATGAATCCCGGATTCGTTCCCGGCGGGGCCGACAAGGTCGGGGTCTACGTCAGCTTCAAGAACGACACCGACAACGGTCTCGGGGTGCCCCTGCCGAAGGGCCGGATCCGCGCCTACAAGCAGGACGCCGCGGACGGCTCGCTCGAATTCGTCGGGGAGGACCTCATCGACCACACCCCTCGAAACGAAGAGGTCCGGATCAAGCTGGGCAACGCCTTCGACGTGGTGGGCGAGCGTCGGGTCGTCGACTTCAAGATCGACAAGGCCCGCAAGACCATGTCCGAGACGATCGAACTCGAGGTCCGAAACCAGAAGGACGCGGTGCAGACCGTGGTGATCCGTGAACATCTCTACCGATGGCGGACGTGGGAGATGACCGAACGGAACCTGCCGTTCGAGCGGATCGATGCCAACACGATCGAATGGAAGGTCGACGTCGCGCCCGAAGGCGAGAAGACCATCCGCTACACCGTCCGCTACACCTGGTGATCGAGATCGGATGATCGACATCAAGTGATCGAAGCGGAACGCCCTCGCCGGGGATCGGGCGAGGGCGTTCTCGTTCAGTCGCGGGGAGCCCGCATCGCGCGGTACATCGCCAGCAGTGCGGCGGGATCGAGTTGTTCCGGCCGGAGTGCGGCATCGATCCCCTCGGGAACGTTGGCACGGCCGAGAATGGTCCCGATCTGCTTTCGACGGGTTCGGAAGAGATCGCCGACGAAGTCGCCGAACGCCTCGGGGTCCTCGACGCCATGGGCCGGGTCCGGCGTGATCGCGACGACCGCGCTGGTGACCTTCGGCTGGGGCCAGAAGCAACCCGGGGGCACCACGGTCACGCGTCGGATCGAGCCCAGCGTGGCGGTGAGCACGGAGATCGGACCGTACTCGCGACCTCCGGAGGGCGCCGCGAGCCGATCCGCGACCTCCTTCTGGATCAAGGCGACCTGACCGAGGCAGTTCGAACGCCTCGTGAGCAGGTCCATCATCAGCGGGGTCGCCGCCTGATACGGCAGGTTGGCGACGAGCCGGAAGGGCCGGTCGCCGAGGATTTCGAGCAGTTCCGGTGCGAGGTGCCGTCGCCGATCGAGACAATCGCCCACCACGAGCCTCACCCGGTCGCCGAGACGCCCCTCGACGATCGCCGCCATCTCGGGATCGAGTTCGGCGGCGACGACGTCCGCCCCCGCCTCGACGAGCGCTTCGGTCAGCGTGCCGGTGCCCGGTCCGACCTCGAGCACGAGATCACCGGGCTCGACGCCGGCCGCGGCGACGATCTTCCGAAGTTGATTGTGATCGTGGAGGAAGTTCTGGCCGAGGCGATATCGCGGTCGGAGACCGCGGCACTCGAGCAGATGCTTGATCTCTTTGAGGGTCTGCATGCGGTTCTGAATCGAGGATCTCAAGGGGTCGCGTACGAGCGGATCCGCCTCGTGTCAGGCCTGACGATCGAATCGCATCTCGATTCGATTCCCGGGCGGGATCACCTCGACCGCGGTCATGTACGCTCGCATCAGCATCAGTCCTCGACCGGAGGGGATCTCGAGGTTCGCATCCTCGGTCGGATCGGGAACCGCGGTCGGATCGAAACCCGTGCCCTGGTCCTCCACCGCCAGCGTAATCCCGGAATCGTCGATTTCGAAAGCCACGGTGACGGACTTCGTCGGATCACCCTCGTTCCCGTGCCGAAAACCGTTCGCGACCGCTTCCTCCATCGCGAGGCGGATCGCGAAGATCTCGCCCTCGTCGAAACCCGCCGCCTTCAGTCCCTCGAAGATCGTCGCTTCGAATCCCTTCAACGCGGGGGTATCGCCGTGTCGAAGAACGACCTCGCCGGATCGCCCTCCGTCTTCACCGTCCCCCGACGGATTGATTCCTGTTTGCGACATGGATTCCCCGAATGGGAGGAACGGGACGTCGGCCTGCGGGTCGCAGGCGCGGCGAGGCGGGTCGAAGGTCAGGAGAACGTGGCGAGCGCCTCGGCGCTGGTGCCGTGAATCTCGAAGAGACGATCCAGTCGGGTGATCTTGAACACTTCGAGGATCTTCGCGTCGATGTCGGCGAGGCGGAGTTCGCCCTTCTTGGCGCCGACCCGGTTGTTGACCGTGATCAGTGCGCCGAGCGCCGCCGACGAAAGGTGTGCGACGTCCGCGAAGGAGATGAGGATCTTCGGCGCGTCCATGACATCGATGAGTTCCCCGAGCGCATCACCGATCTGCTGGATGTTCGCTTCATCGAGGATGTTCTGCTCGATGAAACCCACCCGGGTGATTCCGTTCATTTCATTGACCCGGAGGCCGGCGGATTCTGGATTCATGGAAGACTCCTGCTTTCGACTCGCAAGCGTATGGGGTGGACTCGCGGGATTCAACCGCCCGAACGCCCTGAGGCTGGGTCGCCCCGGAAAGAAGACCCGCCGTGACGCGAGGCGTCACGGCGGGCGTGGTTCATCGGTCGAACGATCGACTCAATAGCCGAGGTAGGACCCGGTGCCGATCTGATCTTCCAGGCCGGGGAAGAGGATGGCCTCGTTCTCCTGCTGGATGATGATCTCGGGACGGACGAGGAGAAGCGTCGTGAGCTCGGTCTTCTCCGAAGCCCGGTTGGTGAACAGTCGGTTCAGCCACGGGACCTTCGAGAGGACCGGAACGCCGACCTCGACCTCGAATTCCGCGACCTTGCGCTGGCCACCGAGGAGGGCGGTGCCCTTGTCGGGAACGCTGACCGTGGTCGCGATCTGGGTGCCTTCGAGCTCGGGGAGCTGGATGAAGCCTTCGAAGGTCTGGCTTCGGCCGAAGCCGTCGCCACCACCACCCGCGGCACCGGTGATCGGAATCGTCGTGAAGTCGACGTTCTCGTTGAGTCCGAACTGCACGGTCATCGTGACGTATCGCCGGTCGGCGGAGATCACCGCTTCGACGTCGAGCACGAAGCCCTGGTAGACGACACCGGGAACCGGCTGGAAGGCACCCGAGTTGTCACCCGTGACGGGGACGAGGTTCGAGATGTAGGTCTCGGCCTTCGCCACCGCGATCCATGCCCGCTGACCGTTGAACAGGGTCAGACGAGGTGCGGTGAGGATGACGTTTCTCGCATCGGCCTGCGTGGCCTGGACGAGGAGGTCGACCTGGACGTCGTCGAGGAAGCTGAGTCCCACCGTCAGGGCCGGGTTGGCCAGGGCGGCTGCACCGACGCCGCCACGAATCGCCGTGCTGGCGATCGAGTCGATCAGGGCGTTGGACTGCTGGTTCACGCCGACCATGCCCCAGCCATTGGAGGTGGAGCCGTCGGCGTACTGCGTGCCGCGCTTCATCTGCCGGATCGGGGATCCGGTCGGGCCGGTCACGTATTCGATGCCGCCATCCCCGTTGGGGATGCCGAACGAACCGCCGAAGTTGGTGGTGTTCGAAAGCGGGTTGGGCTCTGCGACGAGTCCGTCGAAGACGACCGCTTCCTTCGGGGCACCGTTGGGGTTGGCCGAACCACTCGGCTGTCCCGAGAAGAAGAAGTCCGAGAGCTGCATGGTCGGGTCGACGGCGCGAGCCGCGTCGTACATGCCGCTGTTGGTGTTGAAGTAGATGTCGAAGTCGACGCCGATCTGTTCGAACCAGTCCATCGAGACGTTGATGAGACGGCCTTCGATGTTGATCTGGAGCGCCCGGATGGTCCGGAGCTGGCTGAGCAGCCCTTCGATCTCCCGATGGTTCTTCGGGGTGTTGGTGATGATCAGGTTGCCGTTGAACTCCTGCAGCGAACCGGTGTCGCCACCGAGGTCACGCCAGCCTTCGGGGTCGACCTGCTCCTGGATGATCGTGACGATCTGCTCGATGAGCTCCTCACGGTCCTTCCGCTCGGGCTCGCCTTCGGGGTTGCCGAACGGGGCACCGCCACCGCCGCCACCACCGCCGCCGCCACCGCCGCCGCCGCCGCCGCCGAAGCCGCCGCCGCCGCCACCGCCGCCGCCGAAGCCGCCGCCGCCACCGCAGCCGAAGCCGCCGCCACCACCACCACCGCCACCACCACCGCCGCCCGACTGCAGCGAGCTGCTGAGGTCGAACTCAGGGGCGTTGTCGAAGTAGGGCACCTCGAACAGAAGGTCGCGGATGTCGTAGACGATCGTCACGGTCTTCTTGCGGAGGGCATCGTCGCTGGAAATGACGACCACGCCGTCCTCCACTGCGAATTCGGGTCGGTCGAGATCGTCACCGACCTGCTCGAGAATCCGCTGAAGCGCGGACTCCGCGGAGACCTGGCCGAGTTCGAGGTCGACCTCGGTGTCGGGACGGATCCCGATCAGGTCGAGTGCCTTCCAGTCCGGATAGATCTCCAGACCGGTGACGTTCTTCATGTAGGAGATGACCTGGTCGAGCGAGTTGTTCTTGAAGTTGACCGCGATGGAGCGATCGAGTTCGGACATCGCTCGGCGGTTCTCTTCGGTCTCGCGGAAGCCGGCGGCGGCGTCACGACGGATCGAGAGCTGCGGCCAGTCTTCGGGATAGGCCATGAGGCCGGAAGTCGAACGCGGGCCGGGGCCGCTGATGTTCGTGGACGGCGGAATGGTGGCCTCGAGGTTCTCCTGCGTGAAGTGGCTCAGGGCGTAGTCACGACGACGGAGAGTCTGGGAATACTCGCGGTACACCCGGCTCGTGGCGATCACGTCGCGGAGCGCGAGGGCGGCCGGGTTGTGGGGGTCGATGAAGAGCACGGTGTCGAGCACCTGGATCGCTTCTTCGTACTTGAGCTCCATCTGGAGCTGACGCACCCGCTGGAGGCTCTCGTTGATGGTGCGCTCACGCTCGGCCTGTTCCTTGCGACGTTCGGAATCGGCGGCCGATCGGGCCTCCTCCCGCTTCGCTTCGTCCTTGGCGAGGCTTTCGAGCTGCTCCGCGGTCGCGATGCGATCGAGCATGGTGTCGATCTGCTTCATCATCGACTCGTACTGGTCGGCGGGAAGCACACCGCGATCCTGGTCGACCCGGAGACGTGCCGTGACGGCGTTCTCGCGAGCCTTCCGGTAGGCACCTTCGTCGTAGGACGAGTTCGATCGAACCATGTCGTCCTGGAACTGGACCTTCAGTCGCTGGCGACGGAGGGAGAAGTCTTCCTGGACGTTGTCGATCGTCGAGGCCTGGTCGAGCATGGCCTGGGCCTGCTTCAGACCGGCCTTCGCCTCGGCGTTGCCGGCGTCGATCGCGAGGACCGAGGTCCAGGCGTCGATGGCCTGTCGCCAGTTGGCGGACTGCATGGCGTTGCGAGCCGAAGCGACCGCGTCCGCGAGCCCCTCGGCGGGCGTGCTCGCCGGCGGCGTGATCGCCGGGCCACCGGCGCCCATGGCGCCAGCGGTCGACGGCGGGGTTTCGGTTTCCGATTCCTCGGTCGCGACGGGGTCATCCGCCGTCGTTCCGGAGGCGGGTTCCGCGGGTGCGTCCTGCATGGCCCAGGCGGTCGAGCCTGCACCGATGAGCGTCGCGGTGATCACGGTCGCGGAAAGACCGCGACCAAGTTCTGCGACCAAAGACCTCGAAAGAAATTCCATGTCGATCACACTCCTCTGAGTGGTGTTGTGCGTAGTCGGGGGCACATCACCCGACGGCTGGAGAACAGTCGTTCAAGCCGTTGAGTACCAATTCATGTCTGCCGCTGGCGGCATGCTCGTTCACCGTCGAGCAATGCGAGAGCGTACTTCGGCCCCCAGTGGTCCGCAACCTGTCGGTGATCCGAAGGCCACGGAATCGAAGGACTTGGATACAGCCGAGGCGACGCGAAACAATGAAGGACACTTCCTTCTTTACGGGCGTCCGCAAACGACGTGCACACCCACTGGAGGCCTTTTACGTGAGAAATCGCCGAACGGATCCGCCCCTCGGACGAGTCGGGCCCCGGATCGAGGCCCGGGTCGGTGGGTCGTGACGAAATGTGGATGCACGGGGTGCTCGGCCGTGGCGAGCTCACGACCGACGTCAGCGGGTCGGCTCACCCGTCGGGTCACGGCGTGGCGAGCTGGTCCGAGGAGATCGTTCCGGGCCGGACGACGTGGAAGTCCTTCGCCTGCAAAGGCTTCCGGGATCTCATCATCCGGACGAACGCGTCGAAGAGGTAGGCCGAATCGTGCGGTCCGGGGCTCGCCTCGGGGTGGTACTGGACGCTGAACAGCGGCCGCTCGAGGTGCCGGAAACCCGCCACGGTGCCGTCATTCAGGTGCCGATGGGTGACATCGCCGCCCACGGCGGCAAGCGACGCCTCATCCACACAGAAACCGTGATTCTGACTGGTGATCTCGACCTGGCCCGTCAACTCGCACCGGACCGGCTGGTTCGCACCCCGATGACCGAATTTGAGCTTGAAGGTCGTCGCGCCGAGGGCGAGGGCGAGCAACTGGTGGCCCAGGCAGATGCCGAAGGTCGGGATCTGGCCGGAGACCACCCGCAGCGTCTCGATCGTCGTTTCCACCGCCGCCGGGTCCCCGGGGCCGTTCGAGACGAAGAGCCCATCGACTTCACCACCGGCGAACGCTTCTTGAAGGACGGCGGCCGGGGTGTCGTGGGCCATGATTCGGACGACGCAGCCCCGCTCGCGGAGGTTTCGATAGATGTTCCGCTTCGCCCCGCAGTCGAGGGCCACCACCACGAGCGGCCGATCCGCATCGGCACGCTCCGCGATCGCGTGGGACCACTCGCCGAGACCCTCGGTGAATTCACCGGATTCCGTCGCACCGGCCTCCGCGGCGAGATTCGAGCCGCTCATCGAGCCGAGCGACCGCGCCCGGGCGACCAATGCCGCGTCGGAAACCGATTCGTCGGGTTCGATCACGCCTCGCATCGCACCCTCGTCCCGCAACATCCGGACGATCGCCCGGGTGTCGAGGTCCGCGAGGCCTGGGATTCCGGCCGATTCGAGCCAGCGGTGGAGATGGTCGTCGGCCCGGTGGTTGGACCGGACCCGGGAGTGATCGCGGATCACGAACCCGGCGACCGCGATGGCGTCGCTTTCGAAGTCCTCGGGATTCACCCCGTAGTTCCCGATCTCCGACGCCGTCATCACCAGGATCTGGCCGGTGTAGCTCGGATCCGTCAGGGCTTCCTGGTAGCCGCCCATGGCAGTGTTGAAGACCACCTCGCCGGCGGATGCCGCGGATGCCCCGAACCCTCGCCCTTCGAAGACCGCCCCGTTTTCCAGGGCGATTCGAACGCGGCGGCCCGGACCGGGACCGTCGTCGAGCACGTCATATCCACCGTGTATGGCCATCGGTTCGAAGTGTAGCGACCCCCCCGCAATTTCGGCCGACGAACCCGGATCGGAATGGAAGTCCACAAACCGCCGGTGACGCGGGACACGCCGGATCGAGCCGTACACTCGCGGCGTGAGCGAACTCTTCGATCCACCCCTGGTTCCTGACCGATTCCTCCGCGTCGCGGTGGAGCGTGCGGTCGACCGATACCCGAGCGGACTCCTCTACAGCGTTCCGACCGGCTGCGAGGGCGTCCGAACCGGGCATCGCGTCGTCGTCCCGCTGGGGCGGGGAAACGCCGAAGTCCCGGGAACGGTCGTCGACGCCCTCGGCCCGGAAGCGATCGCGGAGGACGGCGTGTCGGCGGATCGCATCAAGCCGATGATCCGACGGAGCGACGACCTCCCGGCACTTCCGGGCGAACTGCTCGAGCTGGCTCGGTGGATCGCGTCCTACTACGTCTGCCCGATCGGCATCACCCTGGCCAACCTCGTGCCGGCGGCGGTGAGAAAAGGGGTCGGAACCGCCACTCGCCTCCTGGTCAGCCCGCACCCCACGCCGCCGGACCCGCGACCGCGACTCGGCTCGAAACAGCGGGCGGTGCTCGACGTCGTGCTGGCGACGCCTGCCGGTGACCTGCCGATCGCGTCCGACGATCTCACGGAACAAAGCGGGGTCGGCGGCACCGCCACGGTGCGTCGCCTCGCGGAACTCGGGCTGCTGTCGATCGAAGTCGTCACCGTCGTCGAAGCCCGCGCCCGGGCCGGCAGCGGGCTCGAGGACCGCGAGGTCGAACTCAACCCGGGCCAGCAGGCCGCGGTCGAGGCGATCGGCGGTCATCTGAACGCCGGATTCTCCAGCCACCTGCTCTTCGGCGTGACCGGCAGTGGCAAGACCGAGGTCTACCTTCGGCTCGCCCGCGAGGTCCTCGACGCAGGCCGGAAGGTCCTGTTTCTCGTCCCCGAGATCGCGCTCACCCCCCAGACCACGGCGCGGGTGCTCGCCCGTTTTCCCGGTGCCGCGGCCGCGGTGCTTCACTCCGGACTCACCGCCGCCCAGCGACATCGCGAATGGCGACGGACCGCCGACGGCGAGGCGACGATCATTCTCGGAGCCCGATCCGCGGTCTTCGCCCCGATTCCGGACGGCGAACTCGGGCTGGTGGTGGTCGACGAGGAACACGACGCCTCCTACAAGCAGGACCAGGCCCCCCGTTACCACGGGCGTGACGCCGCGATCCGTCGCGCCCAGCTCGCGGACTGCCCCGTGGTCCTCGGCTCCGCGACCCCGGCCCTCGAAAGCTGGCACAACGCGACCAAGGCCGGCCGAAGCCATCTGCACCGACTGCCCGAACGAGCGCCGGGGCTCTCCCTTCCGAAGATCGAGATCGTCGATTTCGCCGAGGAGCGACGACATCTCGAGCGAGGCGGCCCCCGGCTGATCGGCCCGCGACTGGGTGGCGAGATCGCCCGCACCCTCACCGCGGGCGGGCAGGTGATCCTTCTCCTCAATCGCCGCGGATACGCCAACTACATCGCCTGCCCCGACCATCGGTGCGGCTGGGTCATGACCTGCACCGACTGCGACGCGGGGATGATCTGCCACCAGGCCGCCGGCACCATGACCCGCGAACGGTGGGTCCGGTGCCACCACTGCGATGCGCAACTCCGGCTGCCACCCACCTGCCCGCTCTGCAGCAAGCGGACGACGGTCTTCGGCCTCGGCACCCAGCGGGTCGAGGAGGATCTCGCCCGGCTCCATCCCGACCTCGCCCGGGCCGGGGCGATGGTTCGGGTCGACTCCGACGCGATGGGCGGCGTCGACGACTTCCACGACGTGCTCGAACGGTTCAGGACCGGCGAGATCCGGCTGCTCGCAGGCACCCAGATGATCGCCAAGGGGCTCGACTTCCCCGGGGTCAGGCTGGTCGGGGTGGTCAACGCCGACACCGCCCTCAACATGCCCGACTTCCGAGCGGGTGAGCGGACCTTTCAGCTGGTCTCCCAGGTCGTCGGCCGATGCGGCCGCGGCGGGTCGGCGGGCACCGCGATCATTCAGACCTTTCAACCCGACGCCCCCGCGATCCGGCGGGCCGCGGAGCACGACTTCGAGGGGTTCGCGGAACGGGAACTCGCCGACCGGGATCGATTCGGGCTGCCGCCGGCCCGTCGAATGTGCCGGATCGTGGTGCGGGATGGCGGCGAGTCGGCGGCGATGCGGCTGGGCACCGAACTCGCGGACCGACTCCAGACGCTCGATCCCGGACCGGACGTCGAGATCCGAGGACCGATCCCTTGTTCGATCGCCCGGATCGCCGGGCGATATCGCGTCCAGGTCGAGACCCTTGCGAAGGACGCCGGCATCGCCTCCCGCTTCCTCGCTCGAGCCCGGGTCGGAGGCGTCTTCACCGGCCCGCTCGCGCTCGGCGAAGCGGTCGCGATCGACGTCGATCCGACCAGTCTCATGTGACGCGGATCCGCCGCGCGATCCGAAGGTCCTGAAACCCGTCGAACCTTGCAATTGCCCCTTCTTCCGGACCCGGATCTCCGCCTTGATCGGATAGAATCCCCGTCTGGAATCTCCGCGTCGTCCGACCGGCCCGTGAGCCGTTCCGACCGACGCCTCGCCGTCGCAGGTTCGAAGGGTCTACGCATGTCGCTGAACGGCTGGAACGCCGAATTCGTCGAGGAACGCTACCGCGAGTGGAAGGCCGATCCCGAATCGGTCGAAGCCGACTGGCGACGCTTCTTCGAAGGCTTCGAACTTGGCGCCGCACGCCCGGAACCCGGTGAGACCGCCGTCGCCCATTCCCTGCAGGGGAAGGTCGATTCGCTGATCTACCACTACCGCGACATCGGACATCTCGCCGCCGACCTGGACCCGCTCGACCGCACCCGTCCCTTCCCCGAGAATCTCACCCTCGAGAGCTTCGGCCTCGGCGACGAGCACCTCGACGAGACCTTCGATCCGGGCGTGCTTCCGCTCGAGAGCCCCGCACCGCTCCGCGACATCATCGCGCTGCTGGAAGCGACGTACTGCCGCCACATCGGCGCCGAGTACATGCACATCCAGGATCGCGAGAAGCGACGCTGGCTGCAGAAGCGGATGGAAGGCGTCTCCAACCAGCCGCCCCGCAGCGAAGAGGATCGGATCCATCTCCTCGAGACGCTCGCGTCCGCGGACGCGTTCGAGACGTTCCTGCAGACCCGGTACGTCGGCAAGAAGCGATTCGGCATCGAAGGCGGCGAGTCGCTCATCCCGCTGCTCGACACCATCATCGAGCTCGCGCCGGCCAACGGAATCAATGAATTCGTGATGGGCATGTCCCATCGCGGCCGGCTCAACGTGCTCTGCAACATCCTCGGAAAGACCTACGGCCAGCTCTTCACGGAATTCGCCGAGAGCTGGGAGGAGGACTTCATCGCGGGCACCGGCGACGTGAAGTACCACGGGGCCTACTCCGGCGACCGAACCACCCGAAGCGGCCAGAAGGTCCGCCTCGCCCTCGCCGCGAATCCGTCCCACCTCGAGTTCGTGGATCCGATCGTGCTCGGCCGTTGCCGCGCCAAGCAGCGACTCCGCGACGACGACGCCCGCGAGCAGGTGGTCCCCCTGCTGATGCACGGCGACGCCGCGTTCGCCGGCCAGGGCATCGTCGCCGAGTGCTTCAACATGATGAAGCTCGACGGCTACACCGTCGGTGGCACGCTGCACGTGATCGTCAACAACCAGATCGGCTTCACCACCGAACAGACCGACTCCTTCAGCGGTCGCTACGGGACCGACATCGCGAAGATGATCGACGCGCCGATCTTCCACGTGAACGGCGACGATCCCGAAGCGGTCGCCTGGGTCGCCCGACTCGCGGTCGAATACCGGCAGGCGTTCCACAACGACGTCGTGATCGACATGTGGTGCTATCGCCGACGCGGTCACAACGAGGCGGACGAGCCGAAGTTCACCCAGCCGGTGATGTACGACCGGATCAAGGCGCAGCCCTCCGTCGCGAAGATCTACCGCGACCAGCTGGTCGCCGAGGGCATCGTGGACGAAGGCCGATTCGTCGAGATGCAGGCGGCGTACATGAAGGTGATGGACGAAGCCCAGGCGAAGGCCGAGGCCCAGCCCGAAGATCCGCGGATCGAGGCGTTCGGCTCGCTCTGGGAGGGACTCACCGACGAGTACGACATCACGTCGATCGAGACCGGCATCGACCGGGCCACGTTCGACGAGGTCTTCGAAGGCATCGAGCGACTCCCCGAGGGATTCGCCCATCACAAGACGCTCAGGCGGGGCTTCGAAAACCGTCGCAAACTCTTCAAGAACGACGAGATCGAGTGGGCGACCGGCGAGGCGCTGGCCTTCGGAAGCCTCCTGCTCGAAGGCCATCCCATCCGGCTGACCGGACAGGACGTGGAACGCGGCACCTTCAGTCACCGCCACATGGTGGTGCACGACCAGAAGACCGCCGTGCGGCACATGCCGATCAACGAGATCCGCGAGGGCCAGGCGAAGTTCTGCGTCCACAACAGCCCGCTCACCGAGCAGGCGTGTCTCGGATTCGAATACGGCTACTCCCTCACCGATCCCCGGATGCTGATCATCTGGGAGGCCCAGTTCGGCGACTTCGTAAACGGCGCCCAGGTCATCGTCGACCAGTTCATCGCGTCCGCGGAGAAGAAGTGGGAGCGGTCCTCGGGCCTCGCCCTCTTCCTCCCCCACGGCAACGAAGGCCTCGGACCGGAACACTCCTCGGCGCGACTCGAACGGTTCCTGCAGCTCTCCGCCGACGAGAACATGGTGGTCTGCTCCCCCACGCGGGCGTCGCAGATCTTCCACCTCATCCGTCGGCAGATGAACCAGCCGTTCCGCAAGCCCCTGATCGTGATGTCGCCCAAGAGCATGCTGCGTCTTCCAGCGTCGCGAAGTCCCATCTCCCGGTTCCTGACCGGCGGCTACGTCAACGTCATCGACGACACCCGCTTCGAGGAATCGGGCGGTGACCGTGAAGCGGTGCGACAGGTGATTCTCTGCGCGGGCAAGGTCTACTACGACCTCGCGAGTCGCCGGGACGCGATCGACCGCAAGGACGTCGCCATGGTCCGGCTCGAGCAGATCGCGCCATTCCCCGCGGGCGACGTCAAGCGGATCCTCGATCGCTATCCGAACCACGAGACCGTGACCTGGGTCCAGGAGGAACCGCGGAACCACGCCGCGTTCTACTTCGTGGATCGATCCATGCGGGAGATGCTCGAGATCGAGATCGAGGACATCACCCGGGTCGCGAGTCCGAGCCCCTCCGGCGGCTCCACCGCGATGCACGAGCAGGAACAGCAGGAGATCGTGCTCGCCGCGATCGACGGTGGCCTCGACCGGAAGCCACGCGGCGACGCCGCGTCGAAGAAGCGGAAGTCCGGCAAGCACGACGCCCGCAAGACCTCGCGTTCGAACTGATTCGATCCATCCCCGCCGTCCGGTCACGCGACCGGACGGCCCCGTCCCACACCGATCCTCCGCATGAGGATCCGTACCCAGCAAAGGGCGACGCCTACCCATGAGCGTGGAAATCACCATCCCCAGCCCGGGCGAATCGATCTCCGAAGTCACCGTCGGTACCTGGATGAAACAGACCGGTGACTGGGTCGACAAGGACGAGATCCTGCTCGAGATCGAGTCGGACAAGGCGACCCTCGAGATCACCAGTCCCGCGTCGGGCGTGCTTTCCGCCACCGGCGAGACCGGCGCCGAACTCGCGGTGGGCGTCGTGATCGGCAGCATCGACACCGATGCCGAGAAGCCCGCGGGCGGCGGTGCCGCCCCGACGACCGAAGCCGAGCCCGCGGCCACTGCCGCACCCGCCGAGACCGCGGCCACGAACGACGACGTCAAGGCGACCCCGGTGGCGAAGAAGCTCGCCGCCGATGAAGGCATCGACCTCGGAACGCTGAAGGGATCCGGGCCGGCCGGACGCGTCACGAAGTCCGACGTCCTCGAAGCGGCCTCCGCCAAGGCCGCCGCGCCGACACCCGCGCCCGCCCCCGCCCCCACCGCGACGGCCCCCGCGCCGGCGGCGCCGGCAGCGACCCCCGTCTCGATTCCCACCTCGAACACCGCCCCCGGAAGCCGGGAGGTCCGCCGCGTGCGGATGACCAAGCTTCGGCGTCGAATCGCGGAACGACTGGTCGAGAGCCAGCGGACCGCCGCCACGCTGACGACCTTCAACGAGGTCGACATGACGCGTTCGATGGCGATCCGCAAGCAGTACAAGGAAGCCTTCGCCGAGAAGCACGGGGTCGGACTCGGCTTCATGAGCTTCTTCGTCAAGGCCGCGGTCCAGGCCCTGCAGAACCAGCCGATCGTGAACGCCTCGATCATCGGTGAAGAGATCGAACACCACGATTACATGGACGTGGGCGTGGCGGTGGGCACCGACAAGGGCCTCGTGGTCCCGGTGCTGCGCAATGCCGAGGGCATGTCCTTCGCCGAAGTCGAAGCCCGCATCAAGGACTTCGCGGTCCGGGCCCGGGCCGGAAAGCTTTCGGTCGACGAGATGACCGGCGGGACCTTCACCGTCTCCAACGGCGGCGTGTACGGCTCGATGATGTCGACGCCGATCCTCAATCCCCCCCAGTCGGGCATCCTCGGGATGCACGGCATCAAGAAGCGGGCGGTCGAGGACCCGGACAACCCCGGGACGATCGCCCTGCGTCCGATGATGTACATCGCGATGAGCTACGACCACCGGATCATCGACGGCACCGAAGCGGTGACCTTCCTCAAGACCATCAAGGAATGCGTCGAGGCTCCGGAACGGTTGCTGCTGGACCTGTGACCGAGGCGAATACCGCCCCTCCGTACGTCCGCGTCGTTCCGCCCTCCAGCGGTTACGAGTGGGGCGATCTTCTGGCCTACGACCAGCGCATGCGGCGGTTCGCTCGACCGCTGTGGGTGATGAGCTGGATCGCGGCCGCGGGTTTCGTGCTCCTGCTGGCCGGCATCACCGTCGGCGTTCCGCGCCTCGCCTACGTCGGACTCGGGCTCGGCGGGGGACTCCCCGCGCTGATCATGTCGTCCATGTTTCTCATCCAACTGAGCCGCAATCCGTCCTCGGCCATCGGGGGCCCGACTTCGAGCCCCGTCACGTCGAATGACGCCGGCCTTCCAGCCTGGTCACCCACCAACGATGCCGACATCCTCAAGCGCCTCGAAGGGATCGCCGAGGAAGACGGATCGGCGATGGAATTCCATGCGGTGGTGGATGGCGACACCTGGTCGAAACTCCAACGGATTCCACTCCTCCCCGATCTGCTGGAAGAGGAACCGCTGGTTCACGGCGCCTGGCGATCGTGGCGACCGGAATCGATGATGCTCGTCATCTTCGTCGCGAGCATATTGGTCGCATACGCGAACATGTCATGGCTCCTCGGAGCCACGGTGTCTCCCCTGTCGATGATCCTCTTCTACCCCGTCATGATCACCGGCCCGCTGTTCCGCACCCCGATCGGCTCGGGGATCAGTCGGGCATGGTCCCACGTGATGCCCCGGTTCACGATGGGCACCGGGTTCCTTCGAACCCGCCGGACGGGCCGGGTGATCCGGGCCGACCAGACGATCCTGTACGCCCGCCGCATGCTCGGCCCCACGGGCATCGACGACCGGATCATGGTCGACCTCGTCGGCGTCCCCACCCGTCGGCTCTATTTCGACGGCCCGCAGGATCCCGCATTCGTCGATCTCTGGCGTCGCTGGGTCCATCCGAATCCACGGCCCGAACTTTCCGCGACCGAAACCGCGGCCTGATCTTCGAGCAGGTTCGGAATCGACCTGCGACACTGCCGTCGTGACCGTCCCGCCGCCATCACCCGATTCGCCATCGCCCGATCCCGGTCACGCCCCGGTCATGCCGGAGGCGATCCTGGCCCAGCTCGCGGTCCAGCCCGGCGAGCTCGTCCTCGACTGCACCGCCGGCCGCGGTGGCCACGCCGCCCTCCTCGCGGCCGAAACCGGGACCGATGGCACCGTGTACCTCTGCGATCTCGATCCGGGCAACCTCGAATTCGCGGCGGCCAGGGTGAAGATGGAGACCGGCGTTCCGACCGTTCCCCTCCAGGGGTCCTACGTCCGCGCCCCCCGTGATCTCCGCGGCGACGGCATCGCCGTGGATGCAGTGCTCGCCGACCTCGGCTTCGCCAGCACCCAGGTCGACGATGCCGAACGGGGATTCTCGTTCCTGCGGGACGGCCCCCTCGACATGCGGATGGATCCGAGCGGTCCGGTCACCGCGGCCGACCTTCTGGCCGGAAGCGACGAACGCGAGCTCGCCCGCATCATCTTCGAGTACGGCGAAGAACCGCTGTCGCGACGCATCGCCCGAAATATTGTCCGAAAACGAGCCATCGATCCGATTGCAACTACGGCGGATCTCGCCGGACTCGTTCGTGATGCCTACGGGCAGCGTGCTGCGTCGAGCCGACTCCATCCCGCCACCCGCACCTTCCAGGCGCTCCGAATCGCGGTCAACGACGAATTCGGCGCCCTGGACGGCCTGCTTCGGCAGGTCCTCGAGGCCGCGGAGGCGATCGGAGCCGGCCAGCCGACCTGGCTTGCTGATGGTGCGAGGGTGGCGTTTCTCACCTTCCACAGTCTCGAGGATCGACGGGTCAAGCGAGCGTTCGCCGAATTGGACCGACGCGGCCTCGGAAAGGCACCGGCACGGATGCCGATCCTGCCCTCCGAGACCGAGATCGCGATCAACACCAGATCGCGGTCGGCGAAGCTTCGAGTCGCCGTGGTGGGCGACCATGCCGAACGGACCTGAGGTTGCGGACCTCACCCGAGCGGGAAGCGGATTGAAACAACGGCGGCCCGCGAGGTCGCCCCGACAGCAGGGACGCTGACGACACATGACCCGAGATCACAAGCTTGCACTGGTGGTCGGCTTCGGCCTGATCCTCTTCGTCGGAATCCTCGTGACCGACCATCTTTCGGCCACCACGCAATCGGACGATCTCCTGCCGCAGAATGCGGTCACCAGCGACTGGAATCAACCACTCACCCTCGCGGCCACGCCCCGTGCCCCGTTCCGGGACGAGACGATCGCACCGGCCGCGCCCCGCACCACCGCCATCCGAAACGAAACCCGGCCCCGAACCGCGGAAGTGGTGATCGAACCGGAAATCAGCCTCGAACCCGATCCGATCGTCGAGCGACCGACGCCTCGAGCGCCGGAACGCGTCGTCCACGTCGTGCGGTCGGGCGAGACGCTCCAGGACATCTCGAAGCAGTACTTCAAGACCGTGCGACGCTGGAAGCAGATCGCCGATGCGAATCACGGCGTGCTTCCCAACCCCGATCGCCTTCGATCTGGCATCCGGCTCGTGATCCCCGACGCCTCCGTCCGCACCGAGGCTCGCCGGGTCCGCGAAGTCGCCGACGCCCGCACCTACACCGTCCGCAGCGGCGACTCGCTGAGTTCGATCGCCGGGCGCGAACTCGGTGATCCCCGGCGATACCCCGAGATCAAGCGACGGAACCGCTTGAGCGGTGATTCCCTGCAGCCGGGCCAGAAGCTGCAGCTCCCCGACCGCTGAACGACCTTCGACCGGGTTCGAGACCCTCCATGTTCTGGAAGCTGATCCTCATCGTCCTCACGCTCGGCGGCACCGCCTGCGGCCTTCTGGTTCTTCGCCAGCAGGAACGCGACGTCTTCGCCACCCAGACCGTGCTTCGGCGCGAGATCAGTCGGTTGGAACACGACCTCCAGTCGAAGGCGCTCCGGATCGCGGAGCTGACCCGACCGGAGGTGCTTCGCAGGTACCGGGACGACGCCGCGGCGATCCGCGGGGTCTCGTGGCGGCCCCTCCCCTTCGCCCCCGACTTCCGGCGGTCCGCGATCCGCCCCGAAGGATCGGGCGATGCGGCGGAGCCGGAATCGAAGGATGTGTCGAGCGAGCGTCCGATCCTGCCGCCGCGTGATTTCGCCGCCGCCGAATCGGCGAGCGACGCCACGCTCGAGTCGAGCCTCGCGTCCGGCGTCGATGCCGACAGGATCGGGAGTTGAGCCGGATGCATCGAGCCGACGAGTCGACCGAGGCCCCCACGCCGGAGTCCCCCGCCGACGCGGTCCGGACTCGAGGCGACCGGGTCGCGAAGCTTCTCCTCTGGGGAACCACCGCGCTCCTCGCCACCGCGTTCCTTCGCACCGTCCAACTCCAGGTCTGGCCGGACGAGACCGTCCTTTCCCTGATGGGTCGTCGTCACGCCACCGTGGCGGAGATCCGACCACGCGGGGACATCTACGATCGAAAGGGACGGCTGATCGCGACCACCGTGCTCGGTCACGATCTCGGCGTCGATCCCAAGTTCCTGATGGACGTCGCGGACAAGGTCACCACCGATGCCGGGGACCCGATCGCCAATCCCATCGCCTGGCTGGCCGAACTGGTCTCGATGCACACCGGAATCGACCGGCCGACGCTCGAAGATCGACTCGGCCCCGAACTCGTGGTCGACGTGGCCGCCCTCATGCGAACCGCCGCGGAGCGCGGCGAACAGGATCCACTCACCCCACTCGCGGCGGCCATCGCCCGACGCACCGGACTCGATCGAGACGACCTCGAGTCGATCCTCTTCGATGATCTCGACGCGACCAGCGTGGTCCTCGCCGGACCCCGCGATCTTCGCGAGACGAATCTTCTTGAACTCCGGGAGACGCTTCCCGACGCCGTGATCCTCGAAGGGCTCGACGCCCGGTACGTCCCGCTCGCCCGAGCCGAGGATCTCCGCGACGTCGACCTCGCGATGCTCCGTTCGGAGCTGCCGCCGGGCGTGGTGCTCACCGCCCGCCCGGAACGACGATCGAACGCCCGGTCGCTCGCGTCATCGCTGGTGGGATCCGTGGGCGCCTACGAGCCGCCCAACGCCAGACTCGGCACCGAAGGACGCCAGCGCGGTCGCTCGGGCATCGAGCACGCCCGAGACGGTCGGCTCAAGCAGACCCGTGGACGGATGACCTACCAGAAGGACGCCCGCGGTCGGGCGACCGAGGTCCGGGACGGCGACTACATCCCCGGCGGCGACGGAAACGACATCGATCTCTCGATCGACCTCGTGATCCAGCGGATCGCCGAGACGAGACTCGCCGAAGCGGTCGAGGCCCACCGGGCCGTCGGCGGCTGGATCGTCGTCGTCGACCCGCGGACCGGCGACGTGCTCGCCGCCCACGACATCCTCGACAACGCCGAGGCGCGGCGTCGCGGACCCACCATCTGGCCTCCGAACGCGCTCGACCCCGCCCGCGACGAACTCGGGCCGGCGCACGCCCGCAACCGCGTCTGGACCGACGTCTACGAACCAGGTTCCACCTTCAAGACGATGTTCTGGGCGTGGGCGGTCCAGCGCGGACTCGCGACGCCCGGCGAGACGATCACGGATCGATCGGGCCGGCCGACCCCCGGGGGTGGCTTCGCCACCTCCGGACTCTCGTTCTCCTATCCGGGGGAACGCGGCGCCCGACGCGTCCGCGACGCCTACGGGAAATCGAAGTCCGACTGGTCGGTCTGTCTCGAGAAGAGCCTCAACACCGGCATGGCGATGGTCGCCCTTCGCATGGCGGACGACGATCGAAGACGAGGACTCGACATCGGCGCCGGGATGCACGAGATGTTCCGAGGGTTCGGGTTCTCGTACCGGACCGGCATCGACATGGGTGCCGCCGAACAGACCGGTCGCATCACGCCCCGCTTCATCACCGACGCCCGCTCCGGTGAACGCAAGCGGACCTGGTTCCCGCTCTGGAGCCAGATCACCGTCAGTTTCGGACAGGAGATCGCGGTCACCCCGCTCCAGATGATCCGGGCGTACTGCCCGATCGCCCGGAACGACGGCCGGCTGCCGGCCCTCCGACTGGTGCGCCCGACGACCCGCGGCGTCCAGGCGGTCCCCACCTCCAGGGTCCTCGATCACGACACCGTGATGACGACGCGTGGCGTCCTTCGCCGGGTGGTCGAGAACGTCAACCGGAAGTTCGATCGTCCCGAACGAGGCTACGGACTCTGGGGCAAGTCCGGCACCGCCCAACGGGTCCGCTACGTCGCGAAGACGAACGCCGCCACCGGCGAACGAACCTGGACGCCCGACGGTTACTGGGATCGCGACGTCCACGGCACCGGACACTACAACTCGAGCTTCATCGGCGCGGGCCCCTTCGAGGAGCCCAAGCTGGTCGTCGCGTGCTGCCTCGAGGATCCCGACGTGGCGAGCGGCCTCAACGTCGAGATCAACAACGGCCGCGGGTACTACGGCAGTTCATCCGCCGGCCCCGTGGTGCTCGACGTGCTCGAAGCCTCTCTGGAGTATCTCGGCGTGCGTCCCGACGTCGAACCGACGATCGTCGCCACCGAGGGATGAAGGCGAGCGTCGCGCGCGGCGTCGGCCATCCATCCCAGCCATCGAACCTCGTGCTCCCGATTCCCGACTTCAGGCCGGATCTCGTTCCGGTTTCGCCACGGTCGGCCCGGCGGGATCGTCCGATGGTTTCGCGGCGCGTTCCTCGGTCGCCTGCATCACCCACCGATGCCGGAGCGCCGCCTTGGTGGCCGTCGCTCCGACGAGGCCGAAGAACACGATCGCCACGCCGTAGACCAGGAGGTACCGCGCGAAACCGAAGGCCACCGCGGCGGCGAGTCCCACCCCGATCAGGACGAAGACCAGATCGATGCAGTAGAGGACGACGACCGCCTTCTTCACCGACTTGAAACTTCGAAGCAGGATGTGATGGATGTGATTCCGATCAGGCTCGGACATCGGCAGGCCTGCCAGCTTGCGTCGGAGGATCGCCAGCACGGTGTCCATGATCGGAAGCGCGAAGATGATCAGCCCCGCGATCACGTAGTGCGTCTGTCCCTCGCTGCCCAGCGAGAGGATGATGACCGCACACAGATAGCCGAGGAGCAGGCTCCCCGCGTCTCCGAGGAAGATGACCGCAGGATTGAAGTTGAACGGCAGGAAGCCGAGACAGGCACCGAGAATCGCGAGCGCCAGTACCAGTCGCGGCCCGGCGAGCCAGTCGACCTGTGGCGTGGCTCGGAATTCGATGTAGTCGTCCATCAGCGCGACGTCACGCTCGTCCCAGACGCCGTCTCCGTCGAGATCCTGGCTCACGAGCACGAATGGCGGCTCATCGCCCGGAAGCGATCGCTCCCAGAGCATCCGTTTCTCCGATTGCGTCGAGTCGCCTCGAATCTCGTCGATCACCGACATCTCCGAGATCGTGCCCGAGATGGGTACCGACTCGCGATGGTCGACGATCATGAGCATGACCGAAACCACCACGAAGCCGAGCGCCATGATCCCGACCGAACCGGAAAGAAGGCCGTCGAGACCATCGATCAGGTTCGCGGCATTGCAGGCGCCGAGCACCAGCGCGGTGATGAAGATGATGCCCACCCAGTAGTAGACGCCGTCCACCGTGAGCCAGGGCAGGTAGTTCCAGTACTCCCCGACGCCCTCGCCGCCGAGGTCGACCCAGTTCCAGACCGCCGCCTCCCGTACCGCGGGACCGATCCCGACCAGGAACGTCTGGGACATGCTCGCGAACCACTGACCGAGAATCGGACTGATGAGCCCGCGCGTCGCCTCGGTGCCGATGTCGCTCAAGGTGAGCGCGGCGGCCGCCGTCAGCTGTCCGGCGATCTTCAACCGAGGATCCCAGTGGAGGATGTCGTCGAACATCCCCGTCATGAAGATGGCGAACATGCCCAGCGTGATCGCGGGCGGGACGAAGGCGTAGGCGTTGACGATGTCGTATCCACCGCTGCCCAGGAGATAGCTCGCGACGATCGCCGCGGCGATCCCGGCGAAGACCGCGGCTCCGCCGAGATAGGCGATCGGATAGGTGTGCACCTTCCGATCGCCGTCCGGATGGTCGACGATGTCGAACTTGATCGCCAGCCAGCGTACGACCGGGACGGTGAAGAGCGTCACGATGAACGCGACGAGAAAGACCGGCAGAAAGCCGTTCAGCAGTTCGGTGATCGTCGGCGGCGCGACTGCGAATTCGACCGAATAGTCACGGCTGAAGAAGACCGCCAGAAGGCTCTCGATGATTCCTTCGGATCGGTCGGGCTCACCGACTTCGAAGAAAGACGCCTGAGCGAGGATTGCAAGCGGGCTCGTCACGATTTCACCTCATTCGGCATCAGCGCTGAGGCGATGTCGTCGATGGTCTGCTCGATGGTGATCGCCGGTTCGAATGCGATCGCGTTCCTGATGCGTGACAGATCGGGCTGACGGACCCGCAGGTCCTCGAATCCCTCGTCGTACGCCTCGGCGTACGGAACGCTCCTGATGCGACTCGAACTTCCCAGCCGATCGCGGACGAGTTTCGCGAGTTCACCGATCTCGATGGGCTCGTCACGTCCGAGATTGAAGACCCGGCCATGGCATTCGGAATCCGCCAGCAGCCTGGGAAGCACCGAGACCACGTCCCGGACGTCGCAGAAGCAACGCGCCTGCCGGCCGTCGCCGTGGACCTCGAGCGCACGACCCGCGAGGGCGGATTCGATGAATCGCGGAAGCACCATCCCGTACTCCCCGGACTGGCGAGGGCCGACGGTGTTGAAGAATCGGACGATCGTGGTGGGCGCGAGTCCCTCACGATGGTGCGCCAGTGCGAGATACTCGTCGATCGCCTTCGAACAGGCGTAGGACCATCGAGTCTTCGTCGTGGGTCCGTAGGTGACGTCGTCATCCTCCGAGAAGGGGATGCGGGTGCTCTTCCCGTAGACCTCGCTCGTCGACGCGATCAGCGTCGGCACTCGTCCTCGGCGGGCGAACTCCAGAACCGCGGAGGTCTCGTGAACGTTGGTTTCGATGGTTCGAATCGGCTCGTCGACCACGAGTCTCACCCCGACCGAAGCGGCGAGGTGGAAACATCCGGTGAACGTCGTCGCATCCATTTCGGGAAGCACCCGGGAGACCGGACCCTCATGAAAGGCGAAACGAGTTCCACCGGCTTCGACGGCACCGGCGAGGTTCTCTCTCGAACCGGTCGAGAGATCATCCACCACGACCACGTGGTCGCCCTGGGCGATGAGGAGGTCGACGAGATGCGACCCGATGAAACCAGCCCCTCCGGTGACGAGGATTCTTCCGCCGTCGCTCAATTCATGACTCCCTCCAGGGCGGTCCCGGCCCTCGCCGGCACCCCTGGTCAATCCGAGCCCTGCTGCTCGTTCGTGTACTTCGCGATCGCCTCGTAGTTCCGACGGAAGTAGCCGCCGGCCGTGTTCCGAGGACGATTCAACACGACTCCGAGAAGGACGCCGGAGTGGTCGTTCAACTGACGGATCAATCGGGCGACGAGCCCCCGATCCTCCGAAAAGGCGCGAACGACGAGGACCGTCGCATCGACGGCATGGGCGATGCTCATGGATTCGCTGGCGACCACGAGGGGAGGACCGTCGATCAGAACCACGTCGAACCGCTCCCCGAGTTCCTTGAGTGCGCGGCCGGCGGACTCGCCATCGAAACGTTCGATCACCCGATTCGGGGTGGTCCCGACCGGAATGACGGAAATTCCGTCGGATGTGGTCTGGATCACGGAATCGACGTCGGCCGCCTCGCACAACACGTCCCCGAAGCCCCGGTCCTCGGCATCGAGACCGAGAACGGAACCGACGCGCGGTCGACGGAAGTTCGCGTCGACGATCGCTACGGATCTTCCCGCCGCCGCCGCGGTCGCGGCGAGGTTGATCACCACCGAAGTGGTGCCGGCATCGGGCATGCCCGCCGAGAAGAGCACGGTCCGCGCGTCGTTCTCGACCCGGGCCTTGCGGAATGCCGTCGCGAACTGGCGGTAACTCTCGGCGACCACCGAATTGGGATGATCCCGAACGGCCGTCTCGGCCCGCGAAGCATCGGTGGGATCATCCTTCAGATCGGGGATCACCCCGAGGATCCGGCTTCCCGGGATCGACGCGAGATCGTTGGTCGATCGGACCCGCTGATCGACCATTTCACGAAGGAACACGAGGCCGGCGACCAGGAAGAGCGACAGGATCGTCACCCCGGGGATCATGGTGTACCACATCGGCCAGACCGCTTCGGTCGGTCGCTGCACGGCCGTAACCAGCTGCACCGCGTCGGAGTCGTCACGAAGGAACACCGCTCGAATGTCATCCATCTGCCGGATGATCTCCGCTCGACGTTCCTCCTGGCGGACCAATCGGGATTCGAGTTTGCGAAGCGACGCGAGATTCGCGGTGGATTCGATCAGCGACTGGCTGATCACGTCGATCTCGTCCGCCAGCATCCGTTCGGTGCGGGTCAACGACTCGATCTGATTGGTGGTGAGGGTGAGCTCCGCCGCGAGGTTCCGGTTGATGATCTCCTGGATCTTCCGGTCCTTCTCGAGGATCCGGGCATCGAGCTGCCGTTCGGTCTTCTTGACCTGGCTGTGACCCGGGCCGAAGCTCTGGCGGTGTTCCGCGAGGATCCCGCGAAGCAGCTGGATCTCCGAGAGCGCCTGCCGGACCACGGGGTCGGCTTCGGCGATTCGGATGTCCTCCTGCTCCGGGTCCGCGATTCCGTTCAGCTTCGCGTTCAGCTGCCCCTGGGTCCCCATCCCCATCTCGAGGGCGGAGAGCAGTTCGTTTCGCTCGAGTTCGCGGGCGGTGAGGTCCTCCTGCATCGAGCCCGAATCGTCATCGAGTCCGAGGATGCTGTTCTGCCCGATCTCGTCCTTGATCTTTCCTTCGAGGG
>JAQWJM010000111.1:0-18500 GCA_029248335.1 Phycisphaerales bacterium
GACCCACGCAGGCTCGCACGGATCGTCGGGCGTGCGTCGGTGGCGTTCTGGAAGGCCAGATCCTGATCGAGACGCATGCTGAGGCTCGCGTTCCGGGCGATTCGGAAGCCGACCTCCTGGCCGAGCGAGACCCGCTCCCGACCCGCATCGAAGCCGAATCTCGCCGCGATCGTCATATCGGACGCGATTCTCGCACGTCCGTTCAACGCGGTTCGGAGCGTGTCGCCGGCCGCGATGCCGTCGATGCGTCGGTCGACGGCGATCTCTCCGGAGAGATCGAGTCCCGGCGCCGCCTTCCAGCGGGCGCCCCCCCGCCACGAGGTCTCGACGACGCCGACGGGATCACCGAAGGCGATGCTCCCTCCGAACTGGAACGGGCGAGCCGGATTCGTGTCGATCCCCAGCCGGAACCGTTCTCGACGATCGGTGAAGTCGCCTTCCAGCATCGTCGGGGCCGTGCGGATCCGCTGATCGATCCCGAAGCTGATCCGGTCGCCGGTGACCATCTGGAATCGCGCCGCGTCGATCGAGAGATCGATGCTCCGCGACTCGAGCTGGAGATCCGTGTCGAAACGGGTTCGGACCCCGAACTCCCAGCTCTTGATGAAGGGCATGCCTTCGAGCGGCATCGACCAGCCCATCCGACCGGTGATCGCGTGCGTGCCCGCGGCGCCGGTCCGACCGAGGCCCGAGTCGAATTCCTCGCCGAGCCTTCGCCAGGCGACACCGTACTTCAGACCGCCGAGCGCTCCGTCGATCGAGGCGCCGACCGCGCTCCGGTCCGCGTCCTGTTCGTCGTCTCCACCGTCCCCGGTCGCATGCTGGACCCAGGCCTGGACCCGTTGGCCGGCGATTCGCTGGTCGAGGTCGAACCCGAAGAGCGAGGTGTCTCCGGTCATGCCGCCGCCACGGGTCGCGACGACACCGATCGAGGAACCGTCCGCAGGGCGGAAGACCGCCCGCGTCGCGAAGAAGTTTCGTTCGAGCCCGCGGGCCTCCGCGGGCGTCGAGAAGATCCGATCGGCCGCGAACGGATTCGCTTCCGCGGCGCTTTCGCCGCCGAAGGCGAGCCCGTCGAAGGCGGAACTCCGGCTCGCGAGCTTCGGTCCCCCCCAGGCATCCCGTTCGAGAAAAGAGGACGAAGCGACCTGCTCCCCCTCGAAGGCCCGACTCCGATCGATCCGGCCACCCGCGACCACCGCCACCGACAGGGTCCGACTCGGACGCCAGTCGAGGTCCACCCCGCCGACTCCGAGAATGCCGCGCGAGGGATCCTCGACGCCGTTCACGCGGCCGAATCCGTTCACCTTCGGCATCGTCTCACCCTGGCGATCCTCGCGAAGCAGCAGATCGAGGGCTTCAAGATCCGGCGTGAGCCCGCCGATCATCGGTCCGATGTTCGTGAGGCCACCGAGCGCAATCGACGCGTCGGTCGAACCGGGCGCCGCGGCGCGGATCGCATCGAGCACCGGCAGGGGCACGTCGGGTGTGGAACCCGAAACACCGGCCCGAGCGTCATCCGACCACCAGAGGAACATGGCCACGAGGACGGCGAGCGACGAGATCCGACCCACCGCGCGGATCGAACCACCGAAAGCCTCGGATTGAACTGCGCGAGATCCCACCAGGAACGTCTCCGGTACGCGTCATATCGGACCAGTCTTTCAACGGATCCGATCGTCTCGGGTTGTTCAAAGGACGGGATTCTCTCGAGCCCGACCCACCATTCAATTCATCGTCAGAACGAGAAGGTCCAGCCAATCTTCGCGACGAATTCCGTCTTGTCGATGGTGAATTCGAGATCGTCCGCCTCGACGTTCTGGTTGAAGACCAGGAAGACCTCCTGACCGTCCCGCAGGGACCATCGGAATCGGCTGTTCAGACCGACCGTGCCCGACTGCGTGTCGTATTGGAGAAGGTTCTCCCAGGAGACGTCCGGGCTGAAGTAGAAATTGAGGCGGCTCGAGACGAGCCAGGTGTCGAGACGTCCGGTATCGAGCACGATCTCGTTCCACTGCGCCGCCGCGGTGAAGAGGAAGCTCGGCATCGGCTGCCATCGGAAGTCGCCCGACACCGTGGTCCTTGACCCGCCGTAGTAGCCGCTCCATCCCGCGGAACCGCCGATCTCGACCGGCTCCTTCGACGTCGTCTCGAACCCCGCTTCGATGCGGTTCCAGGTGTAGTCGCCGGCCGGGATGAGCAGCTGCCCGGCGGCGAGGAAGTCCTGCGTCGGAACCTCCTGCTGGATCCCGTACTCGAGATACACCTCGTCCCCCCGCTCGAACTGGATCCGCGGAACGTCGAATTCGAGGTCCATGCTCTCCGTCTCGAAGTCGAGGTCGGTGACCAGGAACCCACCGACGCCGACGTCGACGTTGCGGACGAGTTCCGCTTCGGGACGCCACCGGTATCGGCCGCCGCCGAAGAACTCGTGGATGCCGGTCCGCTGGACGAAGCCCAGCGCGGGGAAGTAGTCGGATCCGATCCGGGCCCAGCCGAACCGGAGATTGAGGATGTCGTTCGGATAGGCGACGCGAGCCCCGACCGCGGTCGCATCGGCGCTTTCGAGCCCCTGGGTGATGGTCTGCTGGAACCACGCGTTCGCGGAGAGCGTCCGGCCGCCCTCGAGGTCCGTCGTCTTGAAGTTGAAGTCCGCGCCCACCAGCGAGTTCGATTCGGGACCGAGGGGATTCCCGTTCGTCGCGATCACCCCGATCGAGGACTGCTCGAGCACGTTGAACAACGCTCGGCCGGCGAAGTAGTTCCGTCCCGCCGGCGAGACGTCGTCACTCATCTGGGTGTCGAGGATTCCGACCGCGACGTCGTCGATCGTCCCGGTCAGCTTCACCCCGCCGAGAATCGTCTCGGGAGCGCCCTGGGGCGAGAGTCCGATGCGCCGCGAATAGAAGGGGAGCGGCGTCGATCGGATGCCGCCGAAATCGAAGTAGCCGGCGTCCTCCAGGAAGAAGTCCCGCTTCTCCGGGAACTGGATCGAGAATCGCGTGAAGTTGATGACCCGCTGGTCGACCTCCGTCTCCGCGAAGTCCGGGTTGACCGTCCCCACGAAGGTCAGGCCCGGCGTGACCTTCCAGAAGACGTCGACGCCACCGGTACCGGCGACGTCGACGCCGTCGTCCTCCGAGACGGTGATCTTCCCGTAGGGCCGGACGTCGATCCCCGAACCCTGGTCGATGTCGCCGAACATCTCGACCACGCCTGCATCGGCGACCGAGTTGATGCTGACGTCGCGATCGGCGGACTGCCACCGGACGGTCTCGTTGTTGCGGCGGATCGTGCGTTCGAAGTTGATCCCCCACTCCGGGTTCGATGCGTCGATCGAGATCGTCCGGAACGGCACCACGAATTCCGCGGTCCAGCCCTGGTCGTCGATCGACGAGCGTCCGTACCACTGTCCGTCCCAGTCGTAGTCCGTGCGGCCGTTGACCAGCCGCGCGTCGGCGCGTGCGCCGTTCGGGTTCATCCGGAAGATGTAGCCCGTGCGGAGATCACGCTTGGGGTCGAGGACCATCAGGATGTTGTCGTCCCGATTGACCGAACCACCCCGGATCATCACCCGCGAGATGATCTTCGAAGGCTCGTCGTCGAAACAGCGAACGCCCACGTAGAGATTCTGCGCGTCGCGCATCAGCCGGATCTCGGTCCGCTGGGTCGGCATCGCACCCTCGTCCGGATTGACCTGCCGCCAGGTGTCCTCCAGAAGCGTTCCGTCCTGCCAGATCTCCTCGAGGACGCCGTCGATCTCCGGGGCCTCGTCGACACCGAAGATCCGGGGGGCGCCGGAGGCCGCGGGGAGCGCATCCGCGAGGATCGTGGCCGCCTCGTCGTCCCCTGCCGCCACCGGATCGGCGATCTGGCCGACGGCCACCGTCGCAACGCCTGCCGCCACGATGGACGCGATGCCCGCGAGCGGCACCACGGACCGCGAGAGGCTTCGCAGCAGGCGTGGGACTGGATTTGGAATGAGGCGATGCATGGAGGGGGGCGATCCTAGACCGGTGCGACGCCGATCGGTTGCAGGAAGATTGGGTTTCGTGGAAGCGGAATACTTCGATTCGCTAGTCTGTCGGCTTCCCCGCCGTCCGGCGTCGAGACCACGCGATCGACGCCCCCATCGAGGTCGTTTCATGTCCGATTCCAGCACCCCCCTCCACTTCCGACTCGAGATCCCCGGCCTCCCCGAGATGGAACCGATGCTGCGAGAATTCGCGTCCCGGGCGATCGCCCTCGCGGACGTCGACGGCACCCGTCACGACGCCCTCCTCGAGGCCCTGGTCTCCGCGGTCAACCTCGTCGAACGCGAGATCACCGACGGAGGAGACGATCCCGTCGATCTGTCGATCGGCGTCGTGATCGACGCGGCGGCGATCGAGTTCGCGATCCTCGAGAAGGGCGTCCCGCTCGGCGACGACGACCTCGAGGCGCCGGGCCACGCCATCCCCGAGCAGATCCGTCCCGCCCGGGTGTTCGACCGACTCTGGTGGGTGCAGCGTGGCCCCGAAGGCTCGGAACTCCACCTGAGAGCCCACCGCGACCACGCCGCGATCCACGTGCTCGAAGCGGTGCAGGCCAGAATCGATCAGGATGCCGCGGAAGCGGATCACGCGGAGACGGCCCCTTCGGCGTCGACGGCGGCGTATCGCATTCGCGACTACCGACCCGGCGACGGACTGGAGGTCGCTCGCCGCATCTACGAGTCGTACGGCCACTCCTATCCGAATCCCGACCTCTATTATCCCGACCGGGTCGATGCCCTCAACGCGGGTGGCCGGATCAAGTCGATCATCTGCGAGACCGGTGACGGCGACTTCGTGGGCCACTACGCCCTGGAACGGCCGGATCTCGGACCGATCGGCGAAGCGGGCCAGGCGGTCATCGATCACGCCCACCGCGGCCACGGACTCATGCGACCGATGCGGGCGGCGGTCGAGGCGGCGGGCGACACCCTCGGTCTCCTCGGCATCTGGAGCCAACCCACCGCGCGACATCCGTTCAGTCAGAAGATGAATCTCGGATTCGGTTCGACCGCGTCCGCCCTGTGCCTGGGCACCACGCCCGCGGAGACCTCGCTTCGCGGCGGCGTCGGCGGTGATGCCGGCGGCGACGACCGGGCCCGACATTCCTGTTTCCTCTACTGGCACCCGTTGCGGGAGGAGACGTCGATCACCGCCTTCGTGCCGGCGGCGACCGCCGAACTGATCGCGAAGCTCTACGCGGCGCGGGGACGATCGGCCACGATCGAGACCGAGGGCGAGAACGGTCCATCCGATGCCGGGGAACTCCATGTCCGGTTCGACGCCGCCCGCGCGGTGGGCCGCATCGAGCTCGATCGCATCGGCGCGGCGTCGATCGACGCCGTCAGGTCCGCACTCCTGGTGATGGAGAGCGCCGCGCACGCGGCCGTGGTCTTCATCGACCTGCCGATCGACGATCCGGGATGCGGCCGCCTCGCGACCCGACTTCTCGACGACGGTTGCCGGCTCGCCGGAATCGGGCCGAGATTCCGGCGAACCGCCGAGGGCGGGGAGGACGTGCTCCGGCTCCAGCGGATCCTCGCCCCCGTCGACGAGGCGGGGATCGTGGTCGAGGGCGATCTGGGGCGGGAACTCGCCTCGCTGATCCTCGGCCGCGACTGACCCGGACACCCCCTCGGGGTACGATTCCGGTCCATGTGCGGCACCACCGTCGATCTTCACACCCACCTGCTTCCCGAGCGGTGGCCGGACCTCGCCGAGAAGTTCGGCTACGGCGGCTGGATCTCGCTCGATCATTGCGCTCCTTGCCGGGCGAAGATGATGATCGACGGCAAGGGTTTCCGGGAGATCGACGATCGCTGCTGGTCGCCCGCCCGACGGATCGCCGACTGCGACGAGCACGGCGTCGACGTGCAGGTCCTCTCCACCGTGCCGGTGATGTTCAGCTACTGGGCGAAACCCGCGGACGCGCTCGAAGTCTCGCGGATGCTCAACGACCACCTCGCCGGCGTCGTCCGCGACCATCCCGGACGGTTCGAAGGCCTCGGCACGATTCCGATGCAGGCCCCGGACCTCGCCTGCGCCGAGCTCGAACGATGCGTGACCGAGCTCGGTCTTCGCGGCGTCCAGATCGGCTCGCACGTCGAGCAGTGGAATCTCGACGAGCCCGCCCTCTTCCCGGTGTTCGAGACCGCCGCCCGACTCGGCGCCGCGGTGTTCGTCCATCCGTGGGAGATGATGGGCACCGCCCAGATGCCGAAGTACTGGCTGCCCTGGCTGGTCGGCATGCCGGCGGAGACCGCCCGCGCCGCGTGCTGCCTCGCGATGGGCGGCGTGCTCGACCGCCTGCCGGACCTTCGGATCGGACTCGCCCACGGCGGCGGCGCCTTCCCGTTCACGATCGGACGCATCGGTCACGGTCACGCGGTCCGGCCCGACCTCTGCGCCGTCGACAGCGAGACCGCTCCGGCGGACCTGCTCGACCGCTTCGTCTACGACTCGCTGGTCCACGACGCGGCGGCGCTCCGATTCCTCGTCGACCGGGTCGGCGTGGAACGAGTGGCCCTCGGCAGCGACTACCCGTTCCCCCTCGGGGAACACGTGCCGGGCGAACTCATCCGCTCGATCGACGATTTCGACGCGACGACCCGCGACCGGCTCCTCGGCGGAACCGCCCTCGAGTTCCTCGGACTGCCGGTGCCGGAAGGAGGCGCGTCGTGAGTGATGCGAAGGACATGACCGTGGAATCGCCGTACGACGGCATCGCCGCCGCGGACCTCGATCCGACCGCGACGGGCGCCGCCCGACTCGACGAGATCGATTCCCTCTCGCGTTTCCGTGACCGCTTCCACCTTCCCAAGGGTCCGGATGGCGCCGATGCCGGCTACTTCGTCGGGAACTCCCTCGGTCTGCAACCGGTCGACGCCCGCGCGATCGTGGAGCAGGAACTCGACGACTGGGCCGGGCTCGGCGTGGAAGGTCACTTCGAGGCGACCCGCCCCTGGTACCCCTACCACGAGAATCTGCGGGCGGGTTTCGCCCACGTCGTCGGCGGGCTGCCGGGGGAAGTGGTCGCGATGAACTCGCTGACCGCGAACCTGCATCTGCTGCTGATGTCGTTCTTCCGCCCCGAGGGTGATCGCCGGATCATCCTCATGGAGGACGGCGCCTTTCCCAGCGACACCTACGCGGTGCATTCCCACGTCGCGGCGCGAGGCGGTGACCCCGAACGGGACGTGGTCCGGATCCCCACCCGCCCCGGCGAGGATCTTCTTCGACTCGAGGACATCCTCGACACGATCGAGCGACTCGGCGAGCGACTCGCGACGGTCATGCTGGGCGGCGTGAACTTTCGCACCGGCCAGCTTCTCGACCTCGCCGCGATCACCGACGCGGCCCACGCGGTCGGTGCGATGGCGGGCTTCGATCTCGCCCACGCGGCCGGAAACGTCCCGCTCGCCCTGCACGACTGGAACGTCGACTTCGCGGCGTGGTGCACGTACAAGTACCTCAACGGCGGTCCCGGCGCCGTCGCCGGGGCGTTCATCCACGAACGACACGCGACGAATCCCGACATCCCGCGATTCGCGGGCTGGTGGGGCAACGACCCCGACACGCGGTTCCGGATGCACCTCGAAGACACCTTCGTGCCGGTGCCGACCGCGGAGGCGTGGCAGCTCAGCAACCCGCCGATCCTCGCCATGGCCCCGCTGATCGCCTCGCTCGATCTCTTCCAGGAGGCGGGGATGTCCGCGCTTCGCGCGAAGAGCCGCGTGCTCACCGGCTTCCTCCACGCCTGTCTCCGCGAGATGCTCCCCGAGGGCAGCGTGGTCATCACGCCCGGCAACGCCGAGGAACGCGGATGCCAGCTGTCGGTGCGCATCGCGGATCGCGCCCGCGAACGATTCGATGCGCTCGCACCGCACGGGATCATCGCGGACTTCCGACCGCCCGACGTCGTCCGGCTCGCCCCGGTCCCGCTCTACAACACCTTCGCCGACTGCCTTCGCGTCGCCGAAGTCCTACGATCACTCTGATTCAAGCATGCCCCACGCCCACGACATCGTGATCGCCGGCGCCGGCCTCGCCGGTGCGATGCTCGCCGCCGAACTCGGCAAGGCCGGACACCGGGTCCGGCTGTTCGAACGCCGCCTCGACCCGCGTCGAGCCGATGCGGAGAGCGGACGTTCCATCAACCTCGCGATCAGCGTCCGGGGACTCCACGCGCTTCGTACCGCCGGCGTCGAGGAGGCGGTGCTCGCCGAGGCGATCCGGATGCCGGGCCGCATGGTCCACGTGCAGGGACAGGAGATCTTCTCTTCGTACAGTCGGGATCCCGAGCGGGCGATCAATTCCGTGAGCCGGAGCGGACTCAACCGACTGCTGGTGGAGGCCGCCGCCGCGACGCCCGGCGTGGAGATCGTGTTCGAGGCGCGGTGCGTGGACGCCGACTTCTCGGATCACCAACGCCCCGCCGCGATCTTCGAACATCCCGACGGCCGTCGGGAACGGGTCGAGGCGGATCTCGTGGTCGGCACCGACGGCGCCTTCAGCGCGGTCCGGGCGGCGATGCAGCGGACCAGTCGCTTCGACTTCTCCCAGGACTACCTCGCCGCGGGCTACAAGGAACTCACGATCCCCCCCGCGGACGACGACACCGGTCCGCACGGACGGTTCCGCGTCGACCCGAACGCGCTCCACGTCTGGCCGCACGGCGGCTCGATGATGATCGCCCTCCCGAACATCGACGGGTCCTTCACCTGCACCCTGTTCTGGCCCTTCGAGGGCGACCACTCCTTCTCGACCCTCGACGGCGCCGACGATGCCGAGGTGATCCGGTTCTTCGAACGACACTACGGCGACGCGGTCCCGCACATGCCGACGCTGCTCGAGGACTGGCGACGGAATCCCACCAGCCCGCTGGTCACCATCCGCTGTCGTCCGTGGCACCGCGGCCGCGCGGTGCTCCTCGGTGACGCGGCCCACGCGATCGTCCCGTTCTACGGTCAGGGCGCGAACGCCTCGTTCGAGGACGTGGAGGGACTGGTCACCGCGCTGGCGTCGAACGAGGATCTCGACGCGGCGATCACCGCCTACGAAGCGGACCGCATCGACAACGCGAACGCGATCGCGGATCTCGCCCTCGACCAGTTCATCGACATGCGGGACCGATCCGGCAGCCGGACCCAGCGATTCGCGAAGAAGGGCAGCCAGTTCCTCGGGGCAGTGGTCCCGTTCTGGTGGACCCCGCTCTACGACATGGTGAGCTTCACCCGCATTCCCTACGCCACGGCGCTCGCGAAGAGCCGACGCCAGGCGAGCACCCTCCGGTCGATCGCGGCCTTCGGCCTTCCGACCGCGGTGATCCTGATCGCCCTCGCATTCACCTTGACCGCCCGGTCGGGTTCCTGAAACCCCGGAGAGCTCGATGCTCATCGACATCACCCCTGCGATCGAACCCGGCATCTCGAAGGTCTGGCCCGGCGACACGCCGCCGACCCAGGAGTTCCTCTGGAGGATCCGCGACGGTGCGTCCGTGAACCTCTCCACGCTCCACGCCAGCGTGCACCTCGGGGCGCACGCGGACGGCCCCTGCCACTACGGCGACGGCGCCCGGTCGATCGACGAACAGCCGCTCGACCTCTACATCGGCCCCTGCGACGTGATGCAGGTTCCGGGCCGACGCGGCGAGCGAATCCGAATCGAGGATCTGCCCCGGACCCCGACCGAGGAACGCGTCCTGCTCGCGACCGGCACCTTCGATGGATTCCGGACCTTCAACCAGGACTTCAGCGGCCTCGACCCCGACCTCGTCGACCACCTGCACGGCCTCGGCGTCCGGCTGGTCGGCACCGACGCCCCCAGCGTCGATCTCTTCGACGACGCCGGAATCACCGCCCACCGGCGGTTCCTCGCCAACGACATGGCCATCGTCGAAGGGCTCGCCCTCGACGGCGTCGAGGACGGCCGTTACGAGTTCATCGCCCCACCGCTGAAGCTGGTCGGCTTCGACGGCAGTCCCCTGCGGGCGGTGCTACGATCGCTCTCGTGACCGACACCCTGCTGGTGCCGATTTCCCCGCTCGCCGCACTCCCGGATGAACCGATGACCCCTGCCGCCCGCTCCGTCACCCACTCCACCACCCCGTCCGACGCCCGTTCCCGACGCGGCAACGCGGTGATCGTGCTCATCGTGCTCCTCGCGACGGTGATCGGTGCCGGGCTCGCGGTCGCGGTCACCTTCATGGACGGCGCGACGGAGACCATGACCTCGAACTCGAGGTCCACCGGAGTCCAGACCGATTCGCTGTTGCAGCCCGTCGCGAACTGGGCCGCCGCCGGGATCACCGGCTGGTCGAAGTCCAACGACGGCAAGCTGCCCGCCGACGCCGACGGGAACGCCCTGATCGCGACGCTCGGCGACCGGCCGCCGATCGAGCAGGCCAGCGGCTTCACCGCGAAGCCGGTCTACCGTCGGGTCACCGCGAAGAACTTCGAGATCGTCCTTCCGACCTCGGAACTCGGCGGCACCGCCCACTACACCTACGCCTACACCGCCGACGGGCGACTGCTCACCGCGGTCCCCGACAACGTCTTCCTGTTCGAGAACCAGCAGGAGAAGGACTCGCTGAAGGCGCAGCCCGGTCTCGACGACGCGAGCGGCGGCTGAAGCCCCGGACTCAGTCGATGGTGGCGATCACCTTGACCTCGACCGCGATGGGCGTGGGCAGGGCGTTGATCTCGATGGTCGTCCGCGTGGGGTTCGGATTCCCCTCGCCCGCGAAGTACTCCGCATAGACCGCGTTGTAGCCCTTGAAGTCGTTCTTCATGTCGGTCAGGAAGACCAGCACGTCGACGACGTTCGCCCAGGGCACGCCCGCGTCGGCGACGATCGCCTTCACGTTGTCGAAGCACGACCGGCACTGCGCATCGATGTCCTTCGCGACCACCTCGCCGTCGGCCCCGAGCGTGACGCCGGGGATGTCCTTCGAACCGCGCTTTCGCGGACCGACGCCGGAGAGGAACAACAGGTTTCCCGCCCGACGGGCGTGCGGGTAGGCCCCCACCGGTTCGGGGGCGGCCTGCGAATCGATGCGATCGGAATCGGCGCTCATGATGGCTCCGTCGGACGAGTCTCGGGATCGAGCCCGTCGCTGGCGTCTGGTCGGTGAGTCGAATGGTTCAGCCCGGATGGGCGATGGTCACGCTTCGCGTCTCGGTGAAGAATCGCAGGGCCTCCTCGCCGCCTTCGCGGCCGACCCCCGAGTGCTTCATGCCGCCGAACGGCGTGCGGAGGTCGCGAAGCATCCAGGCGTTCACCCAGGTCATTCCCGCTTCGATGCGGGCGGCCATCCGATGAGCGCGTTCGAGGTCCCGGGTCCAGATCGAGCAGGCGAGTCCGTACGGCGTCGCGTTGGCCCGGTCGACCGCCTCCCCGTGGGTGTCGAAGCCCTGGATGGTGACCACCGGGCCGAAGATCTCCTCCTGATTGGTCCGACAGTCCTGATCGAGTCCCATGAAGACCGTCGGCTCGAGGAAGAACCCGTCCTTGACCCGATCGGGCAGATGCCTCGGGCGACCGCCGCCACAGGCGAGGGTGCCGCCTTCGGCCTTCGCCCGTTCGATGACCGCCTCCACCTTGTCCCGGTGATCGGCGGAGACCAGCGGCCCCATGTCCGTCTCGCTGTCGAGCGGATCACCGACCTTGAGTGCCGCGACCGAATCGAGGAAGCGGGAGACGAAGGCCTTCATGCGATCCCGGTGGACGAGGATCCGCGAGCCGCAGGTGCAGATCTCGCCCTGGTTCTGGAAACACGACCGCACGATCGTCGGCATCGCGGTCTCGAGATCGGCGTCTTCGCAGATCACCACCGCGTTCTTGCCACCCAGCTCGAGCGACATCCGCTTGAACATGGGTCCCGCGGTCGCCGCGATCCGGGCCCCGGTGGACGTGCCGCCGGTGAAGGTGATGGTCGGCACGTCCGGATGCTCGATCAGTCGCTGACCCACCACGTCGCCGCGGCCGTGCACGACGTTGAACACGCCCGGCGGGAGTCCCGCCTCGATCGCGAGCTGCGAGAGTCGGAACGCGGTGAGCGGCGTGATCTCGCTCGGCTTCGCGACCACGGTGTTTCCCGTGGCGAGGGCGGGTGCGATCTTCCACGTGAAGAGATAGAGCGGCAGGTTCCAGGGCGAGATGCACGCCGCGACGCCGCGCGGACGATGGAGCGAATAGTTCAGCCCCATGCCCCCGAGGTCGTACGCCTCGGACTTCGCGTGCAGGATCGCCCCCGCGAAGAACCGGAAATTCGACGCCGCCCGCGGGATCTCGAGGTCGCGGGCCAGCGCGAGGGGCTTGCCGTTGTCGTCGGTCTCGAGCCGGGCGAGTTCGTCGACGTTCGCCTCGATCAGGTTCGCGAGCCGGTTGAGACAGGCGGCGCGTTCCATCGCGGGAAGCCCGCTCCAACCGGAGAAGGCTTCGCGGGCCGCGGCGACCGCGAGGTCGACCTCCTCTGCGGTGCCGACCGGGACCGTCGCGATGGTCTGCGCCGTCGCGGGATTCACCACCGGCATTCGATCGGGCTGCATCGAAGGCTCGAGCATCTGCCCGGACCGGAGGTTCGTGATCTCGATCATGGTGTCCGGGGCTCCGCTCATGACTGCACCACCCGACCGCCGTCGACCGGAAGATTGACGCCGTTGACGTACCCACCGGCGGGCGAGGCGAGGAAGAGCGCCGCTGCGGCGATCTCCGCCGGTTCGCCGATGCGGCCCGCGGGAATCCCCGCGACGGCCTGGCCTCGGACGTCCTCGACGGTGGTGCCACCCCGACGCGCCTTTCCTTCGAACAGCGAGGAGAGGCGTGCCGTATCCGTGAAGCCCGGCAGGATGTTGTTGACGGTGATGCCGAATCCCCCGAGTTCGACCGCGAGCGTCCGACCCCAGTTCGCGACCGCGCCCCGGATGGTGTTGCTCACCCCGAGCCCCTTGATCGGCGTCACCACCGACGTCGAGATGATGTTGATCACGCGGCCGTAGCCGGCCTCCCGCATGCCCGGCGCGAACGCCTGCACCAGCGACTGTCCGCAGGCGAGGTGCATCTCGAAGCCCTTGAGGAAGTCGGTGGGTTCCGCGTCGACCGCGAATCCGGCCGCCGGGCCGCCGGTGTTGTTGATCAGGACGTGCACCGGACCGTGCTCGACGGCGTACCGATCCGCCGCGGTCTGGACGGCCCGCCAATCCGAGAAGTCGACGCAGAGCGTCCGGTGCTGCTGGCCGGCGGCGACGGTCAACGCGGACCGCACCTGCTCCAGGCCGTCCTCGTTGCGACCGACCAGCGTGACGGACGAGCCCGCGGCCGCGAACGCCTCCGCGATCGCCCGGCCGATGCCCTGGGTGCTGCCACAGACGACCGAATGACGGCCGGCGAGCGAGAAGTCGATGGAAGTCGGATTCATGGCGAGGAGCGTACCGGACGTCGAGGTTCGGGGCGGGGCGCGGGCGGTCACGGGCGTACCATGTGGACATGTCGGTGCTTCGTTCCATCAACCGTTCGCCAGGCGGCATCCCCAAGACGGCGATTCCCACCGCCTCCGTGCGCCCGGCCGGGATCGAGGGGGACGGTCACGATCACGAGAAGCACCGGACCCCGGTCCAGGCGATCTCCCTGATCGATCTCGAACTGCTCGAAGCGATCGCCGACGAGACCGGGATCCCGCTCGCGCCCGGCGACCTCGGGGAGAATCTCACCGTCTCCGGCGTGGGGGTCCAGCTCCTGACCGCCGGCGACCGGCTTTTCTTCGACGGCGGCGTGGCCCTCGAAATCACCCGGGTACGCCCCCCCTGCTACGTGCTCGATTCGATCTCCCCGGAGTTCAAGCGAATCCTCTGGAACCGCATCGGCATGTACGCCCGGGTGCTCGAACCCGGCAGGCTCGCCACCGGGGCCGCGGTCACCGTGGAATGCTCGGGCGACGGGCCCCGACCCCTGGTCCGGGTCCCCGGTGCAGGCTGCGTCGACGGCGCGGCCTTCGCGGCCCTGGTGCTTGCGGATCGAGCGGCGGACCCGGCCATCGCCACCTCACCGGAACCGCCGGCATGATCCGTCTCGAGCCACCGAAACCCTGGCCGTACGCCGCGGTGATCCTCTCCGGGGGCGCCAGCCGACGGATGGGCGTCCCCAAGGGCGGCATGATCCTCCCCGACGGCCGCAACATGATCGAACGCATGCGCGACATGCTCGCCGGCTTCTGTCGGCAGGTCGTGATCGCGGGTTCGCCGCATGGACTCGTCGGTCACCAGACGATCGAGGACCTTCGTCCCGATGCCGGTCCGCTCGCGGCGATCGAAGCCGCCCTCGCGAGCGACATCTCCCCGCAATACCTGATCGTGCCCTGCGACCTTCCGCTTCTTCCCGCCGGCCTGCTCGCCCGACTGCTGGTCGGTGACGACGACGGCATGGCGTGCTTCACGTCGACATCGGAACCACGGGTGCGTGGTCTTCCCTGCCGAATCGGAAGCGACTGCCTCGACGTGGTGCGCGACATGCTCGACGCCGGCGATCGCGCCGTGCATCACCTCGTCGAGCGACTCGGCCCCGACGCCACTCGCGTCCCACTCGCGGATCGCGAGCGACTGCTGCTCTGGAACGTGAACACCCCGGAGGACTTCGAGGAAGCGTGCCGCCTGATGCGATCCGATCCGCCGTCCGCCGACTCCGACGACGCCTGAACTCAGGGACGCAGGAGCAGCAGATCGCTTCCGTCGTCTTCGAGCAGCGACAGCGCCGTCCAGATCAGTCCGCCTGTGCCCTGGAAGAGCCCCACGCCCATCACGGAAGGTTCCGGCGTGACCCGGGGATCGAGCGAACCCGCCACGATCTCCATCGATCGCTTTCGATCGAACAATCCGGGTTCGTCGAGCAGTCGATCGAGCGTCTGATGCGTGAGGATCCGTCCGGTCATACCACAACAGAGGTGCACTCGACCGGGGACCGTGCTCGGACGGACGGTCTCCATCGCAAAGTCGAGGTCGTCCCGGAGCAGCGGATCGTCGACCACCGCGAGGGCCGCCGCCCGGGAAAGCGCGATGCCTTCGGTGCCGGCACACCATCGATTCGCACCCATCGGTGCCTTCGAGCGTTCACTCGGATTCAACATTCGATAGTCCGGCCATCCCTCCGCCGGCGTCGCGCCACGCCATCCATGCTCGGCTTCGAACACCGACATCGCGAATCGCCGGAGGTCGGGGCGATCCAACGCGCGACCGGCCTCCAGAAGCGCGAGTCCGATTCCCGCCCGGCCATGTCCGAATCCGCACAGCGGTAACGAGTCGCCGCCCAACGTCTGCCAGCCGGGCCCACCATCGTCCACGTGAGTGGCCACGAGGTGGTCGGCGAGCCGCCCCACGACCTCGTGCACCCCCGGAAGTTCCTCCTCTTCGGCGAGCCGAAGCAGGAGGAGGATGTAGCCCGCGGACCCCGCGATCACATCGAAGCTCTGATCGTTGCGAATCGTCCGATCGGAGATCGACGTGGCGAGCTCACGGGCCGCGACCCGGTGGCCGCCGAATCCCTCGTGGCGACCGATCGCCCAGAAACCCGCCATCAGACCGGCCCGCTGGAGCAGACCGCTCGGCGCACCCCGGAGGAACTGCTCCCGCGTGGCGACTTGTTGCCAGATCGCGAACTCATGACCGAGCGCCGATCGCGCGAGGTCGAGCCAACGGCGGTCGCCCAGCACCCGATACGCTCGTTCGAAGAGCAGCGACAAGCCACCGCGTCCGGAGTAGACATCCGCGTCGAGCGGCGAGGGACGAAGCGCCTCGCTCTGGGGATCGAGCGTCAGGTCGATCCAGTTTTTGTTTTCGCCGGTGGATACCGCCTGATCGACGATCACCTCCAACGCCTCCACCACGAGTTCGCGAAGCGGTCGTTGGGAGACGAGCGCCTCCACGTCATCAGGGCCGGGATCGGACGGCCTCACGTGAAGGATGCGATCAAGGCTCGCGACGGTGGTCTGATACGCGTCGCCCTGGAGCTTCAGCTGCATCGCGAGATCCTCGACGCCCATCCGCCCGATCTGCGAACGGGCCGATTCGACCGCGGATGACGACAGTGCAGCGTTCGGAAGTTCCGTCTGACGTCCCGACTCCGAATCGACCACCCAATAGGTCCGCCCCGCGCCCGTCGCGAGGAAGTAGGCGACATCGCCGGCGAAAAGGGCCGAATGCTCCGCGGCGACCAGTTCGACGGCCGTGGGGCGACCGAGGTCGACGCCTGACTCCATGAAGAGCGCGAGCCGATCGAGCGCAATCCAACGGTCGACGCCGGATGCGAGATTGCTGGATTCACAGGATTCCAGCAGCAGTCGCATGTAGACGTTCGTCGCACGGTTGAGCACCCGGACCCACGCAGCGCCCAGTTCGCCCACCGGCGATTCACCCGACGACCAGTGCGCAGCTCGTTCAAGGATCGATCGGTAGGCGGATTCGTAGCCCGACCTGATCGCCGCCTGCTGCGACTGGTTCGAGATCGTGTCGCCGTTCTCGGCCCGGACCTGGGAATTGATCGTTTCGTCCACGCCGTCGGACGCGTCGGTGATCCACCGCTGAAAATCAGTGTTGACGTGCAGGAGCCGCCTCACCACGCGTTGCTGGCCCGCTGCGGCCTCCAGTTGGATCGCCCCCATGTTGCGCAGTTGCCGATCGTGGCCGAATCCCATCGCGTTCGGGAGCAACAACGTGCGCAGCACCGAATGTTCGATGATCTTCTCGGCCGCATCGGGCGTGGTGTTCGGATCCTCGATCAGCCCCGACGGCACGCTGACCGTCTCGAGGTCGATGGGCACCGGATCCTCGCCGTCCGCTTTCACGTTCTCCAGATGGAAGTCGTTTCCCTGCAAGGTGTGGATGATCGCGAGCAGCACACCCATCCGACGGTAGAAACGACCGATCGCATCGGCATCGCGACAGGGCGTCGCATCGATGAATTCGGCCCAGCCGTAGATCCCCCGGTCGATGGTGTGGGGGACGCGGAGGTGGAGTTCGGGACCGAGCGGTTCGTTCACCGCGTCGACGATCGAACGGAATGCGACGTCGACGCTGCAGGACCGGGGCTTGTAGACCAGTCGAAGCCCGGATTCGAAACGGAGCATCGCCACGGTCCGACCGCCGTTGTGACTGTCACCCGATCCGAAGGAGACCTCGGTCAACGCGCCCGGATCCACACCACCCGCGAACTCGTCGCGGATGATCGCCCCGTCGGTCTCCAGTCGATCTAGGAATTCATCCAGACCTCGTGCCCAGGCATCCGCACGGGTCGCGAGGAGCCGGGCGAGGGCGGGAACCCGTCTCATCCAGGCCGCGGCGTGCGGGCCGATCATCTCGCGGACCGTGGCGATGTACGCGTCTCGCGGCGGTGACGTCGAGAAAAGACCGATCGCGAAGTCGTTGCCGCTGTACCGGCCGAATCGATGTCGGTCGAGATCGACGATGTTCACGTCCCGAGCGAAAAGGGCGAGCCCCGCCGCGAGTCGACGCTGCTGACGCTGAAGAAGTTCGGGCCCGAGCACTTCTTCGACGCCGGGACGAAGCGCTCGAAGCCGCTCGGTCGCCACGTCCACCCATGGAACCAGGCCATGCTCGAAGGGAATCGAGGTGTCCTCGTCCGAAGTGAGAAACGCCGCGAGCGGCAATCCGGACTCGTCGCACGGGCCTCGCCAGTCCGCCACCGCGGCCGCGATGTTCATCCACGGCTCGTGCGGGAGCGATCCGGCCGCGGACTCGGCCACCGATCCCACCACCGTGGCGAAGTCCGCTTCCCGAATGCCCAGGTCCACCAGCCGATCATCGAGCGAGGCGCCCTCCGATCGTCCCAGCATGTTCCGCCAGCGATGAAGGACCTCGGCCGCGCGGTCGGGATCCGGCGTGAAGTGTTCGGGGGCGTCGCGATGCAGGGCGGCCCGTTCCGGGAGTTCGAGGCCGCCCTCGATGATCGCCCAGTCGAGATCGAGGTGACCGCAGAACCTTGATTGCACTTCGGATTCCATCTCTTGATTCCTCACGGCCCGGGACGGGCCTCGCCGGATTTCCGGGAGATCGACCACGCCGGCGTTGCCATGGTCGGGAGATCGTACTTCGCGATCTCACGGATGATCCGGAGCCGATCGGGTCCGTCCTCCGCGAAGAGATCTTCCGCTGCTCGCTCGAGATTTCCCGCGACCGCTTCGAGCAATTCGACGAGCGCCGGCACGGCGGATCGATCCAGCGTCTGCACGTAGGTCCAGAGTCGGGCGTCGGACGTCACTTCGCGGTTTCGGATGCCCAACCCCTTCAGGAAGAGATCCGCCTCGAACCGACCGATCGCACCCCCGAATCCCATGAGATCCGCGATCACCTCGTCGTGGACGTGCAGGCGGAAGCTTCCGAGCAGTCGGGCGGTCGCGTGATGGGTGAACTCGTGTTCGAGCCGGAGCCGCATCGATGCCGCGGTCCACGTCACCGCATCGAA
>JAQWJM010000172.1:0-28666 GCA_029248335.1 Phycisphaerales bacterium
GGAGAAACTCCCCCGCGTGCCGGGCGAGGTTTCGGGCGCGATTCAGGTTGGTCTGGACGATTCCCAAGGTCATCTCCTGCATCGCGGTCGTTCGAGACCAGGAGCACGATTCGCGATCCTTCGGATGGCTGGGCCATGAAAGGAGACTCGAGATTATCGAATCGATCCGCACATCGGACGTGGTCGCCGATGTTCGTCGCAGGCCCGTCGGATATATTGCTGACGCATTGTCAGCATGCCCCCGGCCCGAGTGTTCGAGCCCGGAGGAAGCCTGGAATCAGACCGGTCGTGACGGCGAGCAACGCCGCCGCGTCCGGCTCGCGAGGAGTCTTCTCAGATGCACCGGTCGCTCATCATCATGTCCTCATCCACGGTGCTCATCGCGACGGGGTTCGCCATGGCTCAGGACGATGCCGACCTTCCGGCCGTCGCCGAGGAGACGACGTCGAAGGGAATCCTGCCGGTGCCCGACTACGGTGGCGATCTCGAGCAGCGGCCGGCGCTCACCGGTGACTGGAATGGTTCACGGGCGAAGCTCGCGGACGACGGCATCCAGTTCCGGTTCAAGTGGGTCCAGTACGGTCAGGGAATCACGTCCGGTGGACTCGACGAGGCCACGCGCTACGGTGGGATCGGCGACTACCTGATCAACCTCGACCTCGATCGAATGGGCGTCGTCCCGGGTGGACTGGTCACGTTCCGCGGCGAGTCGCGGTACGGCAAGTCCGTGAACGCGCAGGTCGGCACCGTGCTCCCCGTGAACACCGACGCGTTCTTTCCGCTCACCAGCGAGGTCGACGATTCCATCGGCTTCACGATCACCGACCTGCTCTACACGCAGTTCCTGTCGGAGCATTTCGGGGTCTTTCTCGGCAAGATGGACACGCTCAACGGTGACTCGAACGAATTCGCGGGTGGTCGGGGCACCACGCAGTTCATGAACTCGAATTTCGTGTTCAATTCCACACTCGCACTGCGGCTTCCCTACAGCACGCTCGGCGTCGGGGCGGCGTGGTTGCCGACCGATCGGATGTCCGTCACCGCGACGCTCTTCAACACCGCCGATTCGTCGACGTCGACCGGCTTCGACGACTTCGGGGACGGACTTTCGTTCACCCTGGAGGCCCAGTTCCAATATGAATTGGGGGGGCTCCCCGGTGGCATGACCATCGGCGGCCTGTATTCCTTCGACCAGGATTTCGCGGAGATCGGCGGACGCATCATCCTCGACGAGGGCGAGCGTCTCCGGCTCCCCACGAAGAACGACACCTGGGCGGTCTACTGGAACGGTTGGCAGTACCTGTGGGCCGACGAGGGGAGCGACGCTCCGATCGCGGTGGCGGACGGGCGGGCGGATCGGCAGGGCTTCGGTCTCTTCGCGCGGTTCGGCGTCGCGGATCGGAAGACGAACCCCGTCGACTGGTCCGGGTGCATCGGCGTCGGTGGTCGAGGGTTGATCCCGTCGAGGACCGACGACACCTTCGGCGTCGGCTACTTCTACACCGACATCCAGCCCACGCGTTTCTCGAACGTCGCCGGGATCGGTGATGGATCACAGGGAATCGAGGCGTACTACGACTTCGCCATCATGAACTCGGTGAACCTGACCCTCGACGCCCAGTTCATCGAGCCGCCGTACACCGGCGCGGACACCGCGATCGTCCTCGGCGCCCGACTCGGCATCACCTTCTGACCTGACGACGGAACGACACGGGGCCGCTCCCCGGGATGTCATGTCATGCCATCGAGGGTCGCGGCGGGATCCGTCCGGCGTTCACGGCCGTTCGTGCCGGCCCATCATTCGTGGCCGACCAGAATCAGGTCGACGATGCCGTCGTCGTTGATCTCCACGACGCCCAGTCGAAGAAGCATCGCGGTCGCCTCCTTGACGAGGTCGTCGTCGAGCATTTCGGGCGGCGGGTGACAGGTGGTGGGGCAGAGGAGCTTGGGCAGCACGATCTGCGTTCCGAGCATGGTTGCCTTTCGCCGAAGCAACGCGAAGAACACGCAGCTGGCGGCAAAGCAGAGTCGGTCGGCGTCGGCCTGGGAGATTTCGCCGTCAAAGTCGGGCATGGTCCATCCTGCAATTGAGACTCAGTCTCATTGAGTCTAGCAAATGGATCTGGTCCTGGCGGGACATGCGGGGCAACGCCCGCCGGCGCGGTCGTCGCGCTCGGACTCCACTGATTCATCCGTGAGCGGCGTCCCATCCAGATGGCCGAGGATGGAATCACGGGCCACGGGTATCTCCGCGGGCGGCAGGTTCCGTGGTCTTTGGGAGGCGTGGTGGGCCACGCCACCCTGGTGGTGGTGGCGTGTGGAATGTCCTTCGCACGTCGCCTCGGAAGTCTCGGTGTCCCGCCGGTCGGCGTCACCACCGGCGGGCGGGAAGCCGTTCGATTCGAAATCACTTGACTCGGCCGGATGGGTGGGCGAGGGTGAAGGACTCACCCTCATGGAGTCGATTCAGATGACACGCAGGAATGCCTCGATCGTCCTTGCCACCGGGGTCGCCACCTTCGGGGGCTCCAGCCTCGCCGACGCGGATCTGGTCCGCTACACCTTTTCCTTCGAAGGCGCGGTCGGCACGCTCGACGGCACGGACTTCGTCGACGTCGCCGCGAGTTTCTCGCTCATTGCAGCGCTCGAGGACATCCAGCCGGGATCGCCGCGGGGTTTCAACGTGACGCCCGGTTCGGGGGTCGTGACCATCGAAGGCGCATCGGTCGAGATGACCTCGGCGTTCGTCGCCGATTCGGCGGTCTGGACGTATTCCGACGCGACCGACGGCCTGGTGATCGGTTTCGGACTCTACGTCCCGTTCGAGAACCTCACGGTCGGCACCTACGACGGGCCGTTGGGATGGAATCTCGCGACGCCGTTCTCCGGCGCGGCGATCGCCGGGGACGACGTGCTCCGTGATCTCGTCGATGACGGGATCCTCACCGTGGATGGGACGTTCACGATCTCGAGTTACGACAGCACCGCCATCGAGGTCGTGCTGGTGCCCGCGCCGGGCGTCGTCGGCCTGCTCGCTTCGGTGCTCGTCGGTCGCCGGCGACCGACACGTCGGCGAGCCTGACGGTCGCTCGACTTCGACCCCTCCGTTGCGAAAGGGCTTCCTCCATGTCCAGCCTTCGAAAGCCCGGGCTTGCCCTGGTCGGGATTCTCGCCGGCCCCGTGCTCGGTGACGTGATCGTGCAGGAAGGCTCGCTGGAAGGCGACGCCGGGCCGCCCACCGAACATCTGATCGTGCTCGATCGCTTCGACACCCGGGATGGCACCCGGGTCCTCGATGCGGTCACGCTCGAATTCCACACCCTGCTGGTCGCGGAGGCGGTCACCAACGGCTCGGGCGGATTCGTCGAGGTCGAGGCCCGGCTGACCGCGGACTACGGTCACCCCGGGCAGCAACCGTTCGCCGAGACGGAGGCGATGATCTTCGACGTGCTCGACAACGGTGACGATCCGTTCGCGATCCTCTACCTCGACGAGGACCTCGCGGAGGTCGTGCTGGACGACGCCGGGGAGATCGCCCCCTGGATCGGCGAAGGAACGATCGAACTCGTCGGCGTGGCTCAACTCGTTCTGGAGGAGGATCCCGCCGACGTGATCGACTTCTTCGGCGGCGGGCAGGTCGGCTACACCGTCACTTACGACTTTCACGTACCGGAGGCGTGCCCCACGGACCTCGACGGCGACGGGACCACGGACGGCGGTGATCTCGGAATCTTCTTCGCCGAGTGGGGGCGGTGTGGAGACTGCCGGGCCGATTTCGATGGCAGCGGCGTCATCGACGGGGTGGATCTCGGCATGCTCTTCGTCGCCTGGGGCCCGTGCTCCTGAGTGGGAGGTCGTTCGCAGGATGTCCGAAAACCAGACGAATCGGTCCGTTCATGAGATCGGATTTCGCTGGTACGGCATCATCCTTTAGAATGCCTGAGCGTCCGTTTGGGCTCTCTCGGACCGTCCGTCACGAACCCGTGCGTCGCCTCGAAGGCGTCGGCATCATTCAAGACACACATGCATCGACCAGAACGAGAGAGATCGCGTGCGTTTCGAGGATGCCGGAGGGACCGTCGTGGATCGGACAGGTGCCGGGCAACGCGTCGCATGCGGAACGCGTCCGGGATGTTCGGGAGCAGGATGCGATGATGAAGCGATCCGCGGGTAGATTCGTGAGGTCGACGCTGCCGACGGAGGAGGCTTCCCGAACGATCTGCTGCCCGACCCGCGGTCGTTGGCGAAGTGCGACGGGGGCGACGCCCGGTGATCTGGGGCACTGGATTCACAGCGTCACGAGCCGGCTCGAAGACGAGGGGATCGAAGAGGACTCCCGGATCGTGATCGGGGATCAGACGCTCGACTGTCCGATCGAATCGAAGGCGGCGAGCATCACCTGGGCGATCGAGCACGCCGGGCGTCCGATCGTCCGGCGGCCCGAGATCTTCCTGCAGGATCTCGAGACGAGGACCGAGGTCGCACGCATCGTCCGCGAACGACTTCGCCCGCCGGAGCGGATTCTCGAGAACTTCCTGCTTCGTTCGGGCTACGGGCAGAGTCGCATCGCGACCGAACTGCCGCTCCTGGGGCGGGTCCTTTCGATGGACGATGACACCACCGTCCCGGAGACGTCGCCGTTGCTCGAAGGGTGCGACGTTCGACTGCCCGGCCCCTTCGAGAACAGTCAGATCCTGCATGATTCGGACCGGTTCTGCGAGCTCGGGGGTCGAATCTCGATGCGACCCAATCGAATCGGATCGATCTTCGAACCGATCGGCCGCACCGTGGGCTCGCTTCGTGAAGCGGGATGGGGGACCGTGCCGGTTTCCGATCGTCGTCACAACACGATGCACCAGGCGTTCGATCGGTTGTCGCGATCCGGCGACAGCTGCCGATTCGCGGTGGATCATGCGGAGTTGACGGAGGAGCACCCGTCGCAGGACGTGGAGATCGCGGCGGTGGCGATCATCGAGTACGGGCTTCCCGACTTCCGCACCGTCGCGGTGGTGGACTCCACCATCGCGAACCGAGGGAGGCCGATCGAGCATCGAACGATTTCCGCCGGTGAGAACCGATTGTTCGCCTTTCGGGGGTCCGACACGCACGTCTCCTCCTGTCTGGCACGATGGCTCTGTCCGGGACTCGACCATTTTCCGTGGTGGTTCCTCACCGACGACCGCATCTCGCTTCGAAATCCGCATCGGACCGTTCGAACGAGCTACCGCTCGGACAACGAACTGGTCGCGGATCTGCTTCAACCGCTCTCCGCGGCGATCGGCCGTCCGCTCGCCTACGGGCAGGGTGTCCCCACCCGCGTGCTCCACCGGCCGGCGACCGCCGGTCATCGACCCGATCTGCCGGAACAGGCCGCGGCGTCGCTGGTGGGGGCGATGATCGCCGGAGAGGTCAGATGCCGGCTCCGGTTCGACCGGAACGGCGCGGCGTCGCTGCCCGCGATTCCCGATTCCTACACGCTGCCGGAGGAGGCCGCGTCCGGGGTCTTCGAGCAGCTCGCGTCGCTGGCGAGTCGCTGCCGTCGGGTCGCCGACGTGGATCCGGATGATCGCGACACGACCTCGTGGTGTCATGCCATGGCCGATGACATCGGTGAACGTCTCGCCGGGTTCGACTTCCGGGCGTTCAAGGCGGCGCTCGACGTCGAAACCCGCGAGCAGCTTCGATTCCAGTGCGACGTGCTGACCTGGTATCCCCGGATCCGGCGATTCATCATCGACGAGATGGTGCTGGCGGGCCGGTATCCGGTGATGCGATACGTCGGGTGACGCCCCGTCGTCTCCGTGGGGGTCCTGAACGCGGCGGGCCCGGTCAGGGAACGACCGGCGGCCTGCCGGTGCCGGTCGGTTCACGAGGCGAAAGGGGCGTGCGGGTCATGTCCTCCCACTGGTTGACCCGGTTCTTCGCATCGCTCTGGTAGAAGATCGGCGAGCGCATCGCGCAGACGTTGAAACGTGACTGGACCTCGAAGGCCAGGGCGATGTCGAAGGGCTCGTCGCGCTCATAGATGGCGCGACGTCCGTCGGCGATCACCGCTTCCGCGTAGTCGCGGGTGAGGTGGAGGACGGCGTGGGCGGCGTAGACGCGTTCGATGCGAAAGAGAAGGTCGGACACGGGCGTCGCCCGGTAGTCCGGGCTGCCGTGGCTGGTGCCGAGGTAGAGGGCGTCGGTGTCGTCGGGGCAGTCGATCGGGGCATCCGGAAAACCCTGCACATCGACGTCGTCCTCGAGGACCAGGACGGGAAAGGTGTCGTCGTCGAGCGCCGCCTGCAGCACGCCGAAGTGACTCTCGGCGCAATTCCGGTAGTGTTCCTCGCCGCGATTCACGCCTTCGTGGGGAGCGATGCCGGTGACACCGCTGAAGCGGCTTCGGTTTCGAATGCCGAGCCGATCGAGCAGCGATTCCATCTGCGCCGCCTTCTCGGTGTCCGCATCGACGTTGATCCAGACGCAGGGAATCGTTCGAAGATCGAGTTTCATGAAGATGGGATTCCTGGTGGCGTCTCGCGACGAGATGCGATCCCGCATGCGTCGCGTTCGAAAGGCGTCGCATCCTAACCTCCGCAAAACGAGACCGAGGGGACCCGCGACGGGTCCCCTCGGTACATCGATCATCTCTCACCCCTCGAAGAACGAGGGTCGGAACATTCAGCCGCGACGGCGTCGACCGGCGAGACCGGCGAGACCGAGCAGGCAGATCGCACCCGGGGCGGGCACGTTGCCGCGAATGACCCAGGTGCCGGGCAGACCGAAGTCGTCGATCCGGCTGGCACCGGCGATGTCGGCCGGGTTCGGCGCGACGGCGGCCCAGGACTGCAGCGTGACGTTGGTCGCCAGCGCAGCGGGGAAGCCACCACCGCCGGAGTCGGTGTAACTGCCGACGATGAAGAACCAGGAATAGCCGGTGAGGTCGACGTTGACGGTGATCACGTCGAGGTTGCCCTGGCCCCAGTAGTCGTCGTTTTCGATGGTGTGCTGACCAGCGGCGAGCGACTGGAGGAAGGAGGGGGTGTCGCCCTGGGCGCCAAAGACCTCCCAGAGCATCTGGTCACCGACGAGCGTCTGCGTACCATCCTGCTGGATGCCGAAGCCGAACGCGATGTTCTCGAGCATCGTGTCGGTCGTCTCGAACGCATTGCCCCAGGTGATGGAGCTGCCCGGGACACCGACGTTGGTGTTCGCTTCATCGTTGTCGATCTGATAGAGATCGCCAACTGCGACGCCCGCAAGGCAGAGAACTGCGGTGCTGGCAAGAGTCAGGTTCTTCATTTCTTACTTCTCCTTGAGACCGTCTGCGGAACGGTCGGACGCGGCGCGACGGGATCGACGCACCATTGGTACGAATCGGACTCGCGTGCGTCCAGCAGGTCTCTGGGAGGGAGACTGAGGGAACGGGACGACGAAAGACCACGCCGAACACCTCGTTCGACGTCCCGCTTCACTCTTTGCACGTTCCCACACGTGCGCCTCCGGTTCCAAATTTACCTCATCGAGGTCTGGGCTTCGCGGCAAACTTGAAGAATCCGCGCAAAAGTCGCCCTTCAATACCCCGTTTCGGGCCTTGGAGGGGGTTTTCAGTACCCTGCCGTACCGAGGTCTCCTTGGTTTTCGGACCTTCCGACGGGCAGTCACCCGGCGAGATCAGTCCTGCTCGACCAGGTACCAGCCACCACCGAGATCCACGGTCCAGTTGGTGTTGTCCCAGACGTTTCGATGGTTTCGCAGGGGCGAGCTGCGGGAGGGATCGCCGACGAATCCCGGCGGCGTCGCGACGAAGTACACGCCACCGCCGGCACCTCCGCTGAGCTGGAATCCGACGTGTCCCTCGTTTCGTGACTGCCGGATCTGACGGAATCGAAGGATGCCGACGCGGGTGTCGCGGGGAAACGTCTCGCCGGCGTACGCCCGATCCGCGATCGCCTGCAGCGCATTGCGATGAATCATGAAGTTGGCTCGTAGGGGCCAGTCGGTGAACGGGATGCTGACGACGACCAGCGGGACGAGATAGCCCAGCACGCGTCGGCGCATCGAGATCGGCTGAATCGGGAGCGCGAGCAGCGTGAACTGCAGGAGGACCAGCGGGAGGCTGCACACCACGAGCATCCCGACCAGAATCCAGTGGCCTCCGACGAACGAGTACAGGGTCACCGCGAAGGCGAAGATCAGGAACGCCCAGTGGAGGACGCTGCAGATCCTGATCAAGCCGCGACGGAATCCCCGATTCCCCACCCTGGCGGTGGTGCGTGGGTCGTCGGGATCGAAACCTCGACCGCATTCCGAGCAGATCCGGCTGGTGGCACCTTGAAGCACATGGCCGCAACCGATGCAACACCGGTCGTCCGTCCGAGCGTTCGGGCTTTCCTGTGCGACGCGCGTCGACGACATGTCTGCCTTTCTTCCGGCTTTCGCGGAATCGTGATCACCGGCCTGGTGGCCGGAAAGAAGTGTAACCGCTCGTCGCATCACCGCGTGGGAGCACGAGACCGCGCCCCGGTCAGCGGCGTTTCTCCCATCCTTCGGCGAGTCGCCAGCAGCGGTGTATCCGCTTGTTTCGAAAGTCCTCCGGGACGGATCGGTTGCTGATCTCCCGACAGCCGAAGTTCCCCGGCACCGCGTCCGGCGACATCTCGAAGCTTCGGGAATTCGTCGAGAAGAAGATCTCGCCCTTCGGCGCCGCGAAGCGGGCGAGATCCCGGATCAATCCCGGATGATCTCGATCGATCGAGAACGAGCCCGCCTTCATCCGCTTGGAGTTGGAGAAGGTGGGGGGGTCGCAGATGATCGTGTCGTATCGATCGGCATCGTCCTTCGGACCGGCGGCGAGCCACTGGAGGCAGTCCGCCTGGACGAGACGATGGTCCGAGTCGAGCGCATGCCCGTTCAGGGCCAGGTTGCGCTCGTACCAGTCGAGATAGGTTCTCGACATGTCGACGGTGGTGGTCGCCGCGGCGCCACCGGCGCGAGCGTGGACGCTGAAGGCTCCGGTGTAGGCGAACAGGTTCAGGACGCGCTTGCCGCCGGCCCGGTCCTGCACGGATTTCCGGGTCGGGCGATGGTCGAGGAAGAGCCCGACGTCCAGGTAGTCCGAGAGATTCACCTCGAACCGGAGTCCGTGCTCGCGGACGGTCTTGGTGTTCGCCCGGGTGTCCACGCGTTCGTACTGCTCCCGATCGCCGGCGCCGGAGGACTGTCGTCCCCGGTGCTTGACGTGCATCCGCTCCCGGGGAAGGTCCAGGCCCGCCAGGATCTCCGCCTCCGCGTCCCGCCGATGTTCGACCTCCTGCTCGAGCGTCTCGTCCTTCTTTCGGGCGAAGAGCCAGACCACCGCGTCGCCCTCGCGGGTGGGATCCGCCGCGTGCTCGTCGGCGTACCAGTCGACGATCGCGGGGTATTCGGGCACGTCCCGCTCGTAGAGGCGGAAGCAGGAGATGCCCTGTTTCCGACCCCACTTGGCGAGGTGCCGCATTCGATTGGCGAGACGTTCACCGAGCATCGAGGCAGGATATCGCCCGGGCGGGGATCCGACCTGCGCGGCGATCGCCGGCGAGCGGATCACGTCGATTCGAGGGAGGGCGTCATGAGCCCCGCATCGACGAGCGGAGGCGGTGATCGCGAGGGCGAGCAGTCCGCCGAGGATCTCGAAGATCATCGACGGTCCGCTGAATTCAGAGTCGCACCGATGTGAACGCGAATGCGTTTCCGTCGAAGAGTCCCCGGTCGCCGAGCTTGAGGCTCGGAATCACGAGGAGCGCCATGAACGAGAGCGTCATGAAGGGGGCCTGCAGCGTCGAACCGAGGTCCCGGGCGACGGCGCTCACCGCTTCGTATCCGGCCGCGACCTCTTCCGCGGGCCGGTCGCTCATCAGCCCCGCGATCGGAAGCGAGAGGCCCGCGGTTCGATCACCGTCGACGGCGACCAGGCCGCCACGGCGTTCGAAGACCGCGTTCACCGCCGTCGCGACCGCGTCCGGGCTCGTGCCGACCGCGATGACCTGGTGTGAATCGTGGGCGACGCTGCTCGCGATCGCGCCGCGGCGGAGGCCGAATCCCCGGATGAACGCGACCGCGGGTGGGGCGGGCGCGTATCGATTGCACACCGCGACGAGCAGCACGTCGTCCGCCGGGGCGGTTTGGAGGACGCCGTCCTTCGTGGCGAGGGTGGCGATCGATTCGCCGGTGACGAGCTCGCCGTCCTCGGCCTCGATGACCCGGACCCGGACCCGGGCGTCGGGCACATCGGCTTCGATCTCGAAGTCCGACGGCTCGAAGCGGGCGTCGCGGAAGACGTTCGGCGTGGCCACCGCCGCTCCGGGGACCGTGCAGCGGCCGTCCTCGGCGACGAGACGGCCCTCGATCCAGGTCCGGCTCACCCGGAAGTCGACGAGGTCGTCGACGAGGATGAAGTCCGCCCGATCACCCTCGCGGAGAAGGCCCACGTCGAGCCCGTAGTGTTCGACCGGATGCAGGCATGCGGCTCGAAGCACGTCGAACACGTCGACCCCGTGGGCCACGCATCGGGCGACCGAGCGATCGAGATGACCCTTCAGCAGTTCGTCGGGGTGGGCGTCGTCCGTGGAGAACATGGCGAGGTGGGGGAATTCGGTCAGGATCGGCAGGAGCGCGTCGAGGTTGCGGGCGGCGCTGCCCTCGCGGATCAGGATCTTCATGCCGGCCTGCGCCTTGTCTCTCGCCTCCTCGAGCGAGAAGCACTCGTGATCGGTGGTGATGCCGGCGGCGGCGTACCGAACGGCGTCGTCGCCCCGGAGCCCCGGCGCGTGACCGTCGACGGGTTTTCCGAGCCGCTTCGCGGCGGCGATCTTGGCCATGACCTCGGGATCCTGATGGAGCACCCCGGGCCAGTTCATCATCTCGGAGAGGTAGCGGAATCGATCGTCCTCGAGCAGGCGGGCGACCGCCGTCGAATCCAGGCTGGCGCCCGCGGTCTCGAAGTCGGTCGCAGGGACGCAGCTGGGCACGCCGAAGTGGATCGGCATGCACGCGCGGGCGGCGTCCTCCAGCATGAAGTCCAGACCGGCCTCACCGAGGACGTTGGCGATCTCGTGTGGATCGCTCACCGTCGCGACGGTGCCGTGCCGAACCGCGACCCGGGCGAATTCGGCGGGCGGGAGCATGCTGCTCTCGACGTGGACGTGGGCGTCGACGAAACCGGGCAGCAGCACGCCGGGTGCGACGGAAGCGTCGGAATCGAGCGGGCGGATCGCGTCGATCCGTCCGTCGAGGACGTCGACTTCGGCGGGAAGGATCCGACGGGCATGGAGATCGACGATCCGATGTCTCAGGGTCTTCATGTCGCCAGCCTAGCGGAACGACTCGGACGTCCGCCGGCGAAGTCCGGGTGGTTCGATTTCATGGAGATGGTCGTCGCATCCGATATCATCTGCATGGACCGTGTGGCGGTCCTTCCGGACGTCGTGAGGATCGACCGAAACGATCTTCGAGCGAGCACCTCATGCGATCGCAACGCAGTCCCTGGCGTCCTGACATCCTCGCCCGACGCGAGGCGTCGCTGCTCGTCGGCATCGTCTCGGTGGTGATCTTCACGATCTTCGGCGGCGGCTGGCTCGGTGACCTCGCGAATCCGGCGTGGGCTTCCTTCATGTTCGCCTGGCTCTTCGCGGTGATGCTCTGGGCGTCGTTCGGGGTGGTCCGCCACGCCGATGGTCTGGCGGTCCGGTTGGGCGAACCCTTCGGCACCCTCATCCTGACCCTCGCGGTGATCAGCATCGAAGTCGTGATGATCTCGGCGGTGATGGTCACCGGGGAGGAGGCGCCGGCCCTCGCCCGAGACACGATGTTCGCGGTCCTCATGATCGTGCTCAATGGAATGTTCGGACTGACGCTCGTCCTCGGCGGGCTTCGGCATCGGGAACAGATCTTCAACCTGAAGAGTGCGGCGGCCTATCTCGGGGTGCTCATTCCGCTCGCCGCCATGGGGCTGGTGATTCCGCGGTTCACCGAATCGACCGGCGACGCGTCCGCCTCGCCGCTCTTCGCGACCTTTCTCATCCTGATGTCGGTCGTCCTCTACGGCGTGTTCCTCGGGCTTCAGTCCGCCCAGCAGCGTCATGATTTTCAGCAGCCCGCGACCACCGGCAGCGATCAGGACGCCGCCCCGGAAGACGATCACGCGGGGGTCGAGGTGATCGGGGTCCGTTACCACTCGATCCTGCTGGTCCTCACCATGCTTCCGATCGTGTTGCTTTCGAAGAAGATGGCGTTGGTGGTCGACCACGGGACCGCGGCCCTCGGCGCACCGGCCGCCCTCGGTGGATTCCTCGTCGCGATCCTGGTGCTCTCGCCGGAGGCGATGGCCGCGGTTCGGGCGGCGATGGCCAACCGTCTTCAACGGACCGTCAACATCGCGTTGGGGTCGGCGGTCGCCACGATCGGACTGACCATCCCTGCCGTGCTGATCATCGGGTTCGTGACCGGGAAGAAGGTCGAACTCGGACTTGAAAACGTCGAATTGGTGCTCCTTGTGACCACGATTCTCGCCGCGATGGTGAATTTCGGGAGCGGACGGAGTACCGTTCTACAAGGAGCGATACACACGCTCCTGTTCCTCGCCTACGTGGTCCTTCTCTTCGACGTACCGACCTGAGACCGCATTCGCGAACCATTTCCAGACACCCCGACCCGGAGCGCCGCATGGCCACCCGAAAGCAACTCGACAAACAGAAGAAGGCTCGAGCCCTCAAGAAGAAGAAGATCACCCTCGCCAAGGAGGCGAGTCGTCGTGAAGAGGGGGCGGACGAGCGGGCGGAACGGCTCGAACGTCAGGCGAACGACCGTCAGTTCGGCGGCGACGCCGGCAAGGGGGGCCCGCGAAAGGCCGTCACCGGTCCCAAGATGCATCGTCCTCAGGGAGGCTGACGCGTCCCAGGTGATGTCCGCCGATCGCGATCCTCGAGCCCGGAACGGAGTCTCCCCATGTCGACCCAGTCCCTTCACCACCTCATCGGAGGTGTGGCGCACGAAGACGCCGGCACCACGCAACGGGTCAACATCGATCCGGCCACCGGCAAGACGGTCTCGGTCGCACCGCTCGACGCGGTCGACGCGGCCGATCGGGCGGTGGCGGCGGCGGCCTCGGCGTTCGAATCGTGGTCGCAGACCCCGGTGGGCGACCGGATCCAGCACCTCTTCCGCTACAAGGCGATCCTCGAGGATCACGCCGAGGAGCTGGCGGGCATCCTGGTCCGAGAGCACGGCAAGACGATGGGGGAATCGGTCGGATCGGTGCGACGGGGGATCGACTGCATCGAACACGCCTGCGCCGCGCCCGTTCTCATGATGGGCCGGACCCTTCCGCAGATCGCGGTCTCCTCGTCGTTCTGCCGGACCGAGGACGAGGGCGGCGTCGGCCTCGATTCCTCGGCGGATCGAATGCCGCTCGGCGTCTGCGTCGGCATCACGCCGTTCAACTTTCCGATCATGGTTCCGATGTGGATGTGGCCGATGGCGGTCGCGTGCGGCAACACCTTCGTGCTGAAGCCCTCCGAGAAGGATCCGATCTCCGCGGTGCGAACCACCGAGCTGGCGCACGAAGCCGGATTCCCCGAAGGGGTGTTGAATCTCGTTCACGGGGGACCGGCGGTCGTCGATCGTCTCCTCGCCCATGAAGACGTCGCGGCGGTGTCCTTCGTCGGCTCGACGCGGGCCGGCGCCTCGATCTACGCGAAGGGTGCGGCGCACGGCAAGCGGGTCCAGTGCATGTGCGGGGCGAAGAACTTCTCGATCATCATGCCGGACGCCAATCGAGGCGCCGCGGTCGACGGGATCTTCGGATCCGCGTTCGGAAACACCGGGCAACGTTGTCTCGCGGGAAGCGTCGTGGTGTGCGTCGGCGACTCGGCGGACTGGTTCGTCCCCGCGCTGGTCGAGCGGACCAGGGGGATCAAGATCGGGGCGGGAGATCGACCGGACACCTCCATGGGTCCGATGCAGGATCTCGAATCGCGGGATCGCGTCCTCGAATACGTCGGCATCGGCGAGGCGGAGGGCGCCTCCGTGCTCATCGACGGCCGCACCGCGGACATCCCCTCGACCGGCTGCTTCGTCGGGCCGACGATCCTCGACCATGTGACGCCAGACATGCGGGTGGGCACCGAGGAGATCTTCGGACCGGTGCTGTCGGTGATGCGGGCGGGCTCGCTCGAGGAAGCGGTGGGATTCGTCAACCGCTCCGAGTACGGCAACATGTCGGTCATCTTCACCGACTCCGGCCACGCGGTCCGGAAGTTCGAGCGCACGGTCCAGGCCGGCATGCTCGGCGTGAACGTGGGCGTCCCGGCGCCGATGGCGGCCTTCCCGTTCAGCGGTTGGAAGAAGTCGTTCTACGGCGACCTGCATGTGAACGGCGAGGATGGGGCCCGTTTCTTCACCAAGTCGAGAGTCACGGTCCGTCGCTGGATCTAGGGAGCAGGAACCATGCCCAGAATCACCCGCGCAGCGCTCATTCAGGCTTCGAACGCCCTTCCGGACTCGACGGATCTCGAGGCGATCAAGGCGGCGATGATCGAGAAGCACGTCGGATTGATCGCGGAGGCGGCGGAACGGGGCGCGAACGTCTGCTGTCTCCAGGAGATCTTCTACGGACCGTACTTCTGCGCCGAACAGGATCCCCGCTGGTATCGCACCGCGGAAGCGGTGCCCGACGGTCCCACGATCAGGCTCATGCAGGAACTCGCGAAGAAGCACGCCATGGTGATGGTCGTGCCCGTCTACGAGGAGGCGATGACCGGCGTCTACTACAACACCGCCGCGGTCATCGACGAAACGGGCGAGTATCTCGGCAAGTACCGCAAGCACCACATCCCGCATTGTCAGCCGGGCTTCTGGGAGAAGTTCTACTTCACGCCCGGGGACAACGGCTATCCGGTCTTCGAGACGCGATACGGCAGGATCGGGGTCTACATCTGCTACGACCGGCACTTCCCCGAGGGCGCCCGCGAGCTCGGGTTGAACGGCGCCGAGATCGTGTTCAATCCCTCGGCGACCGTGGCGGGACTCAGCGAGTACCTCTGGAAGCTCGAGCAGCCCGCGCACGCGGTGGCCAACCAGTACTTCGTCGGGGCGATCAACCGGGTCGGCACGGAGGCGCCCTGGAACATCGGGGAGTTCTACGGCCAGAGCTACTTCTGCGATCCTCGCGGCCAGATCATGGTCGAGGGATCGCGTGACCGGGACGAGGTGATCATCGCGGATCTCGACCTGGATCTGATCCAGACGGTGCGCGACACCTGGCAGTTCTTTCGTGACCGTCGGCCGGAATCCTACGAGGGCATCGCCGCCTGGTGAACCGGCCCGAAGATTCCGCGACCTCGATCCGCGGTGAACGGCCGAGGGCCGTCCCGCACGCCCCTTCGGGAGGTGCATGCAGATGTCCGACCAGAGACTGACCAACGCGGATCTCGCCCCGGTCCCGGAGTCCGGCCGGACGTGGTCGAAGTGGCATCTCGCCGCGCTCTGGATCGGCATGTCGGTGTGCATTCCGACCTACATGCTCGCGGCGGGGATGATCAAGGCCGGGATGAACTGGTGGCAGGCGGTGCTCACCGTCATGCTGGGCAACCTGATCGTCACGGTGCCGATGATCCTGAACGGTCACGGCGGAACGAAGTACGGGATCCCATTCCCCGTGCTCGTCCGCTCGAGCTTCGGGACGGCCGGAGCCCATCTCCCGGCCATCGCGCGATCGCTGGTCGCGTGCGGCTGGTTCGGCATCCAGACCTGGATCGGCGGCGCCGCGATCTACTCGATCATCGTCACGCTCGGATGGATCGGCGTCGAGCCCGATTCGGCGAGGATCGACCTGCTCGGCATCACCGGAATCCAGTTCACCTGCTTCGTGCTCTTCTGGCTGGTTCACGTGGGCTTCGTGGCGATCGGCATCGATTCGATCCGGTGGCTCGAATCCTGGGCGGCCCCGTTCCTGATCGCGGCCGGGCTGGCGCTGCTGGTCTGGGCGTTGATTCGGACCGGCGAGGCCGACGGCGGCATCGCCACGCTCTTCAGTTCGAGGACGACCTACCCCGAAGGATCCGGTTTCTGGACGGTCTTCTTCCCCCTGCTGACCGCGATGGTCGGATTCTGGGCGACGCTCTCGCTGAACATTCCCGACTTCACGCGGTACTGCCGGTCGCAACGAGACCAGATCGAGGGACAGTTGATCGGCCTGCCGCCGACCATGACCCTCTTCTGCTTCATCGGGGTCATGGTGACCGCGGCGACCGTCGTGGTCTTCGGCGAGGCGATCTGGGATCCGGTCCAGCTGGTCGGAATGCTCGGATCGAAGCCGGTGGTGGTGATCTCGATGCTGGCGCTGCTGCTCGCGACGCTCTCCACGAACCTCGCGGCGAACGTGGTCAGCCCCGCGAACGGATTCTCGAACATCTCCCCGCAACGCATCGGATTCCGGACCGGCGCGATGATGACCTGCGTCATCGGGGCGGTCATCATGCCCTGGAGACTGCTCGACGGCCTCGGCGAGTACATCTTCACCTGGTTGATCGGATACAGCGCGCTGCTGGGGCCGATCGCCGGCATCATGCTCTGCGACTACTTCGTCATTCGACGCACCCGTCTCGACGTCGACGAACTCTACGATCCCCGCGGTCGATACGCCGGTGTGAACTGGATCGCGATCGTCGCGCTGGTGGTCGCGGTGCTTCCGAATCTTCCGGGGTTCCTCAATGCGGCGAGCAACACCGCGGGAACGCCCGACGCCTGGTTTCCACCGGTGTTCGACGGCATCTACGATTACGCATGGTTCATCGGGCTCGGCCTCGGTGCGCTCGTCCACTGGATCGGAATGACCTTCACGAAGGGGTTCGCACTTGAACGATGAACACGCCGATCCGGTGATGCCGTCCACCACCCATCGCCCCGGTCCCTACCAGGGGCCCACCCGCGAGGAGGTGCTCGCGATGCGTCGCGAGTTCCTCGCGCCGTCGCTGCTGACCTACTACCGGGATCCGGTGATGATCGTGGAGGGGTCGATGCAGTGGCTCTTCGACGAGACCGGGCGGCGGTATCTGGACTTCTTCGGCGGGATCGTCACGGTGTCGGTCGGCCACTGCCATCCGCGGGTCGTCGAGCGGGTCCGCGAGCAGGTCGAGCGACTGCAGCACACCACGACCATCTACCTGCATCCGACGATCGCGGAGTTCGGTCGGAAGCTCGCGTCCACCATGCCCGCGAACTCCGGTCTCGAGGTCTGCTACTTCACGAGTTCCGGCAGCGAGGCCAACGAACTCGCGATGCTGATGTCGCGGTTGCACACCGGGAACTTCGATCTGATCGCCCTGCGGAACGGGTATCACGGGATGACCAACCAGGCGATGGGTCTGACCGGGCTGCACACCTGGAAACAGCCGCTCCTGCACGGGATCGGCGTGCACCATGCCCGCCTTCCCGACCGACTCCGGGGTCAGTACGGATACGACGATCCGGAAGCCGGATCGAAGTACGCGGACGAAGTCATCGACCTCATCCAGCACGGCACCTCCGGGCAGATCGCGGGCTTCATCGCGGAACCGATCCAGGGCGTGGGGGGGACCGTCGAGATTCCACCGGGGTACCTCCCGAAGGTCTACGAAGCGGTGCGGGCCGCCGGCGGCGTCTGCATCTCCGACGAGGTCCAGACCGGTTTCGGTCGGACCGGGACGAACTTCTGGGGTTTCGAGAATCACGGCGTCACACCCGACATCGTGACCATGGCCAAGGGCATCGGCAACGGAGCGCCGCTGGGAGCGTGCGTGGCCAAGGCCGAGGTGGCGGGAAGCATGGCGAATCGTCTGCACTTCAACACCTACGGTGGCAACCCGGTCTCCATGGCCGCGGGGCTCGCCACGCTCGACGTGATGCTCGAAGAGGATCTGCAGTCGCGATGCCACGAGATCGGCGGCCACCTGCTCGAAGGATTGAAGCATCTGGTCTCGAGCCACGACATCGTCGGCGACGCCCGCGGCCAGGGGTTGATGCTCGGCCTCGAACTGGTGACGGACTCGAAGTCGATGGCGCCCAACGGGCCCGCGACGGCGCAGGTCCACGAGCGGGCGAAGGAATTCGGTCTTCTGCTGGGCAAGGGCGGACTGAAGGGAAACGTGCTTCGCATCAAGCCCCCCATGTGCATCACCCGGGCCGACTGCGACTTCGCGATCGAGGTGCTCGATCGCTGTCTCTCGGAGGTCGACTGAACCCATGCCACTCCTCGTCAAGAACGGTCTCGTGGTCAACGCCGATTCGCAGCGTCGGGCCGACGTCTACGTCGAGGACGAGACGATCACCCGGATCGAAGCGGCCATCGATCCAGCGGGACTCCCCGAGGGAACCGAGGTGATCGACGCCACGGACCGTCTGGTCCTCCCCGGGTTCATCGATCCCCACGTGCACATCCACCTGCCCTTCATGGGCACCAACGCGATCGACGATCACGACTCCGCGACCCGGGCCGCGCTGGTCGGCGGGACGACCACGATCATCGAGATGATCTGTCCCGGCCCCGATGACGAACCGAGGACCGCGTTCGAGACCTGGAAGGGGCTCGCGGAAGACGGTGCCAACTGCGACTACAGCTTCCACCTCTCGGTGGTCCGCTTCGATGCGCTGGCGGACCGGCAGATCCGGGAGCTGGTCGCGGAGCACGGCGTGGCGTCCTTCAAGATCTTCCTCGCCTACAAGGGGGCGCTGGACATCGCGGATTCGAATCTGATTCCGCTGCTCGAGCTCGCGCGGGAGCTCGGGATCATCGTGACCGCCCACTGCGAGAACGCGGAAGCGATCGACGCCATGCAGCGTCGGCTGCTCGCGGAGGGGCGGACCGGCCCCGAATGGCACGAGCCTTCCCGGCCGCGGTCGGTCGAGGCCTCCGGCGTCAATCATCTCTGCACGTTCGCGGAACTGACCGGTGCCCACGTCTACATCGTGCATACCTCGTGCGAAGCGGCGCTCGACCAGGCGATCGCCGCCCGGAAGCGGGGCGTCGACGTCCGGGTGGAGTCGGTGATCCCACATCTGGTGCTCGATCACACCTGCGCGGAACGGCCCGGTTTCGAGGGCGCGAAGTACGTGATGAGTCCACCGCTCCGAGACGCGCGGGAGCACGAGCCGCTCTGGCGGGGAATCGCGGATCGATCGATCTCGACCATCGGCACCGACCACGCGCCGTTCGACTTCGCCGACCAGAAGACCATGGGTCGCGATGCGTTCACCGCGATCCCCAACGGAATCCCCTCGATCCAGGAACGGGTCGACCTCGTCCACACCCACGGGGTCGACACCGGTCGGATCGACCTGCAGACGATGGTCGACGCCTGCAGCACCCAGGCCGCGAAGATCTTCGGGCTTCATCCCCGCAAGGGGGTGATCGCGGTCGGGTCGGACGCGGATCTCGTCATCTACGACCCGTCCTTCGAAGGCACCTTCGACGTCGCGGACAGTCTCTCGAAGACCGACTATTCGGGCTACCAGGGCATGCGGCGGAAGGGGCGTTCCGAGACCGTGATCCTTCGCGGACGCACCGTGGTGCGGGCGGGGCGGTTCGTCGGCGAACCCGGGGGCGGGCGCTACCTGCCGAGAACGCCGAGCCACTGACCCCGGGGCGGGTCCTCAGTCTTCGTCGTGGTCGTTGGCGACCAGCTTGCTGGACTGCTCGACGAAGCGGTCGCCGTCCCAGTTGGTGTCCTGAGTCACCATCCCGTCGCGGGCGGCCTTCTCCGCGGCCTTGATCTCGGACTGGCGTCGGACCAGTTCCGCATGGGTGGTGAAGAAGTTCAGGCTGTGACCCCTGAAGTCCTCGATGCTTTCGAAGCCGTGTCGATCCATGAATTCGCCGAGCTCCCCGCAGAGCGTCTTCGCGAGGCCGTAGCCGTGGATCATCACGCCGGTGCAGACCTGGACGGTCTGGGCGCCGAGCAGGATGAACTGGGCGGCATCGCGTCCGGTCTCCACACCCCCGATCGCGCTGATCGAACGGTCGGCGTATCGGCCCGGCCGCTCGAACTCGGAGATCGGGATGGTCTTGATGTCGCCGGCCTTGATGTCCTTCGGCTTCTTGGGGTTCGGGGTCGGCACGGATTCGAGTCCGGCGGGAATCCGCTGGCCGGAATTGCCGCCGAACATCATCGTCGCGAGTTCCATGACCATCCGAAGGGCGATCGGTCGCACGGCCTTGCAGCTGTAGCCGCCGGGTACCGACCAGCCTTCGACCGAAGGCTCGGGACGGAGGGTGTCGAGGTCGACGCCCATCACGCTGAGAATGGTGTTGATCGCCGCCACGCCTTCGCATCCGGCGCGAAGCGCGGCGTCCGCCGGCGCCTCGATGTGGGTGATGTTCGGGGTCATCTTCGCCCAGACGGGAATCGTCGCGACCTCGTTCACCCAGCCGCACACCTCTTCGAGCAGGTCGGGATCCTGCCCCATCGCGGCGCCCATCCGGCGTTCGGGAAGGCCGTGGGGGCAGGAGAAGTTCAACTCGAAGGCGTCGACGCCGGCGTCCTGGCATCGCTCGACGATCTCCTGCCAGGCGTCCTTGCGGTACTCCTCCATGATCGAGGCGATGAGCACGCCTTCGGGATGGGCGTCCTTGACCTCCTTGAACTCATCGAGCCAGACGTCGAAGCCGCGGTCCGAGATGAGTTCGATGTTCTGCCATCCGATGACCTCGCGGGAGTCCGTCGCCCGCATCCGGGCGTACCGTGGGGCGACGTTCGTGACCTTGGACGCATCGAGCGAGATCGTCTTGGCGATGACCGCGCCCCAACCTTCGTCGAAGGCCTTTCGGATGACGCTCGCGTTGGTTCCGGGAGGGCCGGATCCGATGACGAAGGGGTTCGGAAGTCGGAGTCCGTTCACGTCGACGCTGAGATCTGCCATGGAAACATCCTACCGGAGAGCGCCCCCTCGACCGGCACGATTTCGGTGCGGGGATCGGTCGAACGCATCTCCGGATTCGAGGGTTCGGGGCGGTGATCGCCCGGTCGGCGTAAAATGCCGCGATGACGACCATTCCGACCACGAAGATCGAAGGCGACCTCTCCCCGCTCCAGCGGGACATCCACTGGCTTCGCGCCCGGCTCGACGAGATCCAGGACGGCACCGCCCGCAGGGATGTCGACCGACTCCGGGCCATCGTCGACCGGATGCGGGACACGGGCGCCTCCGAGGGCGCACTCGCCGAATTCGATCTGGCCTCGATCCGCGCGATGCTGAAGCGTCTGGGAACCGCGTTCCACTTGAGGAACAAGGCCGAACAGGTCCACATCGTCCGGGTGAACCGCCGTCGGGAACGACACGCGACGCTCGAGACGCCGCTTCCGGAGTCGCTCGCGGAGGCGGTCGGCGTTCTGCACGCCGCGGGGTTCGACCTCGACGCGACGCTCGAGACGATCGGCCGACTGGACATCCAGCCCACCCTGACCGCGCACCCCACCGAGTCGCGACGGCGGACGATCATCCAGAAGCAGGCGCGGATCGCCGAACTGCTCGAGGTCGTCGACACCGAAGACGCCGGTGAGCAGGAGATTTCGCGGGCGGCCGCCGGGGTTCGGCGGGCCCTCGCGGTGACGCTCGCGACCGACGAGATCCGTTCCACCCGACCGGAGGTCGTCGACGAGGTGCGGACGGGGATCCATCATCTCGCCGGCGTGATCCGTGAAGCGGTGCCGGTGGTGCATCGGGACCTGCTCGATGCGATCGAGCGGCACTACGGCACCAGGCCCGCGGCGCTCCCGGCGTTTCTCCGCTACCGGTCGTGGATCGGCGGGGATCGGGACGGGAATCCCAACGTCACCGCGGCGGTCACGGAATCCACGCTTCGGGCGATGAGGAGCGCGGCCATCGAGGGCCATCTCGCGAATCTCGAGGTTCTCCATCGGGACTTGAGCGTCTCCGACCGCCGGGTGCCGATCGCCACCGAACTTCGGGACGCGATCGACCGCGACGCGGGCCGGTTCGGCGAGACCGACGCCGACGCCGCCTACCTCGAGCACGAGCCGTTCCGGCGTCGACTCCGGCAGATCGAGCGACGGCTGCGGGCGGCGATGTCGGATTCCCGAGCGACCTACGCGGCGCGGGATCTGCTCGAGGACTTCGAGATCCTGCACCGGGCCCTGCACGAAGCGGGGCTCGCGGAGGTGGCCGATGGAGGCACCCTCGCCGATGCGCTCGTGCAGGTCCGCACCTTCGGGTTCCATCTCGCGGGACTCGACCTCCGGCAGCACAGCCGGATCCACGAGGCGGCGGTCGCGGACCTGCTTCGACGCGCCGGCGTCGAGGACGACTACGCCGCGCTCGACGAGGCCGGGAAGGCCGCGGTCCTCCGGAAGGAACTGGCGACGAGTCGTCCGCTGCTCGCCCGCGACGCGACGGTGGCGTCGGCGACCCGGGAGATGCTCGACACGCTCGCGGTGGTCAAGCAGGTCGTCGATCGCGAACCCGCGGCGATCGGCAGCTACATCGTGAGCATGGCCCATGCCGCCAGCGACCTCTACGAGGTGCTGGTGCTGCTGCGCGAGGTCGGGCTCTGGCACCGTGACGGAGACGGGGTCACGTGTCCCATCGACGTCGCGCCGCTCTTCGAGACGGTGGACGACCTCGCGGGGGCCAAGGCGGTGCTGCAGGGGATGTTCGAGGATCCGGCGTACGTCGGTCAGCTCGAGGCGCGGGGTCGGTTCCAGGAGATCATGCTCGGCTATTCCGACAGCAACAAGGACGGCGGCTACTGGGCGGCGAACTGGCGACTCCAGGTCGCGCAGGACGAACTCGCCCGCACCTGTCGGGACGCCGGCGTCGAGTTCCGTTTCTTCCACGGTCGGGGCGGCACCGTCGCGCGGGGCGGAGGACGCGCCCATCGTGCGATCCTCTCCAGCCCGGTGGCGAGTCGGAACGGCCGGATCCGCTTCACGGAGCAGGGCGAGGTGATCTCCTTCCGGTACGCCATGCCGGCCCTCGCCAACCGTCATCTCGAGCAGATCGCGAACGCGATGCTCCTCGCCTCCTCGGGATGCGCGGGAACCGCGGACGAAGCATCCGTCGACGCGGTCGACGCGGCCGACGACCTGATGGACCAGCTCGCGACGATCTCCCGGGAGACGTATCGGGATCTCATCGACGACCCCGGATTCTGGCCGGTCTTCGAGGACCGCTCGCCGGTCCGCTTCATCGGTGAACTTCCGATCGCCTCCCGCCCGGTCTCGCGTTCGGGCGGCGGACTGCACTTCGAGAATCTCCGCGCGATCCCCTGGGTGTTCGCCTGGACCCAGATGCGATGCAACGTGCCGGGCTGGTACGGGATCGGAACGGCGTTCGAGCGTCTGGTGCTCGGGGACGCGTCGAATCTCGATGCCTGTCGTTCGGCGTACCGGGCCGGAGGACATTTTCGAGCGTTCATCGACAATGCGCAGCAGGAGATGGCCCGGGCCCGACTGATGGTCGGCGGCTGGTACCTGGGAACCGAGGACGGGCTCCATCCGAGGATCGTCGACGAGTTCGACCGGGCGGAGCGGGCCGTTCTCGAGATCACGGGGCAGGCCGGTCTCCTCGACAACAATCCGGTGATCCGGGAGTCGATCCGGGAGCGGAATCCCGACACCGACCTGATCAACGCGCTGCAGGTGGAGCTCCTGCGGCGGGTGCGGACGGAGGCCTTCGATGACGAGGTCGAGATGAAGAACGTCGTCCTGCTCGGGGTCAACGCGCTCGCGGCGGCGATGCAGAGCACGGGCTGAGCGATGCCCCCGGCGGTCCGTCGAGGCCCGTGGAGGCCCGTCGCACGCCGGTCGAGCCCGGCTTCCGACGAATCCGCGGTTCACATCTTGACGCGCGGGCATCGGTCCCGGATTCTCAGTGCATGATCATCGCCGCCCTCTCGCTCGCCGCCTCGATGCCCGCCTCCGGTCCGACGCCCGTCGGGAACCAACCCCCGCCGGTGATCGAGATCGGGACCGACCTCCAGCCGATGCTCGACGAGCACCTCGTCGACTCGATGATCGACGTCCGACTCGAACCGGGTCGGCCGCGCGATGAGGGCGCCGTGTTTCGATTCGATCGGCCCTGGGAGGGACCGTTCTCCGGATACGCGACGGTCATCCACGACCGGGATCGCTTTCTCCTGTACTACCGCGGGCTTCCGGAGGCGGGCGGTGATGGAACCGTGCGGGAGACGACCTGTCTCGCGGTGTCCGCCGACGGACGCCGCTGGTCGAGGCCGGTGCTCGGCCTGCACGAGATCGACGGGACCGATGCGAACAACGTGATCCTCGCGGATGCGGCCCCGGTGACGCACAATTTCAGTCCGTTCCTCGACACCCGACCGGGGGTGGATCCCGACCGACGATTCAAGGCCCTCGGCGGCAATGAACGATCGGGGCTCATCGCCTACGCATCGCCCGACGGGATCCACTGGTCGCGGATCCGCGAAGCGCCGGTGCTCGTCGACGGGATGTTCGACTCCCAGAACGTCGCCTTCTGGTCGGCGGCGGAGGCGTGCTACTGCTGCTACTTCCGCACGTGGTCGGAAGGCGGCTATCGCGGATTCCGCACCGTCAGCCGCTCGACCTCTCCCGATTTCCTCGATTGGTCCGAATCCGTGCCGATGCGTTTCGGCGACGGGCCGATGGAGCATCTCTACACCAATCAGACACATCCGTACTTTCGATCCCCCGGCATCTACGTCGGCATCGCGGCGCGCTTCATGCCCGACCGACAGGTGGTGGACGACGCGGCGGCGGCGTCACTCGGTGTGGATCCGAAGTACTACCGCGACTGTTCCGACGCCGTGCTGCTCACCTCCCGCGGAGGTGATCGCTACGACCGTTCGTTCCGCGAAGCCGTCATACGCCCGGGAATCGGACTGGAGAACTGGGTTTCGCGTTCGAACTATCCGGCGCTGAACGTGGTGCCGTCCGGTCCGGAGGAGATGTCCGTCTACGTCAACCAGAACTACGCCCAGCCGACCGCGGAGCTTCGACGCTACTCGATGCGGGTCGACGGACTGGCGTCGATGCGGGCCGACGCCGCGGGTGGCGTGTGGACCACCCGTCCCCTGGTGTTTTCCGGAGACCGGCTGGAGTTGAACTTCGCCACGTCCGCCGCGGGCGGAATCCGAGTGACGCTGCTCGACGTCGACGGAAGGCCGATCCCCGGATACGGCGATGACGACGCGATCGAGCAGATCGGCAACGAGATCGACCGGACCGTCACGTGGAGCAAGGGGCCGGAGGTGGGGGACCTGGCCGGGCGCCCGGTGCGGATCCGTTTCGAGATGCAGGATGCGGATCTCTTCGCGTTCCGTTTCCCAATCGCCGCGTCGTCGATGAACGCCGTCGTTCCGGACGAGCCGGATTCCGTCGAACTCCGGTCGGTGGAGCGGATCTGGTCGAAGGGCTCCCACAACGCCTTCACCGATCTGCTCGCGGTCGACGGACGTCTCTTCTGCGCGTTTCGTGAAGGCGATTCCCACGTGGGTGGCTCGAACGGTCGGATCCGCGTGATCATGCTCGAAGCCGGTGACTCGCCGGCCTGGCGATCGGTCGTCCTCCTCGAGGAGCCGGGCGTGGATCTCCGCGATCCGAAGCTCTCCATCGCGCCCGACGGCCGCATCATGATCGGATTCGGTGGTTCGATCTACGAGGGGACCACGCTTCGAAGCTGTCGCTCCCGGGTCGCGTTCCTCGACCGGCGGGGTGGTCGATCGGGGCCGGTTCGGGAGGTGGTCGTCGACGATCGGATCCGAACCGACCACGACTGGCTCTGGCGGACCACCTGGCACGAAGGCGTGGGATACGGGGTGGTGTATCAGGCGTCGCCGGACGCGTCCGGGATCCACCTCGTCAGCACGGTCGACGGCGTCAACTGGGACCGGCGGGCATCGCTTCCGGTTCCCGGAACGCCGAACGAGGTCACCCTTCGGTTCGCGCCGGACGGTTCGATGCGGGCGTTGATCCGGCGGGAGGGTGGTGACGGCCGGGCCTGGTTCGGCGCTGCGAAGCCGCCGTTCGATCGTTGGTCGTTCACGCCGCTGCCGGAGTCGCTCGGAGGGCCGGACTTCATCCGGCTCGCCGACGATCGCTGGTTGGTGGGTGGCCGGCGGCGTGGTGACGACGGCCCGCGCACCGTGCTCGGAATCTGGGATGAACGCGCGGACGGCGGCTGGACCGACGTCGCGGTGCTTCCGTCCGGAGGCGACACCAGCTATCCGGGTTTCGTCCGGATCGATGACGAGATCCTCGTCTCGTACTACTCGTCGCACGAGGGGAGGACGGCGATCCACCTCGCCCGACTGGGGCTCGAACCCGCCTCGTCGGTCCCGTGATTCAGGCGGGGCGTTCGCTTGCGGGTGAGACCGGATCGATCCACGGATGGAGTCCGTCGACCAGTCGATCCGCGGAGGCGGGTCCCATGGTGCCGGTTTCGTAGGTTTCGACGGGCCGGGGATGCTCGACGACCGGGGCGAGCGCCGTCCAGGTCCCCTCGATGATCGGCTGCGTCGCGAAACGAGTCGGATTGCCGTCGAGGGCGTCGCCCAGCAGCTGTTCGTAGGGAAGCTTCTCGGTGTCGAGGGCGGTCTTGAAGTCGACGTCCATGACCACGTCGGTGGATTCCATCGTCGCGGACTGCGTCGGATCGAGGGCCTGGACCCGGGTCTGCACGCCGTCGTTGTGGCCGAGCCGGATCCGGATCAGGTTCGGCTCCGGGGCTTCACCACCATGTCGGTCCTTGCCGAAGAGATCGAGGGGGGGCTGCTTCAGGACGATCACCGCTTCGGTGCCGGTCCGGGCCAGCGCCTTGCCGGCGCGGATCACGATCGGCACTCCGGACCACCGCCACGAATCGATGTGCACCCGCAGGGCGACGAAGGTCTCGGTGTCGGAGCCCTTGGCGACACCATCGACGTCGAGATAGCCGGCGTACTGGCCGCGAACGACCTCGTCGGGATCGACCGGGCGCATGGCGTCGAAGACGTCGAGCTGGGCCGCATGGATGTGGGCCGGATCCACCGAGCTCGGCGGTTCCATCGCGAGCAGTCCGACGACCTGCATGATGTGGTTCTGGATGACGTCCTTGAGGGCACCGACCCGGTCGTAGAACGAACCGCGATCGGCGACGTCGAACGACTCGGCCATGGTGATCTGGACGCACTCGATGTGATCCCGGTTCCAGATCGGTTCGAAGAGTCGGTTCGCGAATCGCCAGACCATGATGTTCTGCACCGCGTTCTTGCCGAGGTAGTGGTCGATGCGGTAGAGCTGGTCGTCCGTCAGCATCGCCGCGAGGGCCTCGTAGAGCGCGACGGCGGAATCGTGATCGTGTCCGAAGGGCTTCTCGACCACCACCCGGACGCCCGGATCGTCGAGGAGTCCGGCGTCGTGAAGGCCCCGCACCGTCTTCTCGAAGAGGCTCGGGGGGATCTCGAGGTAGTAGAGCGGTCGTTTCGCATCGCCGATCGCCTTCTTCACCGCCGCATACGTCTCGGACTTCGTGTAGTCGCCCTGGACGAAGGTCATCCGGGCCGCCATCGTCGACCAGACCGCATCGTCGACGGTCTGTCCGGCCGCTTCGATGTCGGCGCGGGCGTTGGTCCGGAACGTCTCGTCGGTCCAGTCGCTGAACGCCACGCCGACGATCGGCATGTCGAGGAGCCCCCGGGTGGCGAGGCGGTAGAGCGAGACGAAGGTCATCTTCCGGGCGAGGTCGCCGGAAGCGCCGAAGAGGACGAGCGCGTCGGAGCGTGAATCGGACATGGGATCTTCCCAGAGGGTCTTTCGGGCGGGTTGGTCTGGCGTGAACGAGGGACGGTACCCTGAACGGAGATCGAGGGCCGGAAGGCGAAGGCCTCCGGTGGTCCGATCATCTGGAGAATCGAACGATGCGGAAGTCTCGATCCACGCCCTTCGTTCGCCGACGATGCCTGGCGACGCTCGCGTTGCTGCTGGCCGGCTCGGCGAGCGGCGAATCGGTGATCGCGGGAATCGACGACCGATTCGAGCGATGGGACCGGAACGGTGACGGCCGGCTGGTGCCCGAAGAGGTTCCGGAGCATCTTCGAGGGAACTTCGATCGGGTCGATCGCAACGGCGATGGATTCATCGACCTCGAGGAACATGTCGCGGTGGTCGGCCGACCGGACCGGAATCCAGGGGACGAGGTTCGTCTGGTCTCGGATGTCGCATACGCCGGTGACGGCCATCCACGTCATCGTCTTTCGCTGCTTCTCCCGAAGAAGCCGACGGTGCCGGAACCGCTGCCGATGATCGTCTACATCCATGGCGGAGGCTACAGGTCGGGCCATCATCGGGATGGAGTGAGGGTTCTGACGGATCTGGTGGCGACGGGGCGATACGCAGGGGCGAGCATCGGATATCGCCTCACCAACGAGGTCGTCTGGCCGGCGCCGTATGAGGATTGTCGGCAGGCCCTGAGTTGGATACGAGCTCATGCCGGAGATCTTGGAATCGACGCTCGTCGGATCGTCGCCTACGGACATTCCGCCGGGGGCCACATGGCCTTGATGCTCGCGGTCGACGAGGTCGGACCGAATCGACTGGCCGGCGCGATCGACTTCTTCGGGCCCACGGATCTGCTGGCCATTCAATCCCAGATGCCGCCAGACGGCGTGATCGAACAT
>JAQWJM010000182.1:0-35708 GCA_029248335.1 Phycisphaerales bacterium
GTCGGACCGGTGATCGATCTCGACGCGAAGCGGAAGGTCGAGCAGTACATCGCGATCGGCTCGGAGGAGGGACGACTGGAGATCTCGCTTCAGATTCCACAAGGACTCGAAGAAGAGGTCGGACTCCCCTACGCGAGCCCGACGGTGATCAGCGGGATCGAACCGCATCATCGCCTCGCCAACGAAGAGGTCTTCGGTCCGCTCCTCGCGGTCATGAAGGTGAAGAACTTCGACGAGGCCCTGGCGCTCGCCAACTCCACCCGCTACAAGCTGACCGGCGGCGTCTTCAGTCGCAAGCCGAGTCATCTCGATCAGGCCCGCCGGGACTACCGCGTCGGGAACCTGTACCTCAACCGCGGGATCACCGGTGCCTTGGTCGGCCGACAGCCCTTCGGTGGATTCGGCATGTCGGGCGTGGGTACCAAGGCGGGCGGACGTGACTACCTGATGCACTTCGTCGAGCCTCGATGCATCACCGAGAACGCGATGCGGCGCGGCTTCGCCCCGGGCCTCGTCGACTGAACGAGATCACGCGTCGGACGCCTCAGCCCTCGCGGAGGATCGGGCGGCGATCGAACTCTCGCGGATCGAAGGAACCGGCGTAGGCCGGCCCCGGCAGGGTGGCGTGGAGCCCCGCCCCCGTGAGGAACGTCATCTCACCGGCATGGATCCGGCCGTCGAGCACGAGAAAATCGACCCGTACCGCGGGGAGCCCGCAGCCCAGCACGGCCGCGAGTTCGAGACATTCCTGGTAGTAGTCGGGTGGCGGCGGGTCGCCACCCGGAACGGTCCGGCGCAGAACGACTTCGCCCTGAGGGTCGTAGCCGGTGTAGATCGAGGGCTCGTCCGCGGTGTGCACGATTCCACCGAGGGGCGTCCCCCGGTCGACGAAGATCTTGACGTCTTCGAGACCACCGCCCGGGCCACCCAGCCAGGGTTCGACGATCAGCCGCCCCTCGAGGCCGCGGTAGAGGGACTCTCCCCAGACCCGCGAGTAATCCTTGCGGCGCCATTTCTCCATTCGGCGGCCGATCGCGTTCCAGTCCGCCGCATCGCGGTCGGCCACGCGTTCGATCCACTTACAACCGTGCGTGCACTTGATCACGAAGGACTCGGGCAGGGATGCCCGATCGATGTCCGCGAACCGCCCATGAATCCCCAGCAGCGGTACGAGATACGACTCGCCGATGCGCGGTCGCACGAAGTCCCGGACCTCGTACTTGTCCGCAAGATGCCGGATCGAGGAGAGATCCGCCCGCAGAACGAGCCACGCCATCTTGTCGATCGCTTCGACCGGATCCTCGAGATTCGGTGCGCGACCGTGGATCCGGCGAAACATCCGAAGATAGTTTCGTCTCGGCCCGCGGAGCCGGCGGACGACTCCACGCGGAATGTCTCGGAAGTTCATCATCGATCGTGATCTCGGTCGCTGCATCCTAGAGGAACGATCGAACTCCACCAACGTGAAATCGCCGACCGCACGTCCCGAAGAAGATCCTGCCGGTCGGAAGCCCACGGATCGCAAAGCCCGAGGGCCGTCCAGACCGATATCTTCGGGGAGGGCCTCCATTCATGCTTCGATCCCGATTCCTGTGCCTGACCGCTTCGGCGACGGTGCTCATCCTGCTGGTCGTCGCGTGCGGCCTTGCCCCGGACGAGCGTCTTCCCTGGCTGGCCGCCGACGCCGTCACGATGCCATCGCCCCCGGCCGCGGACGACGTCGCCCCGGTGGTCGCACCCGACCGATTCCTGCTCCGCAGCCTCGGCTTCCTCGCGGGTGGACTCGCCGTGGCATTGTTGATCGGTGCCGGCAGCCGTCGGGCCCGCAGCTTCGCGATCAGCACCAGCATGCTGGTGATGCTGGGATTCGCCGGGGGTGCGGTCACCACCTGGATCCAGGACGGCTGGCCCGGCTGGCCGCTCGCGGCGGTGACCGTGGGGACGGGCCTGCTGGGGCTCTGGTCGTTCTGGCTCTGCCTGCTGGGCGACGGCCCGAAGAAGGTCGCTGACGATGCGGACGACGACGCCGAAGAAGAAGAAGAAGAAGAAGAAGAAGAAGAGGAAGAGGAAGAGGAAGTCTGATTCCCGCGACGGGATGCGCTCACGTCCGCTCGATGGGCGGCCGCGGATCAATCGCCGGCGGGCTGATGCCCGACGCTCGGTGGCGGCGTCTCCGGGGCTGATCGACGCTCGCGTCGAATCTTCACCTGATAGGCACCGTACTCCCCCGCCTCATCCTCGACGACCACGCACAGACGGCCTCGCCGCGCGGGAATCCCGACCGGCCCCGAGATCATCGATCCGGTTTCGGACTCGATCGGGAATCGCGTCAACGGCCGACCATCGAACTCGACGCGAATCGCCTTGGGCCGTGGTTGATCCGGCAGCGATCGCACGCGGATTCGGTACGGTCCCGCATCGTCGGCCTCGACCCACCAGTCGCCGCTCGAACGACCTCCCCAACCGCCCCGCCGGGTTCGTCGCCAGTCCTGCCTCGTGAGCCAGACCGGCTCCGGCGTCGCGCCGAGACGGATCGACGGCGGGAGGTAGGCATCCGCGTCGCCCCGCGAGACATCGCCGAACCACGCCTCGTAGTGATCACTCAGTCTGGTCACGATGTCCGGACGCCGATCGGCGAGATCGACCTGTTCCCCGGGATCGGATCGCAGGTCGAAGAGTTCGAGGTCGAGCGGCGGCGCCACGCCGGGCTCGAGTTCGCGACCGAAACCGGAGGCGTTCACCAGCTTCCAGTCACCCGAGCGCACCATGACGTTGCTCCACCGGACGGGCGCGTCGCCGCGATGCGCCTGGACCACCACGGTTCGATCCGGATCGGGGCTCGCTCGACCCGAGTCGCGCTCGAGCGTGCTGAACAGACTTCGCCCATCGAGTCCCACGTCCGGAATCCCGAGGCCGCACGCCTCCAGCACGGTCGGAACGACGTCGAGGTGCATGCCGATCACACCTTGGCGAGTGCCCGGCTCGAACCGGCCCGGCCAGCGAATGAAGAACGGCGACCGGACCCCGCCCTCGAAGACGGTCCCCTTGCGTCCGCGAAGGCCCGCCGAGAAGCCGTCGTGATCGGCACCGTTGTCGTGAAGGTAGATGACGATCGTGTCGTCCCGCACCCCCGCGACGTCGATCGCATCGAGCACCCGGCCCACGTTCCGGTCGAGGTTCGCATCCATCGCGAGGATCCGGGCCATTCGATCGAGGTTCGAGGCGCCCGTGCGGTCCAGGTCGCGGGACTGGTAGTCGGCCAGTTCGGCGGGAGGCACGTCGTGGAACGGGCCGTGCGGCGCATTCGTGGTGAGCACCGCGAGGAACGGTTCCGACTGATCGTTCATCCAGTCGATCATCTCGTCGACGTAGACGTCGGTGCACCAGCCCTCGAAGGACTCGAGCACGCCGTCCCGCAGCAGGATCGGATCGGTGTAGCGACCTTCCCCGCCTTCGGGGTCCGCGGGCTGGGCGATGCCGCCGCCCCGGTGGACGACCGACCGGTCGAATCCCTGGTCGCCCGGTCGCATCGGCGGGCAGTCGCCCAGGTGCCACTTGCCGAAGATTCCGGTGGCGTATCCCGCCGCACCGAGTCGCTCGGCGATCGTGATCTCCTCCGGGCCCAGCATCGCGCGCCCGATCCAGGTGTCGAACGCGGTGGTCCGCTGGGGATGCCGTCCGGTCAGGAGCGCCGCCCGCGTGGGCGTGCACACCGGATGCACGTAGAAGGCCTCGAGCGTCGCGCTCTCCGCGGCGAGGGCGTCGATCCGCGGCGTCTCGAGAATCGGATGCCCCTGCACTCCGAGATCTCCGAACCCCTGATCGTCGGTCATGATGATCACGACGTTCGGGCGGACGTCCGCCGCCGCCGCGGCCTGCAGCAGCGTGAGACCCGTGACCACGGTGACGAAGTGGAGGCGACACCTCATCGTGCCGGTGTCGCCTCGGCGGCCGGACGCCGCTGCGCGAACATCCAGTCGATCGCCCCGTTCGGCCCGTAGGCGTGCGACCAGGCGTCATGGCCGACGTCCGGCAGCTCGGTATGGCCCACTCGGCCCCCCGCGGCCCGGATCGCCTCGACGACGCCACGGGACTCCCGGATCAGGACGTCCCGGTCCGCGGTGCCGTGGAAGTTCCAGATGGGCACGCCCGACTCGGCGATCACCTTCCCGTGGCGTGGATCACCACCGCCACAGATCGGCACCGCCGCGGCGAACCAGTCCGCGTGCCGGGAGAGCAGCTCCCAGGTGCCGAAACCACCCATCGAGAGCCCCGTCAGATAGATCCGCGTCGGGTCGACCTCGGGACTCGCCGCGAGTTCGCGAAGCAACGTCTCCACCCCCTGCATCGCGGGCGACGTGTCGGTGCCGCCGGCCCGCCAGACGTCGGCGCCCGGCTCCACGACCCCGCCCCAGTCCTCGCCTGTCGGGCACTGGACCGCGAGCACGAATGCGGGGTGCCGGGCACCGAGATGCGGTTCACGCACCCAGCGTTCGGGGAAGTGACGAAGCTGGCTGACGTTGTCTCCGCCTCGTTCCCCGGCACCGTGCAGGAACACGACGAGTGGGACCGGTCGGTCGGCGCTCGCGGACGCGGGGCGATGGAGACGGTACGGAAACGACCGCGGCGTCCCGTCGATCTCGACCGTCACGGCGCCACGTTCGAAGGCTTCGACATCCTCGATCGCCGGTCGCTTGCCGACCGCGGCGAAGGAGAGCAGGGATGCGAGAAGGAACTTGAGACCCATGTTCGGCTCCTGGCCCGGGCCCGGACGAGCGACTCGTCGGGGTCGTCGTTCACGTTCATCACCCGCGGCCGAGTCTACACCGCCTCGGTGCGGCGGTTCCCGCGGATCAGCCCTTGGTGCCCGCGGTCGAGATGCCTTCGACGAAGGTGCGCTGGGCGATCAGGAAGAGCAGCAGCACCGGCGCGGTCATGATCGCGGTCGCGGACATCAGCAGGTTCCACGGCGTCTGCCCGAGCTTCGACAGGTAGAGCTGGAGTCCGAGGGCGAGGGTGAACTGATCGCGATGGGTCAGGAACACCAGCGGGCCGAGGAAGTCGTTCCACACGAACATGAAGTGCAGCAGCGCCACCACCAGCAGCGCCGGCTTCGAGAGCGGGAGGATGATGTACAGGAAGTTCCGGACGTGTCCGCACCCGTCGATCCGCGCCGCATCGTCGAGTTCGCGCGGCAGGGTCATGAAGAACTGTCGCAGCAGGAAGATGCTGAACGCGTTCCCGAACCAGGCCGGCACCCACAGCGGCGCGAAGGTCCCGATCCAGCCCACTTCGCGGAACATCACGAACAACGGCACCATGACCACCGGGAACGGGATCATCATCGTCGCCAGCATCGCGATGAACGCCGGCCCTCGACCCCGCCAACGAACCCGGGAGAACCCGTAGGCGACGATCGCGCTGGAGATCACCGTCCCCCCCACGCCGAGGATGGCGATGATGAGGGTGTTCCGGAGATACAACGGCATGTCCGTGTTCTCGTCGGTGAGCACCGTCTGGTAGTTGTCGACGGTCCGGCCGACGGTCTCGCCGACCCCGCCGGTCCCGAAGGACGCGCTGGGATCGGGAAGTCCGGTCGAGAATCCGACCATGTAGATGATCGGAAGGAACGCGGTCAGGGCCACCAGCGACAACATCGCGTACAGCAGGACACGGAGTCCGGCGAGGCGAGGCGGGTTGCTGGTGGTGGCGGAGTTCATCGGAGTCGGATCTCTGGAGGACGGTTCAGGCGCCGCGGTAGTAGACGAGTCGGCGACCGGCGAGCAGGACGATGCCGGTCAGGGCGAGGATGATCGCGAACTGGAGCACGCCCAGCGCCGAGGCGTAGCCCATGTCGCCGAACTTGAAGGCCTGGTCGTAGACGTACATCGAGTGGAAGTAGGTCGACCGTTCCGGGCCGCCACCGGTCATGATCAGCGGGACCGCGAAGACCTGGGCCGCGTTGATGACGCCGATGATCACGTTGAACAGGATCACCGGGGAGATCATCGGCAGCACGACGTGGAAGAACCGGCCGATCGGTCCGACGCCGTCGATCGAGGCGGCTTCGTGCAGCTGCTTCGGCACGTCCCGCAGACCGGCGAGGTAGATCACCACCGCCGGACCGACGCTCCAGAGGCTCATCAGAAGCAGCGCGGTCATCGCCCAGAAGCCGCTGCCGAACCAGTTCGGTCCCTGCACCAGTCCGAAGGTGAACCACTCGATGATCTGGTTGGCCAGTCCGACTTCGGGATCGGGGTCGTAGGCGAGCTTGAAGATGACGGCGATCGCCACCAGCGGAAGCACCGAAGGCGCGAAGACCGCGGCCCGCCAGAACGACTGGAATCGAGCGGGCTTGGAGAGCAGCGCCGCGAGCGAGATCGAGACGATGGTTCCCAGCACGATCGAGAGAACCCCGAACACCGCCGTGTTCCACAGCACGGTCCCGAGGATCTCGTCGTCGAACATCCGCTCGTAGTTCTGGGTGCCGACCGGGATCGGCGCTTCGAGCAGCGTGTAGTCCGTGAACCCGTAGTAGAGGGCGAGCGACACCGGCACGACCGTGAAGAAGAGGAAGCCGAGGAGCCAGGGGCCGATCCAGAGGAGTCCCGTGCCGAGGGAGTCGTGCCTCATGCGGTCTCCCAGGGATCAGGCTGGTTCCGCCGCTGGCGACGCTCGTGTTCCCGCTGCAGGATCTCCTCGGCCTCGGCCTGCACTTCGCCGAGCGGGCCCGCCGCGGAAGGACTCTTCAGGTTCCAGATCTGGTCGAGCCCCGCGCCCAGCGCCATCCCGAACTCCGCCCAGCCGGTGATCCACGGCGTGGTGTAGGCGTTCGGACTCTGGAGGATCTCCTCGTGGACCGCGACCGCCGTGTTGGGATGGTCGCGGATGAATCCTTCGCTCGACACCGCGAGCGGGGACGGTTTCGCATGTCCCGCGCAGAGCGTCTCGATGTTCTCGGGACGCTGGGTGAAGGCGATGAACTCGAGGGACGCCTCCGGGTTCCGGGCCCCGGTCGGGATCACGAGGATGTCGGCTTCGATCGGGCCGTAGGGCGGCTGGTCCGCCAGCGCCGCGGGCACCGGGAACGGACAGGCGCCGTAGTCGAAGACGCCGGGGCCGAGTTCCATGTCCATGAACTTCGGCAGCCACGGCCCCTGGATCGTCGTCGCGAGCCGGCCGCTGAAGAAGTTCCGGTACGGCGACGGGTTGTCGATCGGAGCGCCCTGGAACCGTCGGAGCTTGTCGAGCCCCCACCGCTTCGGGAAGCTCTGGAACCAGTCGTAACCGGCGATGTTCGGCGGCGAATCGACGGTCGCCAGTCCGGTCCGTTCGTCATAGAGGTGACCGCCGAAGAACCCGCCCCAGCACCACGACCACCAACCGGGATCGGTGGGCAGGAATCCGGCTCGTTCGACGTTGCCGTCGTCGTCCAGGATCGTCAGTCGATCGATCGCCTCGTCGAACGCCTCGATGGTGCGCGGCGGGGCGTCGGGATCGAGTCCGACCTCCCGGAAGATCGCCTTGTTGTAGTAGAGGGCGATGGAACTCGGCGTGCTGGGCGCGGCGAGCTGTCGGCCACCGCGGAACACCAGGGGACCGACCGCCTTCGCGTACGTCGACTCGTCGATGCCGTAGTCACGGAGACCGTCGAGCGGCATGATCGCGCCGCACTGGGAGAAGAACGGGAGGTTCCGGTTCCACAGTCCCAGCACGTCGGGCGGATCACCCGCGGCGATCGCGACCTTGGCCTTCTGATCGATGCCCCCCATCGTCAGGTAGTTGACGAAGATCCCCGACTGGGACTCGTTGAATCGATCGACGACGGTCTGCATCGCCGCGGCCTCGTGACTCGTCCACTTCTCCCAGTAGTCGAGCACGATCCGGCCGTCGCGCCGGAGACGACGTCGTTCCGGGCCGAACGCGGCGTAGCCGGCGGCACCCGCGGCGAGGAGGCCGAGGGCGGATCGGCGGGAGATGGTCTTGAGGTCGGTGGTCATGATCGGATCGCTTTCGGCATCCGTGATGGTAGCGGTTTCACGCGTTCGATCCCTCCCTCTTCCGCTTGCCGGGACCCCTTCCCGCCCCGACGGATATCCGGACCCACGACTCCGTTGAGCCGTGCGACGGACCGGGTTCCGTCCGCGTATCGGGGACTCGGAAGCACGTACAATCCCCGGATGTCCTCACTCAGCCTCACCGACGTCGAAAAGGTCTACCCGGGCGGTGCGCATGCCGTCCGCGGCTGCTCGCTGGAGATCGCGGACGGCGAGTTTCTCGTCCTGGTCGGTCCTTCGGGCTGCGGCAAGAGCACGCTGCTTCGAATGATCGCCGGACTCGAGGAGATCTCCTCCGGAAAGATCCGGATCGGTGACCGGGTCGTGAACGACGTCGCGCCGAAGGATCGGGACATCGCGATGGTCTTCCAGAACTACGCGCTCTACCCGCACAAGTCGGCCCGCGCGAATCTCGAATTCGCGTTGAAGCTTCGCGGCATTCCCAAGGACGAGCGCGATCGCAGGATCGCGGAGGCGGCCCGTCAGCTCGGCATCGAGGAACTGCTCGATCGTCGGCCCGGACAGATGTCGGGCGGCCAGCAGCAGCGTGTCGCCCTCGGCCGCGCCCTGGTCCGGAATCCCGCCGCCTTCCTGTTCGACGAACCGCTGTCGAACCTCGATGCGAAACTCCGCCACAAGACCCGTGGCGAGTTGAAGGAACTCCATCGACGCGTCGCGACGACCAGCGTCTACGTGACCCACGACCAGGAGGAGGCGATGACCCTCGGCGACCGGGTGGTCGTCATGAAGGACGGCCTCATCCAGCAGGTCGGCCCGCCGCTCGAGGTCTACCGGAAGCCGTTGAACCTCTTCGTGGCGACGTTCATCGGCGCCCCCGCCATGAATCTCGTCGAAGGTCGGATCGCGCAGGACGGCGGCTCGTTCGAAGGCCCCGACGGACTGAGGCTCCCCCTCGGTCCGGACCGGACCGGCGTCGAACCGGGTCGAAGCGTCACGCTCGGCGTGCGACCGCAGCATCTCGAGCCGTCCGCGGACGGCATGGAACTCGCGGTTCGGATCTGTGAGCCGCTCGGCGACGAGACCGACGTGATGCTCGACGGTCCCGGCGGACTCGACTTCACGGCGCGGCTTCGACTCGACGAGGTGCCCGCGGCCGGACTCGAGATGCGGCTGGCCCCCAAGCCCGGCACGCTCCATCTCTTCGACACCGATTCCGGCGTTCGCCTCGGCTGACCGGGGCGGGCACGACGGGTTCAGGCGTCGATCGACGCCCCGTTGGTTCGGATCACCTCGGCGTACCACTCACCGCTGTCCTTCACCGTCCGGGTGCCGGTCGGGTAGTCGACGTGGACCAGGCCGAAACGCTTGGTATAGCCCTTCGCCCATTCGAAGTTGTCGAGAATCGACCAGTGGAAGTAGCCGCGGATGTCCGCGCCGTCGGCGATCGCGAGCCGAAGCTGCTCGAGGTAGCGGGCCGTGAAGTCGATGCGGTTGGGATCGTGGACCTTGCCGTCCCGCGACACCCAGTCCATGCTCGCCAGTCCGTTCTCGGTGATGAAGACCGGCAGGCCGTACCGCTCGTGCGCGAAGAACGGTCCCCACCGAAGGGCCTCGGGCACCACCGGCCAGTCGAAGGTCGTGATGGGATGACCGTCGCCGAGCGGGATCCCGACCGGCTCGCCGTCGTCTCCGGCCCGGATGTAGCCGCCCTGGTAGATGTTCAACCCGATGAACTCGATCGGCTGGTTCATCTCGTCGAAGTCGGTGTCGGGGAAGTCGGGCATGTCCGACCCGAAGACTTCGAGCCCCGCTTCGGGATAGCTTCCGAGGCAGATCGGGTCGTACCACCAGGTGTTGTTGAAGTGATGGGCGGGATCGACGCCGTTGGTGGCCCGCCGCGCGGCCTCGATGTTGGCCGGGTCGAGGTCGACCGGGCATCCCGCGGCGCCGACGCCGGTGTATCCGATCACCGCGGGTCCGGGACTGGCGGCCCGGATCGCCTGCACCGAATGACCGTGCGCCCGCATGGTGTTGTGCGCCGCGATCAGTTGATCCTGCAACGGAAGCTGGAGCCCCGGCGCGTGGGTCCCGTCGCGATGCCCGTGCTGGATGTAGACCTGAGGCTCGTTCAGCGTGATCCAGTGCTTGACCCGGTCACCGAGTCGCCGGACCACGACGTCGGTGTAGGCGCCGAACCAGGCGGCGCTGTCCCGGGCGAGCCAGCCGCCGCGCTCGAACAGCGCGGACGGGAAGTCCCAGTGGAAGAGGGTCGCATACGGCGTGATCCCCTGCCGGAGGAGTTCGTCGATCAGACGGTCGTAGAAATCGAGACCTTCCTCGTTGATCGCGCCCTCGCCGGTGGGAAGCACCCGGGGCCAGGAGATCGAGAGTCGGTAGGCGTGGAGCCCCATCGCCTTCATGATCGCGACGTCCTCGACGTGGCGGTGGTAGTGGTCGCAGGCGATCGCGCCGGTATGGCCGAGTTCCACCTTGCCGGGGGTGTCGCAGAAGTCGTCCCAGACGGAGCGTCCCCGGCCGCCTTCGAACGCCGCGCCCTCGATCTGGTAGGCCGCCGCGGCGGCCCCCCACAGGAAGTTTTCAGGAAAGGTCATGGAGCGGGTGTTCCAGTTGATTCGTGGGGTGACAAGGGGTTTCGACGCCCGCTGCGGGCATGGATCGGGGACTCGGAGGCCTGAGCCTCCCGGGGGTGCGAAGATTAGCACATCGATCCGGCCGAAACGACCGACAAAAGAACGGTCGTCCGACGAGAGTCGGACTCCACGTTCGTTTTTTTCCGAGGGGTGGGGACGCTAGGATTTCGTTCCCCTATCTGGAGATCCCAATGCTGCTCATCTCGACGGCCTGTCTTTCACTCGCCCTCGCCACCACCGGACCGATCCCCACCTCGACGACCGACCGCGACGACTGGACGCTGGTCTTCGAGGATGACTTCGAGGATCGCAACGACGCACTGGCGGACTGGACCTGCTTCGGCGGCACCAGCAGCAAGTCGACCGGACGAAAGGGCCGGGGCCTGCTCATCGAGACCGAAGGCGGCCTGCCCGAACCCGCCTACGCCGGCGCCTTCACCCCGCTCGGCGGCGGAATCAAGCCGAACGACATCGTCACGGCGAACGCCGTCTGGCGGATCATGAGCCGGCCTCCCTCGGACGCCACGTTCGTCCTCAAGCTCGAGTTCAAGGACGTGAAGGGCGTGAAGGTCGGCGAAGCGTCGATCCCCGCCGCGATCAGCGAGGCCCGGGAAGGCAAGTGGGAGACCACCACGCTCGAGGCCCGGGTCCCGGCGTCCGCGTCCTCCGCGGATCTCGCGCTGGTGCTCGTCCCCGCCCGCGAGAAGGGCACGCTTCAACTGCTGGTCGACGAGGTCTCCGCGACCCGCGAAGCCCCCCCGCTCGACCTGCTCACCGGCGCCGGCACCTTCGAGTCGTCGGACGGCGGCGCAATCGGGTGGACGGTCTTCAACAACGCGCTCGCCGTGGATCTCGAAGGCGACGAACGGGCCTTCAAGTCGTGGGGCCCCTTCGGCGAGCCCTACGCCGGTTCGATCATGCAGCAGGTGGTGCAGCTCGACAAGATCCGCCCCGGAACACCGGTTCGGTTCCAGGTCGAGGCGATGACCCCGGCGAACGATTCGATCTCGGGCACCGGGAACTTCCCGATCGCCAAGGTCGAGTGTCTCGCCGCCGACGGTCGTCCGCTCGCCCACATCGAGGCTCGTTCCTTCGATCCGGGCAAGGGCGACATCCCCGTGAACAAGTGGGTGAACACCAAGGCGGAGGTCGAGGCCCCGGAAGGCACCGTCGCGGCTCGGTTCATCCTCGGCTTCATCCAGCCGACCACCGAGTCCGGCTCGATCTTCTTCAAGAAGCCCCGGCTCACCGTCGGCGGCAAGTCGACCAACCTCCTGACCAACCCCGCGCTCGCCGCGGCGGACACGGCCCTTCCCGGGTGGACGGTGACCGGCCCCGCCGAGACGACGGATCGATTCAACCGGACCGGCGCCGCCTCGCTCAAGCTCGGTGACGGCGGTCCCGCGACCGCCACGCGGAAGGTCACCGGCTGGAAGGCCGGCGACACCCTGACCTTCGAAGGCTGGTCGAGGATCCCCAACGGCTCGAGCGGCTCCGGGGATTCGTTCGTGATGGAAGTCGTCCAGCTCGACCGCCGTGGACGCGCGATCGACACCCACAAGCGGAACGCCGGCTGGGGCCAGATGGATCAGTGGCGAACCACCGGCGTCGGCCCGCTCGCGATCTCCCTCGACGTCCGACGCGGCACGCGGGACATCGAGGTCCGCCTCTCCGCACCCTCCGGCAAGCCGGTCTGGATCGACGACGTCGTCGTGAATCGGGCCGACTCCAGTGGTGATCTCGCGACGGTGATCCCCATCCGGAACCCCGGTTTCGAGGGATTCCGACCCGACTCGAATCGGTGGTTCGTGTCCGACGGCGCCTGGAGCCACAACGGCGAACTGCAGTACTACGCCCCCGACTCCGTCGTGGTGAATCGAAAGCGGATGAACATCACCGCGGACCGGCGCCGCGTCGGCGACCGGGAGTTCACCAGCGCCCACGTCTCGACCGAAGGCAAGCTCGAGCAGAAGTACGGCAAGTGGGAGATCCGGGCGAAGCTCCCGAACACCCAGGGCATGTGGCCGGCGATCTGGCTGCTGCCCGTCGACGGAAGCTGGCCGCCGGAGATCGACATCATCGAGCTCGTCGGCAAGGAACCGAACAAGGTCCACCACTCCTTCCACTGGGGCCCGCTTCGTGACGGCCTCCTCCCCTGGGACCTCGGGCAGACCTCGACCGACGATCATCTCGGCGAGAACTTCGACACCGTCTATCACGACTTCGCCGTGGAATGGACGCCCGAAGGCATCGTCTGGACCGTCGACGGCAAGGAGACCCACCGGTTCGGCAGGACCGAAGCGGAGCGGAAGAACATGCCGCAGGGTCCGATGTACCTCATCATGAACCTCGCCCTCGGCGGGTTCTGGCCGGGCCCTCCCGGTGAAGACACGAAGTTCCCCTCCACCATGGAGATCGATCACGTGAAGATCTGGAAGTGGAACGGCACCGGCGGCTGATCGCCGCCCGGCTCGAAGTTCATCTCGACGAATCTTCGGCGCCCCCGTCGCTTCGCGACGGGGGCGTTTTCGCAGACGGATCGGGAATCGCTTCTTTTCTCGAACCCATCGTGCATCTCGGACCGTAGGGATTTTCGCTTCGACCCATGCCTTCGGGATCCGGGCCGAAGCGATCCAAGGGGCTGTGCACGCTCGCGTGCCGGAAATGAATCGAGATGACCAGACACGCCACGATCGGACTCCTCACCGTCTCATGCGCTCTTCTTCACGGGACGCCTTCGGCATTCGCGGTGGAGACGGAGCAGATCCCGACCGACCGCGGGACGGTCCCGCTCTATCTTCCGACGAATCTCGACCCCGGCGTCGACATTCCGCTGGTGATCTCGCTCCACGGCTACACCGGCAACGGGAACCAGCACGAGAACTACTTCAATCTGCGAAGCCGGGTCGATGAAGATCGATTCATGCTCTGCGTGCCGAACGGGACCACGGATGCCCAGGGAAGTCGCTTCTGGAACGCGACGGACTTCTGCTGCGACTTCGAGAATCGGAATCCCGACGACTCGGGCTACCTGCGGGACCTGATCGAGACGATCACGGCCACGTATTCGATCGATGTCGGAAGCATCCACGTGGTCGGGCACTCCAACGGTGGTTTCATGGCCTATCGGATGGCCTGCGATCACGCCGATCTGATCGCCTCGATCGCGAGCCTCGCCGGCGCGACGTATGCGAACACCTCGGACTGCACGCCGAGCGAACCGGTTCACGCCCTCCAGATCCACGGGACCGCGGACGATGTGATCCGGTACGCGGGACAGTGCATTCCGTTCATCTTCTGCTACCCCGGGGCGGTGGAGTCCGTCGAGACCTGGGCCCAGTACGACGGCTGTTCGAGCGTCGAGGAGAACGGCCCTCCGATCGACCTCGATGGAAGCATCCCGGGGGCGGAGACGTCGCGGGTGATCCTCGCCGATGGCTGCGACCAACAAGGCTCCGCGGAACTCTGGCGGATCGAGGGCGGCAGCCACGGCCCTTCCTTCAACGGCAACTTCGCGCGGGAGCTCGTGGCGTGGCTGCTCGAACACGGTCGCTCGACCGACGAATCCCCGTGTTCGGCGGACGTGAACGGCGACGCGGTCGTCGACGGTGGCGACCTGAGTCTGCTGCTGGCGAAGTGGGGAACCGCGGCGGAGGAATACGATCTGGACGAAGACGGCGTCGTCGGCGGCGGCGACCTCAGCCTCGTGCTCGCGACGTGGGGCGTCTGTCCCTGACTCGAGCCCGACGCGTCGAGGCGAATCGTCCCGACAACGCCCGGAAGACGACAGAGCCGCCCCCGAAGGGGCGGCTCTGCATCGTCGGGGCGACTGGCATTCGTTTGAACCGCTGGACGGGATCGTTGGCGGCTTCGTGGATATCTTCCTCGGCCCCTCCACGGCGTATCTGCTTGTAAGCGAGGGAACTGTAAAACGCTTCACATAGCCAACTCTGATTCAAGCGATGGAGCCTTCAGTTGCGGGGGGTAGTCGCGAGCCATCCCGGCCACGGTTTGATCCTGACATCGCAAGGCAATCGGAGGCTCCCAGCTTCCGAGCACATCAGGCGGGAAGAGCCTACTCAAACGCCCCTAACCGGATGCGCATGTGGTCGAGAATGAGGGAGGCAAGATCGATATCAGAACAATCCTCAATCGATGCAAAGCCCGGAGCACTGTTGGCTTCACAGACACAATAGTGATCGCCATCAAAAAGCAGATCGACTCCGGCAATCTCAAGGTCCAGCAAGCGAGCCGTTTCGATGGCCAGCCACTCAATTTCGGGCGTCATCGCAAACGGTTTTACGGACCCGCCACGAGAGTGATTGGCCTTGAAGCTCTCATCATGCGATTGTCGTTCCACGCAGGCAACTGGTCTCCCGCCGATGACGAATACACGCAAATCTCGACCACGACTTGTGGCAATAAACTGCTGAAGAATGAGGTTAACGCTTCCATTGGTTTCGCGGATGAACTCCATCAAGTCACCAAACACGGCTTTCGTCTCGGCAAGGTAGACGCCCGCGCCATGTGTTCCGGACAGTGTCTTTATCACGACCGGGAAGCCCAGTCGCTTTTCCACGAACTCCAGGCTCACCGGGTGCTTGACCAGCATGGTGTGCGGCACCGGAAGATTGCTCTGAGCTAGCACCTGGTGCGTATAGAGTTTGTCCTTGACGGTCTCAATACCCTGTGATGAGTTAACGGAGATCACGCCAAGGCGTTCCAGGTGCCGGATGACCGCCAGTCCAAAATACGTCGTGCCAGCTCCGGTGCGTGGGAGGAGAAAAGCGGGTAACTCGAAGACCTCACCGTTGAGCTCCACACTCTTCCGGTCGTCTCGTGTGACTACAAGGTCAAACTCACTGGGGCGTACGACCCTGAGATCGATCCCCTGTTTCTCCGCACATTCTTTGAGACGCCCTCTGGCGTACTCGTCAGGCTTTACACTTCCGTCGGAATCTTGGTAGAGAAGCCACCCTCGCATCACTATTCCCCTTCGCCATCGGACGCTGCCATCCCAGTGGTTTCGAGTCACCGGTTCCGCGAACCGTCAACCAATGGGCTTACTATTCTACTGAACAGTTGCCCGGCAAACGGCGTTCGTGTCGGATCAAACAACAGCGATCGCCGGGCCATCCTGGACGCGGTCTGTTTGAACCGCGCCGTTGGCAAATTAGGTCTCGCCCTGGTAAAGAGAAAGCCCTTCGACGTGCTCGCCGAAGGGCTTGATCTCTCGAAGAGTCGGGGTGACAGGATTTGAATCGAGCGGAGCGAGATCACAAGACGAGGGACGGCGTCAGCCGACCGGGGACGCCGAAGGCGGACCGCACACCGACAAACAAGGCCCCGGAAGCATTGCTTCCGGGGCCTTCGAGTCGGGGTGACAGGATTTGAACCTGCGGCCTCTGCCTCCCGAAGACAGCGCTCTACCAAGCTGAGCTACACCCCGAGGGGATCTTTTTCACCGGGAAACGGAGTTCGGGACCGTTTCTCGGAATGGCGGGTGAAGGATTCGAACCTTCGAAGGCGAACGCCAGCAGATTTACAGTCTGCCCCCTTTGGCCACTTGGGTAACCCGCCCGTGTGAGGGGAGCCGAGCAGTCTACCGACCTCGGCGTTTCACGGCAAGACACCCAACTTCGGCGACCCGTCCGAAAAGCAATTATTCCGCCGTGGACCACCAAACCGGCGGCTGACGGCCCGAAGGTCCGAAAAATCGGGCGTTCTCGGAACGGATGCATCGGGATCCCGTCTCAAATCGAAGCTCAAATCGTGGATCCTCCGCAAATCTCGCGTAGGATCGATTGCCACTTGTTCTGAACAGACCCGCCGTCCCGGCCCCCCCCTCTGCTGGAGAAGAACCTTGAAGATCGGAATGTCACTCACCGCTGTCCTCCTCGCGGGATCCGCTGCACTCCTCGGGCAGATGTCCGCCGACGCCATGCCGGGTGGCAAGGGCGGTTCCGCCGGTGGTGGAATCGGCGCCGACGTCGCCGTCTGCACCATTCCCGACATCTATCGCTGGGGAAACCGCGACGGCTTCACCGGCTACTCCGCCGCCACGACCAGCGTGAACCTCGGCGATGTGAACCTCCTCTGGGACGCCGGTTCGGATGCACATCCCCGGATCCCCCAGAACGCCTTCCGATTTGCCGAAGGCCGGCTCGTCCAGATCGGACAGTCCTGGTGCAAGGACGGCTTCTGCGCCCTCCAGCTGAACGGCTGCGGCCCCTGCCAGCCCGCGGGCAGCGGCTGCCCCGAGATCCTCGGACCCGGCTGCGCCGATCCCTACTCGAGTTCGCTGAACGGCTCGCAGGGCGGCCTCGCCCCGCGGTACCAGTCGAACCCGGTGACCGGTCACTTCACCTTTCCCCCGCAGAATCTTCCTGCCGCCACGCCGACCATCGGTCGCCGTCTGCAGGTTCGCATCTACGACCTCAACTCGGTCGTGTGGGGCGACGACGCCAAGTACTACGTCGATGCGATGTACCTGCACTACCAGGACACCGACTCCGGCAACAACATGAACAACGCGTCCTACCGCGAGTTCAGTGTCGGGAACATCACGTCGAGCGGTTACCCGCTCGACACCTTCGGCCCCACCAGCATCGGCGATCCCGCCATCTACGCGTGGGAAGAGAACAGCGACACGGTCACCATCGAAGCCATCGATTTCCCCAACGACGGCCGGGTCCACGTGGCGAGCGACGTGATCGACCAGGGTGACGGCACCTACCGGTACGAGTACGCGATCTACAACTACAACTCCGGCGATGCGGTCAACGGCTTCTCCGTGCCCGTCCCGGTCGGCACCACGGTCTCGGACATCGGTTTCCACGACACCAACAGCCACTCGGGTGATCCGAACGCGACGAACAGCTGGATCACCAGCTCCAACGGCGGCGCCGTGTCCTGGTACACGTCCGAGTACGCACAGGATCCCCTCGCCAACAGCATCCGCTGGGGCACCCAGTACAACTTCTGGTTCGTCACCGATTCCGCCCCGGAAACCGGCGTGGGTGACATCGAGATCTACAGGACCGACGATGTCGCCACCGCGAACATCTTCGTGCCCGCGGGCAGTGGTGGCGACAACCCGTACGACCTGAACGGCGACGGCATCGTCACTGGCGCCGACATCGGCCTGTTCCTCGCCCTCTGGGGTGACGTCGACGGCCCCGGCGACTTCAACGCCGACGGCATCGTGAACGGCGCGGACTTCGGAATGCTGCTCGCCGCGTTCGGTTGATCGCGAAGGACTCCTGACCGAAACCACCGAGCGGTCGGCTTCCCCGGAAGCCGACCGCTCGTTTCATTCGTCCCCGGCCCGACGCAACGCCGTCGAGGCTCCCGGCGTCACGACCCCGCGTCGCCGGCGAGCCGATGCACGGTGAAGTGGACGAACGAGGAATGCGCTCCGATGCCCTCGAACTTGAGACGCCAGTCGAGATGCATCTGCATCGCGGGCGTCATTCCGGGGATCCGCAGCCGCAGCGTCCGGCCGTCGGCGCTTCGAGTGACCGACTCGACGTCGAACGTCGTGATGCCGGGCTCGCCGGTCCGGACGTCGAGCTGCGGCGAACCGTAGTCGCTCGACCACCGGTAGTTCCACCCTTCGAGATCGAAGGCATCGGCGAGCGCGGAGGCCTTCGTGGTCACGGTGCGACTGAAGTCGATCTCCAGACCGTCCGCCACGGCGTGGACCCGCGTGGGGATCGCGAGCGGAGTCTCGCTTCGCCGGATCCGGTAGAAGCCGCCGGGATCGGTCTGGTCCGACGACCAGCCGAAGAGCCCCGCGACGTACAGCGATCCGTCCGTGGGATGAAATCGCCCCCGCATGAGCCCGGTCGGCAACGTGATCGGAAGCGGAACGAACGCCCCCTGGTGCTCACCGTCGACCTCGTCCTCGAGGATGAGATAGACCTCGCCGGTCCCGTAGGAGACGCCGAGCAGACGTCCCGCGAGCTCACCCCAGACCCCGTCCGGAACCCGCAGCTGGGCCGCGGGAGAGCGGTCGACCGTCGGGTGGATCCAGAGCAGCGGCGGTTCGTAGGAATCGAGCGGTTCGAGCCCGAGCCGCGATCCGCTCCAGTTGTTGCCGTGGAACGAGCCCGGCTCGATCCGGTTGATCCGGTTCGCGGGCATCCAGTGGCCCTCCTGGTCGGAGCCCCAGGCGATGCCGTCGGCATCGACGGCCACGCCGTTGGGGGCGCGGAAACCGCTCGCGACGATCTCGGAATCACCGCCGTCCGCCTCGATCCGGATCAAGGTCCCGTGTCGCGGATGGATCGGGAGCTTGGCGTGGCGGGCCGCCTTGATGTAGTACAGCGAGCCGTCCGGTCCGACCTGGAGCCCGCTCGCCGGTTCGTGGAAGTGCGGACTGTTCATCGCGTCGACGTTGAAGGCTTCGTAGCGATCGGTCTCGCGATCGCCGTCGAGGTCGACCAGCCGGGTGATCTGATCCCGTCCGACGACGAGAATCTCGTCATCACGTGTCGCGAGTCCGAGCGGCTGGCTCAATCCACTCGCGATGCGACGCCATTCGAGACGATCCAGATCCGCGTCGAGCCCGTCGACCCGCCAGACGTCGCCGTTCCAGGTGCTGATCGCGGCCGCGTTCCCGTCCTCCAGGAAGTCGAAGTCACCGAACCGCATCCACGAATCCCACGGGTTGTCCCGGGGCCAGGACACCCGGTCGATCTGGAAGGGTGATGCCCGGGCCGCCGCGGCGCCCTCGAGCTCCGCGATGAAGTTCGCGAGGCGGGAACGCGGGCCGTTCCAGGTTCGGACGACCCCTTCGATTCCATCGGGTGAATCCCCGGGCCTGACGACGGTCACCACCAGGTCGTCGACGATCTCGCAGGTCGCGGGCAGGTCGAACTCGAGCGATCGGGCGTTGACGAAGGGCTCGCCGCTCTCGGCCGCCACCGCGCGGATCGCGGCGCGATCCAGCGCCCCGCGATGGATCCGAAGTCCGTCGAGATAACCGCTGAACCTCGATTCCGCGGGAAAGTCGTCGTTGGTGAAGCCGACCGAGAGCACGTGATCCGGCGTCGGTCCCTCCGGCGCGAGAACACCTTCGGCGTCGACGACCCCGTCGACCCAGAGCGTCACCTCCCCGCCCTCGGGATTCGAGGTCACCGCCACGTGACGCCACTTGCCGTCGGCCACCACGGTCTCGCCCTCGATCGCGCCCACCCATCCGATGTCCCAGGCGAGTCGCCCGTCGCGCACGAAGAAGGTCGCGCCGCCCGGCGCCCAGTCGCCGTCGAGCGACGTCCGGGCCGCGATGGTGCCGTCCTTCGTGGTGTGGATCCAGGCCGAGATCGTGAACGGCGTCATCGCCGGATCGATGGCTTCCGCCTCGGTCCAGACCGCTCGCGCCGTGCCGTCGAAGTCGAGGGACCGGCCCCGCACCCCACGCCGCCAGGTGACGCCGTCGAGACGCAGATCCCCGGCACCCTCCACCACGTTCTGCATCATCGGGGATGGATCCTCGTCGAAGTTCCAGCCCGCGATCGGCGCGGGCGGCGGGTCGGAACGATCCTCGAAGACCATGATCGCCTCGTCGATCGGAGCGCTTTTCGCGTCGAGTTCGATTCCATCCATCCCGAAAAGCTTCGGGGTCGAACCCGGTTCGCCCGCGTTGGACAACGTCGCACCGCCCGGACCGAGCCTGATGATCTCCACCGAGTCGTCGGGTTCGCCGAACCGGACGTCGAGTTCGCCCTCGCGGGCGAGCGTTTCGGTCCACCGGCTCGGACTTCCGGTGTTCCAGACCGACTGGAGATCCCCACCCCGCTCGGCGGTGTCGACGCGATCGAGGAAGTCGGGAAGCCGATCCTCGTCGAGTGACGCGAAGAGGAGTCGGAATCGGCCGTCACCGGCCTCCTCGAGCGGCGGCATGATCCTCGTGGTGAGTCGGTCCGGCTGGAGATTCGCCCCGCCGATGACCGCAGCCTTCGCCGCCCCGCGAGGCTCGGACATCAGCGGGCCCGAACCCACCCAGCCAATGGCGCCGATCACCTCGTCGTCATCCTTGACGACGGCCACGCGACGACCTTCCTTCGTCTCGAGCGGCCATCGTGGATTCTCCCCGGCATCGAGCGTGACGCCCGCCTCGATCCCGAAGATCGAGAGATCGAACGGCGCCGCGACGTCGGCGACTTCGATCTCCCGCGACCACACCAGGAGATCGTCGCGATCATCGGCGGTCATGCGTTCGAGGACCGTCGCGTCCCCGACCGTGTAGCGAAGAACGATGCCATCCTCACCGGCCACCAGTCCCTCGAAACGCCCGAGGTCCTTCGGCAGCGGGCCGAACGGGACCGCCCGGGGGTCGTCGAAGCGGCCGCCGATCTCCGCTTCGATCCCCGGTCCGGCGGGATTGATCCAATCTGGCTCGCCCGCGATCCGGGGCCAGGTTCCGTGCGGGCCGTCGTAGACGATGCCGCGAAGCTCCACGAAGTCGCCTTGCCAACCGGCCGCCCAGCGAAGTTCCGCGGTGTCGAAGAGCGCCGCGGTGGAGCCGTCGTCGTTCAACGGAATCGCGATGCCCTTCGAGGCGATGTTTTCGGGATCGACCTCGATCGCCGCGGAAAGGAAGGGCCCGTAGTCCATGTCCTGCCACGGCTCGCCGGTCCGTTCCTTGAACCGGGGAAACGCACCGACGCCGCCATCCGGGGCCGGCCGCTCGAGCGCCCAGTGGATGCCGTTCACCACGAGCTGCCGGAAGCCCGGCTGCGAAAAGTCCCGGGGATGCCCCATCGTGGTGGTGAAGGTCCGACCGCCGTCGGGGCGGATCCACGTCCACGCGAGTGGATTGACCGTCTCATCGTCGCCCGCCTCGTCGTCCGGGCCGATCGGTCGCCCGAGGGCGAGCACCGTGGCGTCGTCGGGGGGGAAGTCGTCGCGGACGTGGTAGGTCCATGATCGGACGCCGAAGTCCTCGGGCACGCCGGACAACACCGTCTCGTCAGTGCTCCTGGCCGTGGTCACCGCGGTTCGGGAATCGTGGCCGTAGTGGTACTTCCACGGCGCGCCGAGCACGTCCGCACCGAAGTCGTTCCAGCGGTCGGCCCGCGGATCGTCTTCGGGGTAGTCGAAGGCGTGGGTCGAGGTTCGGAACCCGACGACCGCCCCGCCACCCTCGACGAACTCGGCGATCCGGTCGAGCTGGTCCTGGGGAAGTTGCCGGAATCGAACGTAGAACACGGCGAGATCCGCGTCCTCCAGCGCTTCGAGACCTTCGATGTCGTTGCCGGGCCCACCGTTCAAACGGCGATCGACGAGCACCGTGGTCTCGAATCCGTGTTCCCGCTCGAGCAGATCGGCCAGCGCCGGCATCGACCACTCCGAGCGATATTCGCCCTCCCCCACGACGAAGACGACGTGGGGTGTGGCAGGAGGAGGCGGCGCCGCGACGGCCGCCGCAGTGAGGGTCAGGGCGAGCACGATCACCGGTCGAATCTTCATTTCTGGCTCCAGTCGGCGGAGGATGGTCCCGCACGTTCCGCTCGCCAGTCTACGAAAACCCACCTTCGCGGTTGCGTGACGTCTTCTCACGGGCCGGACGAAACGAGCGCTCGCGACCATCGACCATCGACCCGAGCGCCGACTGCGAAGATCGACCAACGGCTCATGGCGAGTACCCACCGACGAACCGCCCTCGTCGAGTCGAGCTCCATCCAGGCAAAAGAAAAAGCCCCCTCGTGGTGGGGGGCGGGTGTTCAGAGCCAGCGACCGGACTCGAACCGGTGACCTACGGTTTACAAAACCGTGGCTCTACCAACTGAGCTACGCTGGCTTTCGGTCTCCAATGCTACGACATCCAGCTCGTGGATGCCCTCCCCCCGGCTCAGCGCCAGTCCTTCGGAATCGGTCGCCCCCACCACACCGGACGCATCATCGAACGGGTCGACGAGTACGCCTCCCGGATCCGCTGCTTCTCATTGGTCGCCGTGACGTGCGCCTTCACCCGCATCCGCGTCGCATCGAGTTCGGCCGCGGGGAGATCGGGATGGAATCGGTCCATCGTCCCCTGAAACACCGCTTCGTCGAAGGCGGCCTCGCCGTCCCCGAGATCGATCCAGAGCCGCGGCGGTTCCGACTGATCGACGTCGAAGATCCGGGGATCGAGCGTCCTGACCAGGTCCGCCATCACCGCATCATCGAGTTCGCACTGTTCGAGACTCGCCTGCGTCAGGCCTTCGAGTTCCTCGTGCAGCGGCGCGTTGTGCCCCTGTGCGACCAGTTCGAACACCAGCGGCGAGAGCAGCAGCAGAAACACGAAGCCGGCCAGCCCGAGGTTGCGGACGAGGCTCGCACGATCAGGTTGCTTCTGGTTCGACATCCACACCTCCGAAACTCCTCGCCCACGAGCCGGCACCTGCGGGAACCGGCACGTCACCGGGTTCGAGCAGGGAACCCGCGGCGATTCACGACGAAGGGACCGGATCGGCCCCCGGACCCACCCCCGGATCCACCCCCGGATCGGCCCGATGTCGCCGCATCGCGACCTGGAGGAGGGTGACGTCGGCGGGATTGACCCCCGCCAGGCGGCCGGCCTGCCCGAGCGTGCGCGGGCGGAAGGTACCGAGCACCTCCGCCGCCTCCCGGCGGAGCCCCTCGATGGACGCGAAGTCGAGTCCGGACGGAATCGAAGCGTGCTCGGCGTCGCGCTGCCGACGGATTTCGCGGTCCGCGCGATCGACGAAGGAGGCGTAGCGACAGTCGTTGAGGACCCGGTCCACGAGGTCCATGCGATCGGTCGTGCCGGGCGGCAGATGCGTGGCGAGGCCTTCGGCCGTGGACTCCGGTCGCCGCGCGATCTCCTCCAGCGTCCGTCCTTCGAAACGGATCGACCCGAACGCGGCGCGGATCGAATCGAGCGTCCCGGACCGCGCCCGCCACCGTGCCCACCGGTCATCGTCGACCAGTCCGAGGTCGCGACCGAGCGACGTGAGTCGTTCGTCGGGATTGTCGTGTCGGAGTCGAAGACGATGCTCCGCCCGACTCGTGAACATCCGGTACGGCTCACGGGGAATCCGTGTCACGAGGTCGTCCATCATCACCCCGATGTACGCCTGTTCGCGGCCGAGCCGGACCGGGCCGTCGCCGACCGTCGCCCGCGCGGCGTTCAACCCGGCGACCAGCCCCTGGCCCGCGGCCTCCTCGTAGCCGCTGGTGCCGTTGATCTGGCCGGCGAGAAAGAGCCCGCGGATCGACTTGGTCTCCCCGGTCGCGTCGATCTGGTGCGGGCGCACCATGTCGTACTCGACCGCGTAGCCCGGCTTGAGCATGACCGCCCGTCCGCAGCCCGCCATGCCACGGACGATCTCGAGCTGCACCGCTTCCGGCAGCGACGTCGAGATCCCGTTGCAGTAGATCGAGTCGCCCGAGATGGTCTCCGGCTCGAGAAAGACGTGGTGGCTGTCGCGATCGGCGAACCGGACGACCTTGTCCTCGATGCTCGGGCAGTAGCGAGGCCCGGCCTCCGCGTCGATCGCGCCCGAATACATCGGCGCGAGATGGAGGTTGTCCCTGATCAGTTCGTGGATCGCGGCGGTGGTGTCGGTGATCCGACACTCCACCTGCTCGAGCACCGGGAACCTCGCCCGGTCCGTGAGATCGCTGAAGGGAACCGGCACCGCATCACCGGCCTGCCGCGGCAGATCGTCCCAGTCGATCGTGGCCTTCGAGAGTCGAGGTGGCGTTCCCGTCTTCAGCCGGCCGAGTTCGAATCCGAGATCCCGCAGCGTCGCCGCGATCCCGACGGCGCTGCCCTCCCCGATCCGCCCGCCTTCTGACCGTTGGTCGCCCACGTGCATCAACGCCCGCATGAACGTCCCGGTGGTGAGCACCACCGCGCCTGAACGAAGTTCGACCGCCTCCGGATTCGGCCGGTCCGGCGTCGAGGGGTATCCGGTCTCGTCCCAGACCACCGATCCGGAACCGGCGGGAAGTCGGACGCCCTCGATGACTCGCATTCCATCACGTTCGACGGTGAGAAAGTCGTCGACGGTTCCCGCGACCACGTCGATCGACGGATGTCCCGCGATCAGCCGCTGGGCCTCGAGGCGATACGCCTCCTTGTCGTTCTGGCATCGCGGACCGCGCACCGCCGCACCGCGACTGGTGTTCAGCATCTTGAACATGATGCCCGTGGCATCGGCGATCCGCCCCATCACACCACCCAGCGCATCGATCTCCCGGACGATCTGGCCCTTCGCCAGTCCACCGATCGCGGGATTGCAGGACAACGTTCCGAGTCGCATCGGATCCATGGTCACGAGGGCCACGCGACCGCCCGTCGATCCGAGGGCGTTCGCGGCCGCCCATGCGGCCTCGATGCCCGCGTGCCCCCCGCCGATCACGATGACCGAGTAGTCCATGCGGACAGGATAGGTCCTCTCCGGGCGGGGCATTCCCGCCGGAGGTGACGGGACCCGGGTAGGCTGGCCGGACCAGGAGGATTCAATGTTCAAGAAGATCACCGTCGCCACCGTCAAGACCGCCCGTCCGCTCATCGGCGCGTTCCGAGAGGACCTCGAAGCGAAGCCCGCGTCCGACGTGCCGAAGACCTCCCGGAAGGCGCTCCAGACCGCGGCCGCGACACCCGGCTTCAAGGCCGACGTCGGTGAGGTCGTGTTCGCGGACGATCACCTGGTGGTCGGCATGGGCGATCGGTCGGCCCTCGACCCCGGCACGGCCCGCAAGGCCGGCGCCGCGGTGCTCAAGCAGCTCGACCGGACGGACATCGACGCCGTTCGATGCGTGGCCCGCGGCGACTGCGACGATCTCGAAGCGCTCGCCGCGATCGGCGCCGCGATGGCGGAAGGGATCGCCCTCGCCAACTGGCGGCTCGCCGGGTTCGACGGCACGGCGGCGAAGACCGTGACCACGCATCCCCGGCTCCGAATCGACTGGGACCGGAAGCCGCTGCGCAACGCGATGAACGCGGGCCTGGAACTCGCGGACAGCATCAACGTGGCCCGGACCGTCGCCGCCACCCCCCCGAACGTCTGCAATCCCACCTGGATCGCGAAGGAGGCCCGGAAGGTCGCCCGCGACGCCGGCCTGAAGTGCACCATCCTCGACCACAAGAAGGTCAAGGAACTCGGGATGGGCGGGATCGACAACGTCGGCAAGGCGAGCGACATCCCCCCCTGCCTGGTCCGACTCGATTACACGCCCGCGAAGGTCTCGAAGGCGGCGAAGGGCGAGCACCTCGTCCTGGTCGGCAAGACGATCACCTACGACACCGGCGGCTACTCCCTGAAGCTCTCGGGCGGCATGCGGGGAATGAAGTACGACATGTGCGGCGGTGCCGCGGTGCTCGGTGCGATCCGGGCGATCGCCAAGGCGAAGCTCGGCATCAAGGTGACGGCGCTGCTGCCCGCCGCCGAGAACATGGTGAGCGACGAGGCGTACCGGCCCGACGACATCATCACCATGTACAACGGCGTCACCGTGGAGGTGACGAACACCGACGCGGAAGGACGCCTCGTCCTCGGCGACGCCCTCGCCTACGCCTGCGACAAGCTCAAGCCGACCGCCATCGTCGACGTCGCGACGCTCACCGGTGGCGTGGTCGTGGCCCTCGGTCACTTCAGCGCCGGACTCTTCGCCAACGACGACCGGATCTCCGGTGCGGTCGAGTGCGCGTCGCAGGGCGCGAACGAGAAGGTCTGGCGACTTCCGCTCTGGGAGGAGCATCGCGAGTTCATGCGATCACCCTTCGCGGACATCCTCAACTCGAATCCCAAGCGGTCCGCCCACCCCATCCAGGGCGCGGCATTCCTCTCGTACTTCGTCGACGAAGACGTCCCGTGGGCCCACCTCGACATCGCCGGCATGGCGAGTCCCGACGCGGACCCCGTGACGGGTGCCGGCCCGAGCGGCTTCGGCGTTCGACTCCTCCAGCGATTCGCATCGGGCATGGCCGGCGGCTGAACGGTTCCGACCGCCACGACGAGTCGATCGGCGCAGGAACGGATGCGCCGCTGAACGGATGAGCCAGTGGGTGGTCGGTCAGTCGGTGGCCGAGGCGGCGGGATCCCGGCCCTTTTCGATCGCCCCGATCTTCTCGATTCGTCGCTGGTGGCGGCCGCCATCGAAGGGCGTCTCCATCCAGGTGTCGACGATCCGCTTCAGCAGCGTCTGGCCGAGCATGTCGGCGCTCATGCACAGGACGTTGGCGTCGTTGTGACTCCGGGAGAGCCGCGCACTCAGTTCATCCATCGCCAGCGCCGCTCGGACGCCATCGACCTTGTTCGCCGCGATGCACATTCCGATTCCCGTACCACAGACCAGGATTCCCCGATCGGCGGTTCGATCGCTGACTCGATTGGCGACCAGCCAGGCGCTGTCGGGGTAGTCGCACGCCCGGTCGTCCGCGGTCTCGGGCTCGAGAATCTCGACTTCGTGTCCCATGCCTTTCAGGTACGGAACCAGTTCGTCGATGGCCTTTCGTCCTCTGTGATCACATCCCAGGCCGATTCTCATTGGGGCGTCCCTTCTCTGGCGAGGCCGGACCGATGGACGGGCCGGCTGCTTCGGGTTCAGGTCGTGGCGAGCAGGCTGTGGAGCCGGTCGGGGATCACCGCCTCGATTCTGGAGGCGACTCGGTCGTAGACGGTCTGGGACTGGCCGAATGGATCGTCGATGTCGCCCGCCGGGTCCAGTCGTTCGATCGGGGTGGACGTACCGGGTGCGATTGCCCTGGCGACCTCGACGTGGGATCGCGTCATCCCAAGGACCAGATCGGCGGCGTCGACCATCTCCCGAGTCAGACCCGTGGAGGTCCCGTGAAACTCGATTCCCCGCCGCTCGAGGGCGTCGATCGACTCGGGCGAGGTCGGGACCCCGTCCTCGGCGTGGACGCCCGCGGACGCCACGAAGAGGTCGGGCTCGACGCCCTCCACCCGACCTGCGCCGATCATCTCCCGCGCGATGCCTTCCGCCAGCGGCGAACGGCAGGTGTTTCCAGTGCAGATGAAGAGAACCGTCCTCATGCCGGCATCTTAACCGCTTCCGGAAATCTTCCGTATCCACCCCATTGGCCGCCCGCTCCGGAGGGGATAGACTGTCCCCGCCTCGTACCCAAGGAGACTCCGTTGGAATTCCTGCAATTCGACCGCGCCTGGAAGACACTCTCCAGTGAAGAAGTGGTGACGCTGGGCGGCGAGTCCCCCACCGACATCGAGTTCCTTCAGATCGACTACGACGAACGGCGAAAGGCCCATCGGACGGTCTTTTCCAGCCGCGATGGCCACGATCTGGACGTCGAGGACGCCGAATTGCTCGAAGTCCCCCGCAAAAAGGCGGGCGAGGTCCTCGAGCACATTCTTCACAAGCTGCATCTTGCGCCGCTGCTCATCCTTCCCATCGCGAAGTGGCGGCCGGTCTTCGACCTCGTCACACCGGTGTTGGCCGAAAACGAGCAGTGGATTTCGATCGACTCCGAGGCGTCGATCGAGATGAACACCCGCGATCCACTGGTCTGCGAGCCCCGCGACCTGCATCTGCTCCGAGCGGTGGTCGAGGTGGTCCTTCGCGAGGGCGAGGAATTGGCCCAGGGAATCTCCATCGCAGCCACTCAGGCCCCGGTCCTCGTCGAGGTCGAGCCGGCGGGCGGGATCCTGCTCACGATCGGAAACGAGGGTCTTGCCGACGAGGTCCGTGCCGTCGCCGGCGCTTTCAGCGTGGACTGATTCCCGACGGCGGGACCATCACGGATGCCGAGGCCGTCGGACTTCGCTCAGGCGACCACTCGGTCGCCGCCGGCGTCGTACGCCGCCCCACAACTGAAACAGTCGACGCCATCGAGTTCAGCCAGCTCCTCGCCGCAGGAGGGGCATCGGCGCCGGCGGATCGAGCTCCGGACGAGCCATCGCTCGCCCGCCTGAAGCACCTTCCAGGCGAAGACGATCGGCACCAGCGAGAGCAGCGAGAACACCAGCGACAGCACTCCGATCACGGGCATCAGAAAGCAGACCGCGAAGGTCGCGAGGGCGATGGTGAGGTAGGTGAAGAACACCGCGACCGGGTAGACCGAATTGACCCAGCGGACCGAGCGGTACAAAATCAACATGGTTCGAGTCTATCCCTTGGAGACCGATCCGAATCGGGTCGGACCGGGGAGGCAGCTGGCACTGGGAGTTCGACCGAACGCCCGGCCGGGATTCGTCCGGCAGGACCTGCCCGACCCGAGACGGACCCGTGGCCGCGATTTACCCTCGAAGAGGGGCGAAACACCTCCGAAAGCGACATTCCGTCCACCAACCACCATCCCTCGTGGCTGAAGGGCGGAAAACGGTCGGAAACCGCTACAATCGTTTTTCCCGCTGATCCGGCTCCGGTGGCACTCGTGCCGCCGTGTCGAACCGGTGGAACACGATCCTGGTCGGCCACCGTTCCGTACCGACCCCTCCTCCCGGAATCCGCTCATGAAGCTCGTCTGCAGTCGTGATGCCCTCGCCGAAGCCCTCGCCATCGCTGGAAGCGTGGTCATCAGTCGCACCCCCGCGCCGGTCCTGCTCTGCCTCAAGCTCGAGGCGAAGGACGGGCTGCTGCACATCTCCGCCACCGACACCGAGATCGGCCTGCTGCTCGGGGTCGCCGAAGTCGATGTGCGTGAGGAAGGCGTCGCGCTGATCCCCGCCGACAAGCTCAACCAGATCGTCCGGGCGAGTTCGGACGACTCGCTCTCGATCGAGGTCTCCAAGAACATCGCGACCATCACCGGCCGCGACTCCAAGTTCAAGGTCTTCGGCTTCGATCCGGAGGAGTTCCCCGGCGTCCCGACCTTCGAGGACGAGCACGAGTTCGAAATGGGTGCAGGGACGCTTCGCCGGCTCATCGGCCGGACCGTCTTCGCCACCGCCGTCGAGAACAGCCGCTACGCGATCAACGGCGTCCTGATCGAACGCACCGGACGCAACCTCCGGCTCGTCGCGACCGACGGTCGTCGGCTTGCGGTGGCCCGAGGCGAATGCGTGACGAGCGCCGAGGAGGACCTCACCTCGATCGTGCCCACCAAGGCCCTGAATGTCCTCAACCGTCTGATGAACGATCCCGACGAGCCGGTTCGAGTGCGTCGCGACCGCAACCAGATCCTGTTCCAGGTCGGCTCCGGCCCCGCGGCACCCGTGCTGTCCAGCAATCTGGTCGAGGGTTCGTTCCCGCCGTTCGAAGACGTGATCCCGAAGGACCAGGACAAGAAGGTCAACTTCAAGACCGTCGAACTCGCCTCGGCGGTCCGGCGGGCCGCCCTGCTCACCAACGAAGAGAGCAAGGGTGTCCGCCTCGCATTCGCCGAAGACGGGCTCACCCTGTCCAGCCGGGCTCCGGAGATGGGCGAAGCCGAGATCAAGGTCGAATCCGAGGCCTACGCGGGTGATCCGATCGAGATCGGATTCAACCCCAGCTACCTCACCGAGGGCCTGAAGCACGCCGACTCCGAGACGATCCTCATCGAACTCAAGGCGCCGAACAAGCCGGGCGTCATCAAGGTCGGCGGCGACTTCACCTACGTGGTGATGCCGGTCAACCTGGGCTGACCCGGGTCCGCGATCGACGCGAACCTCGAACACGGATAAAAAGAAAACGGGCGGGCCGCAGGGCCCGCCCGTTTCGTCGTTCACGCGCGCCTGGTTCCGGCGATCAACGCTTGGCGTACTTGACGCCGCACCCGTAGGGACGGGTCTCGCTGGGGCTCACCGTGCTCCCGTTCTTGATCGCGGTGACCGCGTCAAGCACGTAGTTCTTGCTCTTCCGGTCGCCGAGTGCGCCCGAGTAGCGGAGCTTGCCCATGCCGTCGATGACGAACATGTGGGGCGTCGTCTTCGCGCCATAGGCCTTGCCGGTCTTGCCGTCGAAGTCGACCAGCACCGGGCTGGCGATCTTCATGCTTGCGACCGCCTTCTTGTCGGCGCTGATCACGGCGTCACGGGACATGCCGCGGGCGGTCGAGTCGATCGCGAGGTAGACCACGTTCGGGTCGGCCTTCTTCAACTCGGTCATCATCTTGGTGACCTGCCCGGTGCTGTGGATGCTGTTGCCGCTCTTGGAGCCGGACCACGGACACTTCGAGGAGAACCACTCGAGGACCACGGTCTTGCCCTTGAAGTCGGCGAGCGTGTGCTCCTTGCCGTCGAGGTCCATGAGCTTGAAGGCGGGCGCGGTCTCGCCGACCTTCGCAGCCTTGGCGGAAACGGCTTCCATGGTGACCGGGGCGGCGATGGTGGTCGCGGTCGCGGCGGCCACGAGACCGGCGGCGGCGAGGCCGAGAGAGGCGAGAAGAGTACGGGTCGGACGCATGTTTCGGTCTCCTGAAGGTTGGAGCCCCTGGTGGGCTGGCGATCCGAGGCTTCGACGCTCGGAATGCGCGGATAATACGTGAATGGAGCCTGGTGCTCGGGGTTCATGTTCGCCGATCGGCGAACTCGGATTCGGAGGTCATTGACCAGTCAGATCAGATCCGATCTGATCCGATCTGATCTGATCATGGCTTCAGCGGAATCCTGATTTCAACGGCCGGGTCGAGCCGGTTATTGCCGAAAAGAACGAGTCCGGCGACTTCCAGTGCCTTCCCCGCCGAATTGCCCGGTTTGATCTCCAGCGGCACCAGGATGCGATAGCGGTCGCCGGCGATCGTGGCCGGCACGAAGACCCCGTTTCGCAGCGTGACGCCGGGCGTCAGATCCGGGATGAAGGTGATCTTCTCGGCCCCGCCGGTGGGCCCCTCGATCCGGAGCGCCGGGCGGCCGTCCGCCAGAACCAGTTGCGCGATCGTCCCGCGTGCTTTCTCGAGGGGCGTCGGAATCAGCGCCAGTCCACGCGCGTAGGCCGAGGTCGGATCGGCGGTTTCGGGGGCGATCTTCTCGTCCGGCGCGGCGACCGCGAGTTCGATCGACGTCTTTCCAGCGCCCATCAGGCACATCTCCTTGCAGACGAGCCAGTCCGCCTCGATGCCGATCCGGACCGTCTTCGCCTCGATCTCGGGCGGTGCGGTGATCGGGACGAAGAGCATCGCCTCGCCGTCGTAGCCGAAGGTGGTCTCCCACTCGCTCGCGTGGATCACGGGCCGCGGCCAGACCACGGGACCCGCCTTGAAACCGTTCGGAAGCTCGAGCTTGATCCGAGGTTCCGTGCCGCTTTCCCCGGGATTCCGCCAGTAGATGTGCCACTTGGGTGCGATGCGGAATCGGACGCCGAGCAGCGCGGTCCGCCCCGGAACGATCTTCGCCGTCGGGAAGACCGCGTCGATCTGGACGAGCCGGTTCCCGTCGGCGGGGGCGTCGGCCCCGAACTGGGCGAAGGCGTTCCCGCCGATGAGGAGGGAGAGCACGAGAGCGAGAAGCTCGAACGACATGGGACGACGCATCGGCGATTCCAGGAAGGCGGTCGGGCGGAGGACGGCGGATCCGCACATCGCGAACCTGCCGATGCAGGTTATCCCGTATTCTGCCCGCGACCCGTGATCGACACCAATTCGGAACCTCCCATGCGACCCACCCCCTCCGCCCCCGTGATTCTCGCCTCCTTCCTCGCCCTCGCCGGCGCGTGCGGCTGCACCCAGAAGACCAGTGATCGGGATCTCCAGCCCGTGACGCCCGCCGAGGCGGTGAACCTGGCGGCGAAGGGCGGCGGTGGTCTCTTCAGTTCCGACGCGCGAGCGGCCTGGGTCGATCCGAGGTCTCCCGCCAACTTCGACACGGCCCACATCCCGTCCGCGATCAATCTCTACTTCGGGAGCGGGGATTTCGAGAATGACTCGCTGGTGGCCCTCAAGGACCGCAATCCGGTGATCGTGTACGGCACCGACTACCAGGACATCCTCGCCGACGCCGCCAGCAAGCGGTTGATCGAACTGGGGATCAAGGACGTCTACACCCTGCGGGGTGGCCTGCTGCAGTGGGCGAAGGACGGCAACGACGTCGACGGAACGGATCCGGACTCGGCCGCCGAATGAGGCCGACCGGGATCCTCCGGCCGCCCCAGGAAAACCGGCCTCGAGTCGCGACACAGGTCACGGTTCGAGGCCGATTCACAAGACGTCGTCGATGATCGATCAGGCCAGCGCGGCGGCGCCGGAGACGATCTCGGTGAGTTCCGTGGTGATCTTCGCCTGCCGGGCGCGGTTGTAGTCCCGCTTCAGCGTGCGACCGAGGCCCGCGGCGTTGTCGGTCGCGGCCTTCATCGCGATCATCCGCATGATCTGCTCGCTCACCACCGCATCGTTGAACGACTGGAAGAGCGAAGTCCGGACGGCGCGGGGCAGCAGGTCGTTGAGGAGCGACGCCTCGTCGGGCGTGAACTCGTACATCGAGGATTCGGCGCCCGCGTCGTCGCCGGTGGGCGCTTCGAGCGGAAGCAGCTGCTGGATCTCGGGGATCTGACGCGAGTTGCTCTCGAATCGCATGTAGGCGACGTGAACCGCGTCGACCTCGCCGGCCACGAAGAGATCCATGAACCGGTCGGCGATCGCCGCGACCTCGTCGAAGTCCGGCTTGTCGCCGATGGCGTGCGCCTCGGCGACCGGGACGTTGGCGAACTTGAAGAAGTTCGACGCCTTCTTGCCGCTGGTCTCGATCGTGACCTTGGTGCCGGACTTGACCTTCTCGCGGTGGAAGCGAAGCGACTTTCGAAGCACGTTCGAGTTGAACGCACCACAGAAGCCACGGTCGGAGCCGATGACCAGCATCAGTTCCCGGCCGGAAGCCGCGCGGTCGCCGCCCACCAGCGGGTGGTCGAGTTCGGAAGGATCGCTGCAGACCGCCGCCACCAGCTCACGGATCTTCTCCGTATAGGGCTGGGTGGCCTTGGTGCGCTGTACCGCCGCGGTGAACTTGGCGGTGGCGATCATCTGCATGGTCTTGGTGATCCGTTGGATCGTGCCGACGGCGACCATGCGCTGCTTGATTTCGCGGATTTGTGCCATAAGAGGATGGAAAGTCTACAGAACGAGGCCGCCGCCCGCCACGCGCCCCGAGCCGATCAGCCCAGCTGGACGCCATCCCAGGCCAGATTCATCCCCGCGGGAAGGCCCGGGGCGACCGCCGCATGGCGGATCTCGTGCGACATGTGGATGAACCAGGTCGAATCGGCCCCGATCCGGCCCGCCGTCTCGATCGCCTGATCGACCGTGAAATGGGTCGGATGGGCCTTGGGGCGGAGCATGTCGAGCACCAGCGTCCGGAGCCCCGCGAGCCGTGGCCAGGTCTCGGGCGGGATTCCCGAGACGTCCGTGCAGTAGGCGAGCGGGAAGGGTCCGGGCTGATCCGCCGCGATCGCCCCGTCGGCGTCGAGGGCCTCGATCCGGAATCCGAGGATCGGGAGCCGACCGTGCAGCAATCGAAGCGGCTCGAAACGGAGTCCGAAGCGATCGACCGGGGTCCCCGGCTCGATCTCCTGCACCGTGAGACTCGCGACGAACGAGGGATTGACGTTGTCGAAGGGCCGGAAGATGTGCTGGAAGGTCCGTTCGATCGCCACGATCGTCGGCTGGTCGGCGAGGATCTCGATCGGCGATCGCTGGACCGCGTTGTACCGGCGGACGTCGTCGAGCCCGAAGGTGTGGTCGACGTGGTTGTGGGTGAAGAAGATCGCGTCGCACCGGTTCAAGCCGAGTCGCAGGGCGTGCTCCCGGTGGTCGGGCGGGCAATCGAGCAGGATCATGCGGGCATCGCCTTCGGGATCCCGGAACCGGATCGCGGCGCCGCATCGGGTCCGTCGATCGCGAAAATCCTCGCTCGAGCACACGCTGCAGTCGCATCCGATGATCGGGATGCCGCTCGACGTTCCGGTTCCGCACAACGTGAATTCGACGTCCTCGATCACGGGGACACCTCGGCGTCGGCGGTCGATTCCGACGCCTGCTGGAGCCGGTTCCGCAGGTCCGCCACCACCGCGGCCGGATCGTCGGCGTCGCAGGCCGCTTCGCACACCGCGATCGCGACGCCGCCCGCGGCGACGACCTGGTCGATGTTGTCGGGTCCGATCCCGCCGATGGCGAGTTGCGGCCATTCCGGGAAGGTCGCCGACATCGCCCGAACGAGGGCGGGCCCGCCCGCGACGACGTCGGGCTTGGTGGTGCTCGCCGCGAACCGGCCCATGCCGCAGTAGTCACAGCCGGCCTCGTGATTCCGACGGGCCTCGTCGAGATCGTGGGCGCTCCCGCCGATCAGGGCGAGCCCGCCGACGACGCGTCGCGCCGCCTCGACCGGGAGGTCGTCCTGGCCGAGGTGGACGCCGTCCGCCGCGGCGGCGACCGCCACGTCCGCTCGATCGTTGACCACCACCGGGATCCCGGCGGGGCGGGCGATCTCGATCACGGCCCGAACCCGGTCGACCAGGGCCGTCGGCTCGAGGTGCTTCTCCCGCACCTGGATCGCATCGGCACCGCCGGCGATCACCGCCTCCAGAACCTCCGCCCAGGGTCGCCGGCAGACGGATTCGGTGAGCAGGACCTGCACCCGCCAGCCCGAGGGGCGTCCCCGGGAGAGTGCGACGGTCACCACCGACGCGAGGTCGTACGCCGCGTAGCGGGCGGATTGGATCGCGGTCGCGATCCGGCCACCCGCGTCGAGCACCTTGGCGGCCTCCTCCAGCGATCGACATCCCTCGGCGACCCGGCCACCCGCGGCCTCCGCGACCGCGACCAGTCCGGGGCGGGCCAGTTCGCCGGCCGTCGAATTCGTGGTTCCCACGTCGCCCGCGGTGTCCCGAGCCATCGAGGTCGGTCCGAGCAGTCGATCCGCGGCGGCGGTGACTTCGTGCCGGACGCCCTTCAGATCCCGGGCGGTCTCCGGTGCGTCCATGACGAAACGAGCCAGATCCTCGAGGGTCCGGAGTCCTTCACGAACGCGGTTGGCATTCGCGTCGACCAGTCGTTCAAGCCCGTCGTGTCGCATCCGGACAAGCCTAGCAGGCGAACCTTCCCATCTCGACCCGAGGGGCGTCTACACTGCCCCCCCGCCGGAGTCGCCGGCGCACCGTGCCCGACGAATCACGCTGAACCCGACCGGAACCACCA
>JAQWJM010000116.1:0-3677 GCA_029248335.1 Phycisphaerales bacterium
CGCGTCCAACCTTCGCAGCGCGATGGTGCGGAATCCCGGACTCCGCGTCTTCCACGCCGGCGGCTGGTACGACATGGCCACGCCGCCCTTCGCGGCGGACTGGGTCTTCGACCACCTCGAACTCGAACCGGACGATCGCGATCGCATCGAACGCGCCTACTACCCGGCGGGACACATGATGTACGTGCATGATCCGAGTCGATTGAAGCTCGATCGCGATCTCGAGGGGTTCTACGAACGGACCCTGACGCCGAAGGCTCCCTGACCGAACGAGATGTGCAGGGCGGGCGTCGTCCTCCGGAATCGAGATCCCGGGCCGGATCACGAGCTTCGAGACCGGCATCAACGAGGTCGGTGGCGGACGTGCGACGCCGCCGGGGGTGACGAGGCTGACGCCTTCGTGCTTCGAATCCTCACCGCCGTCGTCGATCGATGGAACGCCGCTGCTGGACGCGGGCACCTGCGTCGAGCGATCGGTCGGGATCGGTCAGGATCGGTCTGGATCTGTCTTCGGGCGACTGGTTCCGGAGCCCGCCGAAGAACCGTCACCGTCACCGTCGAGCGGTGGTCGTCGGCGTGAACACGAAGGTCATGATCCAGCACGTGAAAACGCCCGGTGCCTCGTCGGAATCCGAGCGAGGCACCGGGCGTTGGATGTCATGCGACGCATCGCTTCAGGATGCGGAACCGACGGTGAGCGGAACGGTTCCGGGCGTCTCGTCCGCGGCGTCCGGCCAGTTGCCGGGGAAGAACGCGGCATCCGCTTCGGTGAGCGGTTCGAGGGTGTCGAACCAGGTCGCCTCGGGGTCGTACTTCGCGAAGAACGGCTGACGCACCAGTTCGCCGCGACGGCACTGCAGGTATTCGAGGACGAACGCCTTCTGGCCGCCGACGTCGCGGACGCCGAGGATGTGCACCTTGCCCGGGAACGCCGACATCGACGGGCCTCGGACGGTTCGGGCGATGCCGCTGACCTTGGAGAACGCCTCGACGAAGATCTCGTGGCATTCGGCGAGCGGGGTCTCGAAGTATCCGCGGGCGCCGGTGTCGCGTTCGACGAAGAAGTAGTAGGGGATCAGGCCGAGGCGGACGCCGGTGTTCCACATCTCGGTCCACACCTCCGGGTCGTCGTTGACGTGTCGGATGAGCGGGCTCTGCATGCGGATGTTCGCGCCGGTCTCGCGGATCCGCCGGATCGCCTCCTGGGCGATCGGCGTCGAGAGTTCGACGGGATGCGAATAGTGGCCCATGATCGCGACCGTCCGACCGCTCGCGATGATCCGTCGGAAGACGTCGAGCAGTTCGCCCGCGTCCGCGTCCGTGACGTATCGCTGGGGCCAGTAGGCGACGCTCTTGGTGCCGATGCGGATGGTCTGGATGTGCGCGAGCTTCGGATCTTCGAGGATGCGGTCGATGTACCGCGCGAAGATCTTCGACTTCATCACCATCGGGTCGCCGCCGGTGAAGAGCACGTCGGTGATCTCGGGATGCTCGGCGAGGTAGCCCGCCAGCTGATCCACGTCCTTGTTCGCGAACTTCATGTCGTCGAGGCCGACGAACTGGGCCCATCGGAAGCAGAAGGTGCAGTAGGCGTGGCAGGTCTGGCCGTGAGCGGGGAAGAACAGGGTGGTCTGGTCGTACTTGTGCTGGATTCCCGGCACCGGCTCACCGGCGACGGTCGGCACGTTGTGCGTCATCTGGCCCGCGGGATGCGGGTTGAGCTCCAGCTGGATCTCCCGGACGGCGGCGTCGAGTTCGGCCTTCTCGCCCGATGCCTGCAGCTCGCGGATTCGCTCGAACTGCTCGTTGGAGAGCATGTCCTTGTGAGGGAAGGTGAGCCGGAAGATCGGATCGTCGGGAACCGCGTTCCAGTCGATCAACTCCTCCATCACGTACTGATTGGTACGGAAGGGAAGGACGGCGGAAACGACTTCGATGCCGGCCCGCAGATCGGGGTCGAGGCCTTCCCATTCCGGGGTGGAGGCGACGTTGGACTTGGTGATCGCCTTGAACCGCTGGGGCTGATCGAAGTCGATCAGATCGAGGGTGGCGTCGTTTCTCTGTTCCTGGATCATGGCGGTGCGATCTCCTCGGCTCGGTGGCGTCTGGGAGCGATGCTCCCGGCCACGGGGTCGTGGTGTCACCCTGGTATCGGGGCCTCCGGGATCGGAGGCGGGCAACTCGAATGTGTCAGCGACCGGCTTTGCACGGATCCGCGTGGATGCGGACACTCGGTGGCGGTCGCCTCGAACCGGCTCAGGGGACTTCGAGCCGGGAGGACCATTGTAGTACTTCAACGTCGATCGGACCGGAAGCGTTCGTTTACGGGCTCAAATCGCCGTTTTTCGACGAAGAACAAGGGTGAACGGGACCAGAAGGACCACGCTGAACTGCATCGCGGCCCCGATCAGATAGGTGCCCTGGACACCGTATCGGTCCTCCAGCGGGCCACTGAGCATGTACACGCCGCTCACCCCCAGGTTCATCAGGGCCATGTAGGCGGTGAACTGGGTGGCGGCGATCGACGGCCGACAGACCCCGAAGCAGATCGCGAAGAACGCCGCGTTGAGGCAGCCGGCGAGCGCCGATTCGAAGATGAGATAGGTCCAGACGAGGGTCCGGTTCTCCCAGAACACGTCCCCGAGACCGAAGACCGCGAAGAGGGCGGCGAGAATCAGGCTGCAGGTGGCGAAGATCCGCCGTGGGCCGACGAGATCCGCGAGGAAACCACCGAGCACCGCACCGGCGAGTCCGGCGAACACCGCCGCACCACCGGTCGCGGCGCCGTACTCCTCCTGCGACCAGCCGAGGTCGGCGACGAAGAGGTTCGTGGCGATCGGACTCAGCAGGCCGCTGGCCGCGGTCGCGAGCAAGGCGACCACCGCGGTGACGATGGCGGCCGGCACCGTGAACGCACCCCCGAGGTCCTTGAGGAGGGCGATCGTCGATCGCGGTCTGGCCTCGAGTTCGGCGGCCGCCTCGTGGTCCGCGGTCGGGGCGACCGGCGGTTCGCTCGGCTTCGACCACGGAAAAAGCAGGTCGCCGGGCTTCTCGATCGTGAGCAACGGAAGCAGGGCGATCCCGCCGATGACCGCGATCATGCCGACGTAGGCGATCGGCATGCCGCCCAGCCCGGCGAGAATCGACAGGCCTCCGCCACCGATCGCGGTGCCGCCGTACTTCGCGCCGTACATCAGGCCGCTGGCCTTGCCGCGATCCTCGGGCGGAAGGAGGTCGATCGCCATCGCGTCGACGCAGACGTCCTGCAGGCTGTTGAAGATGTTGTGCAGGACCACCAGCGTGCCGAGCGTCTGAAGGTCGGCGACGGGGTCGGGCATCATCGCCATCGCGACGAGGGTCCCGATCATGCCGGCCTGAGCGACGAGGATCCACGGGCGGCGTCGACCCCAGCGCGAATTGCCGAAGCGATCGACGAACGGACCCCACACCCACTTGAACGCCCAGGGGATCGTGCCGAGGGCGAACACCGAGGCGATCGCCTCGGTCTCTGCGCCGTTCGCCGCCATCGCCGCGGCGAGGGTGACGGTGAGGAACCCGAAGGGGACGCCCTGCGCGACGTACAACGCGCAGAGCACCACCAATCGGATCACGCGATGTTCTGAGAGGGCGAGGGGGCGCATGGGTGGATCGGCTCCGATCCTACCGGGACCTGCCTT
>JAQWJM010000195.1:0-14709 GCA_029248335.1 Phycisphaerales bacterium
CGCGAGTCCGAGTCGCCCGCTCCAGTGGGCGAAGAGCAGGAGTTCGAGGCGACCTCGTTCTTCGATGGTGAGTTCGCGATCGACGGCACGACGCACGAGTGGTTCCAGTCGGTCGAACACGGTGGGCGGCGTCGGGGCGACTGGCGGTGGCGGCGGACGACGAAGCCGCCGACGGATCATCACCGCGACCGGCACCAGGATCCAGACCACCGCGACGACGACGAGCAACTTGCGGTAGCCGCCGACGATGCTCGCAGGCGGCGCCTCGGCGAGGAAGACGTCGCTCGGCGCGTCGGTCGCGAGGTTCGAGACGATCTCGATCGTCAACGGGGGCATGCGATCGATCGAACCGCCATCGTCGAAGACGAGCGATTCCCGGAGATCGAAGACGCCGGCGTCCACGCCGATGAATTCCAGTTCGGTGATCGCCCGTCCATCGTCGGCCCGATCTCGATCCGCGACCCGGACCAGGATCGAGGAGTCGAGATCGAGGTCGGGCCGTCCCCGCACGTGACCATGCTCGCTCTCGACGACGATCCGACCGGTGATGCCCCGGGTCGCGGGCTCACCGTCCACCGCGGGCGATGCCGTTGCGGTGTTCGGCGTCGTGAAGGCCGACGCCACGAGGAGCGGCAACACCGGCATCAAGCCTCGACGCCGCGGCATGCAGGGTCGTCGACTCATGCGCGACCCCCGCCCGTCCCCGCCCGTGCGGCCAGGAAATGCCGAAGCGGTGGCAGCACCGGTCGATCGACGTCCAGCATCAGGAATCCGGCACCGGCCCGCGCCAGCCGGCGGCCGACGTCCTCGGCGTCCTCCCCGGTGCCGCCGTTCCGCCAGCGGGTGCGGCCGGTTCCGACGAAGCCACGGCCGGTCTCCGCCTCGCGGCCGCGGATGAACCCGGCGCGAAGCCGGTCCCGTTCCGCCGGGTCCCGAAGACGAAGCACCACCACGTCGTGGCGCTGGGCCGCCTGCCTGATCGCGTCGACGGCGTCGAGGTCGTGGAGGTCGCTGAGCACCACGACCATGCTGGCCCGCCGGGCCCGGGCCATGAGTTCACGCATCCGTTCACCGACTCGCGTGGTCTCGTCGACCCGGCCCGCGCGAAGCGGTTCGATCCCCTGCCAGAGATCGGAACGCAGCAGGCTGGGTTCGACGCGGGTCCGACGGTCGCCGCCGCCGATCACCGAGCAGGGACTCAAGCGTCGCTGGGCGAGCACCCCGATCGCGGAGGCCAGCCAGATCGCGAGATCCTGCTTGGTGATCCGCGTGGAGCCGACGGCCATCGACGCGGAGGTGTCGACCACGATGTTCACGTCGACCCGCTTGAGCGCCTCGTACTCCTTGACGTAGGTGCGGCTGGTCCGGGCCGACATCCGCCAGTCGATCTGCTTGACGGGATCGCCCGGTTCGTAGGGACGGGACTGGGCGTATTCGAGGCCCGAACCCGTGAACAGCGAGGTGTCGGTGCCGAAGGCGAGGTCGTCGGCGAGTCGGCGCACCACCATCTCGAAATCGCCGTGGGCGAGTTCCTCGGGCGGGCCGAGCGTCGGACCGGGATGGTCGAGCCCGATCGACATCAGGCGAGGTTCGCCAGGATCTCGCGAAGCACGTCCTCGCCGCGTCGGCCTTCCGCGAGCGCCTCGTAGTTGAGCCGGATGCGGTGCAGGACCACGTCCTCGGCGAGGGCGAGAAAGTCCTCGGGGACCGCGTAGTCGCGGCCATGAATGAAGGCACGGGCCCGGGACGCGTTCACGAGGGCGATCGCCGCCCGGGGCGAGCATCCGAGTTCGAGATCCGGGTGGCTGCGGGTCAGGGTGACCAGTTCGACGCAGTCGCGGACGAAGACGTCGCTCACGTGGACCTCGAGGACCCGTTCCATCGCCTGCGTCAGATCGCGGACGTGGTACGGACTCGACTCGTCGATCGCGTCGAACGCGGACATCGGCACCGCGCCGTCGCCCTGTCGCTTCAGTTTCAACTGGAGCCCGCGTCGCACCACCTCCGCCTCCTGGTCGAAGGTCGGATAGTCCAGTCGATGCCGGAGCATGAACCGGTCGAGCTGGGCCTCCGGCAGTTCGAAGGTCCCCGCCTGCTCGACGGGGTTCTGCGTCGCGATCACCAGGAACGGGGCGGGAAGATCGTGGGTGGTGTCGCCGATCGAGACCCGCCGTTCCTGCATCGCCTCCAGCAGCGCGGACTGCACCTTCGGCGACGCCCGGTTGATCTCGTCCGCGAGCAGCAGGTTCGTGAAGGCCGGCCCCTTGTGGATCCTGAATCGACCGGATTCCGGATCGAGGATCTCCGAACCGACGATGTCCGAGGGAAGCAGGTCGATCGTGAACTGGATCCGCTTGAACTCGAGGTCGATCGCCCGCCCCACCGCCTGCACGAGCAGGGTCTTCGCGATGCCCGGGACGCCTTCGAGAAGAAGATGACCACCGGTGAGCAGGGCGATGAGGATCCGCTCCACCACCACCTCCTGACCCACGACGGTGCGAGCGACGCTCGACGAGACGGTGCGGGCGAAGGCCTCGCCGGCGGCGGTCGATGCGTCGGTGGTGGCGTTGGAATCGTTCATTGCTTGAGGAGGCCCTTGCTGGTTCGGGGTTCGTGCCGGAGGGATCGACGCGATGGTCAGGAATCGCCGGCGGGCGCTTCGATGGGTTCCGCGAGAAGTCGTCCGACCACCTCCGCGACGCGGGCATCTTCGATCCCCGCGGCCCGGACCCGACCGTTGCGGTCGATGACCACGGTGGTCGGCCAGCGACGGACGCCGTAGGTCGTCGCCAGTCGACCGAGCGGCGGCCCGGCCTCCTCCGGCGGAAGATCACGGGCGATCGGGAACGGGGGTCCGGCCTCGCCGAACATCGACCGCATCCGTTTCCAGTCCGCGAGGTGGTCGCAGACGCCGACGAAGGCCACACCCTGCGGCGCGAGGCGCTCGGTCGTGCTGCGCCACGCCGGCATCTCGGTCCGGACCCGACGACTGATCGGGGAGACGAACCGAAGCACCGTGACCCGGCCTTCCATCGCGTCGGGCTCGAGCGGCGTTCCGATCCACTCCTCCGCCTTGAATTCGGGCGCCGGTCGACCTTCGGTGCGGGCGAGCCCCGGCAGTCGTTTCGAACCGCCGACGTACCAGTCGATCGGGAACTCCGCCTTCCCCGAGGTGCCGCCCCCACCACCGCCCGGCTCGGCGAGCAACGTCTCCACCACCGAGCCGACCTTGTCGGGCAGCAGTCCGGCGGCGCGCACCACGCCCTGACGGTCGATCACCACGTAGGTCGGCCAGAAGCCGAGGTTGTAGGCCTTGACGCTCGCGCCGTCCGCATCCCGGGCGACGGGATAGTTGATGCCCTTCTCGGACACCACGGCGTCCGCGGTATCCCAGCCGTTGCGGGAATCGTGCACGCCGATGAAGGCGAGCCCGTCCTTCCCGTGCTTCTCGACGAGTTCGATGTTCTTCGGAATCGCCGCCATGCACGGCCCGCACCAGGTGGCCCAGAAGTCGACGACCACCACCTTGCCGCGAAGATCCTCGAGCGAGGTCTCGTCGCCGATCCACGCATCGAGGGCGAGCGGTGGCGCGGCCTTCCCTTCGAGCGACTTCAGACCGGCGGGCCGGTCGGCCCCGGAGAAGAAGTGGTCGTCGGGGAAGTCCTGGGCGATGGACGGCGTGGTGATCACCACGACGATCGACACCATCAGGAGGAGCACGGCGGCATGGCGGTTCTTCAAGTGGGGACTCCTTGCGACCTCCGAGTATACGGCCCAGACCTCGTCGTCCCGCGCCGCGAACCCGGGATCGCCGGCCCCGAGACGACTCAACGCACCCGGATCGCCTGCCGCTTGAGCAGGCAGACGATCGGCCGACCGACCTCGATTCCCAGCGCGGCGAGACTTTCCCGACCGACCTCCGCCGCGAGCGTCGGACCGTCGGTGCCGAGGCGGACTTCGACGAAGACGCCGGCTCCGTCGTCGGTCCATCGCGTCACCACGCCCTCGATCTGATTGCCGATGCTCGTACCCTCCACCCGATGGCGTGCGAGGGCGACGTCCGCCGGATCGAATTCGAGGATGATCGCTTCTTCCGGCCCTCGATCCGACCCGGGAGTGACGAACTCGATCGCCGTGTCGGGGATCTTCACCACCCCGACGACTTCGGTCGTCCGACCCTGAAGTCGATTGACCACGCCGCGGCGACGAAGGGTCGGGAGCACCGTCGCATCCTGGATCAGATCGGGATACCGCCCCTGCCCGACCACGCGTCCGTCATCGACCACGAGCAGTTCCTCGGTGAGCTGGAGCAGATCGCCGAGACGATGACTCACCTGGATCATCGGTCGCCCGGTCCGATCCCGAAGGCGTTCGAGGTGTCCGAGGATCTCCGCCCGGAGCCGTCCGTCGAGCGACGCCGTCGGCTCGTCGAGGAGCACCAGGTCGGGTCTGACCAGCAGGGCGCGACCGACCGCCACCCGCTGCCGTTCGCCCCCGGAGAGGTCGGCGACGTTTCGATCGAGGAGCGGGCCGAGCTCGAGCAGGCCGATCAGATCGTCCGGATCACCCCCGCGAGCCCTCGGTCCGTACCGGAGGTTCCCCGCCACCGTGAGGTGCGGAAGCAGTCGGAGATCCTGGAAGACCATGCCGATGCGACGACGATCGACCCGGACGTCGATCCCTTCCGCGGCGTCGAACAGGGTCCGGCCGTCGATTCGGACGACGCCCCGGTCCGGCCGGATCAGCCCCGCGATGATCGCGAGGATCGTCGACTTCCCGGCGCCGGACGGTCCGAAGATCCCGAGCGTCGTCGCCGAGGTCGTGAATGCGACCTCGAGGCGGAAGCCCGGCCGTTCCAGCGTGACGTCCACCTCGATCATGACGCGCCTCCGGACCGTCGCACGAGACGTCGGGAAAGAAGGTCCGACACCAGCAGCGCGAGGAACGAGACGATGACCGCGATCACCACGAGCCGCATCGCGGACGCGTCGCCGCCGGGCGTCTGAACGTCGCTGAAGATCGCGAGCGGAATGGTGCGCGTCACGCCCTCGATGTTGCCGGCGACCATGATCGTCGCGCCGAACTCACCGAGACTCCGGGCGAAGGCCAGCACCGTTCCCGCGAGGATTCCCGGCAACGCCAGCGGAAGGGTGACGGTGAGGAGGACCCGCAGCGGACCGGCCCCGAGCGTGGCGGCGGCCGCCTCCAGCCGCGGATCGGTCGCCTCGATCGCGAGCCTGACCGCCCGCACCAGAAGCGGGAATCCCATCACCGTCGAGGCGATCGCCGCCGCCTTCCAGGTGAACGCGAGATCCAGACCGAAGTGTTCGTACAACCAGCCGCCGAGCCAGCCCCGACGTCCGACCGACAGCAGCAACAGGTAGCCGACGACGACCGGCGGCAGCACCAGCGGCAGGTGGATCAGGGCATCCAGCAGCGATCGGCCGGGGAATCGACGCCGCGCGAGCAGCCAGCCACACGCGATGCCGGGCAGCAGCATCGCGAGGACCGCGACCCCCGCGACCTTGAGCGAGAGCAGGACCGCGGACCATTCCTCGGTCGTGAGCATCATCGCGTCTCGACCTTCGGAACGGGGCTCATCGTGAATCCGCGACGACGCAGCACGTCCCGGAAATCGGGATTCCAGAGACGCTCGACGAAGTCCAGAACCTCCGGACGATCATCCAGTCGAATCACCGGATACACGATCGGATCGTGAAGGTCCGAAGGGATCGTGGCGAGTGTTCCGAGCCCGGTCGACGCGGCGACGTCGGTCTCGTAGACCACGCCGGCGTCCGCCTCGCCGAGCTCGACCAGCCGAAGCGCGGCGCGAACGTCGGCGGTCGGAACGAGACGTGGCTCGAGCGACGTCCACCAACCCATCGATTCCAGCGACTGTCGCGCGTATCGACCGGCGGGCACATGCGCCGGGTCCGCGATCGCCAGTCTTGACCAGTCCTCAGGCGGTGCCGGAACCCCGAGATCGATCGAATCATCCGCTTCCGACCCACCCACCAGCACGAGGCGGTTGCCCGCGAGATCACCGACGTCCACGGCGCTCGGATGTCCGGCGAGGACCGCTTCGGCCCAGGCTCGATCCGCGGCGATGAACACATCGGCACGCGCCCCGGCGAGCACCTGTCTCCCGATCGTGGACGTGCCCGCGACATGCACGCGGACTTCGACCCCCGAGGTCGCCTCGAAGTCCTCCGCCGCTCGCTCGACGATCTCGCCGAGACTCGAGGCGGCGAACACCAGGATCGGCGGTTCAGGCTTCCCCGCTTCGGGCGCGAGCCGCTCGCAGGCGAGGACCAACGACAGCGGGGCGAGCAGCAGCCACCATCCGCGTGAGGATGCCGAAGAACCGTGGGAGGATGCCGAACGGGCTGCTTCCATGTTGCAAGTATCGACTATTGAGGGATTTGAGGTTTTCCCCGACGCCGCGCCGCTCGTCCACCACGGCGATGCACGAGACCCATTCCCGATGAATCCGAGGATTTCATTGGTATGCGGGGGCTCGATTGCTTAATTTCTGATCTTCAGGAGAGGGCGTGGGAAAGGGTCTCCGCCATCTCATTTCGTCGAACTGCCGTTGCGATCTCCGGATCGCCATGGCCAATTTGTATCAGGAGATTGACATGAACAAGTTCCTCATCGCGAGTTCCGTGCTCGCCGTCGCCGGCGGCGCCTCCGCCGACATCGTCTACAGCGGCGACCTCGGTCTCACCGTGAATTCCGGCGACACCGCGATCGACGTGTCCATCGGTGACAACATGTGGCGGTTCGGGATCGTGCTCGGCGGCCCGCTGGACTACACCTACGTCACCGCGCTCAACGAAGGCGCCGGCCTCTTCGTTCCGATCGCGAGCGAGTTCGAAGCCCGAAACTTCGCCGCCGGCGACAACATCGGAACCATCACGTCGGTGCTCAAGATGTTCCCGCTCGGCGAGGGTGACGAGAACATCAACCTGAACATGCACGACTACATCAGCGGCGAAGGCACCTTCGACGCCTCCGGAACCGGCTACGTCGGCTTCGGCTTCGGCGGCGGCATCGACTTCAACTACGGCTGGATGCAGTTCACGCTCGACGTTGACGCGAATTCCACCAACCACTCGATCACCCTCGTCGACTTCGCCTACAACGACGACGTCAACGGCTCGATCGAAGTCGGCGCCATCCCGGCCCCGGGTGCGATCGCACTGCTCTCGATCGCCGGCCTCGCCGGACGTCGCCGACGTCAGGGCTGATCGTCTCCCGATCACTCGGATGACTCGGATCGAACAGGCCCCTCGTCCGCCCCGGCGGACGGGGGGCTTTCTCGTGTACCGTCCTGTTCGCCCACCTCGAACGCGAAAGGCCCGGCGATCCTCGAGGGATCGCCGGGCCTGTCTTTCAATGCATCAGGATCCGAGGCTCAATCGACGAGTTCGAGATCGCCGGGACGCCAGGTCTTCTCGAACCACGGCTCGAGCGGACCGTAGAGCCGGAGCAGGGCGAACCAGCCCTTGCCGGGGACGGTCTGGATCCAGTTCGTGGCGTTGACCCCCTTCGGCGACTCCGGCCCGAAGTACAGGGTGATCGAACCGTCGGCATTCTCCTTCATCGAGTCGCGAACGCTGTTCTTGCTCGGCAGGAGCTGCCCGCTCTGCAGTTCCGATCGCGTCTGCGGGTCATAGACCACGAACGACCAGAAATTCTTCGCCGGCACGTCGGGGGGAATGCGGAGCGTGTAGTTCTTCGAACCGTCGAGGTAATCCCCCTCCGAGTCAGTCGAGACGAGGGCGTACTGCGAACCCACACCGGGCATCTTCAAGGCCATGGCGGGCGTGTTCACGGTCGCGCAGTAGAAGAAGAGCGTCCGGGCATCGAGATTCCGACCGCCGGCACCATCCGCGATGAGCCACCGGTAGTCGCCACCGACGAAAGGCGTGTACCACTGCTGCCCCGGATAGAGGAACGCCGAGGGATCCCGTGGGCGGAGGAAGATCGCCCGCGCCGTGGCGTTGCCGATGGCGACGGAGTCCTCGAGGATCCCCTTCATTCGCGCGTCCGGATCGAAGGCCTTGCCCTTCTGAAGGCCGATCGAGGCCGCGAGCCCGCGAAGCTCCGGATCGATGAGATCGTTCGGCTCCCGATCGAGCACGGTATGGATCTCCTCGAAGAACTTGGAGTCGTTCGCATGGATCGTGTTGAAGGACGTCTGGGAGCCGTCGATGAACTTCATCGCCGGAGGGTCGTTTCGATCGGTGTAGGGATAGACCTTCAATCCCTTCTCGAACATCGCGACCGGCGCCTGGGGCTTGCCGTCGACCAGCAGCCCGCGAAGGATGAGCCAGTTCAGATATCCCGGAGACCGGACCGCGAAGTAGTCCTCGCCGTCGACGCTCACGAGCTTTCCGCCGATCGGTGCCTCGATCTCCGTCATCTGGTCGGGCGGCAGGATCAGGTACTTTCCGCCCTGCCCACGATCGGGCCCGGGACCGCCCATGTCGACGACGAAACGGAAGAAGGCGTCGTTCACGGTGCCGGGGCCGCATTTCGGAGGCACTTCGACCACCATCGGACCATGCTTCTCCAGGTCCATCACCACCGCCGCGTAGACGGTGTCGGTGTTGCCGGTGAGGAACAACGGCGTCGAGTCCAGGAGTCGCTTGAACATCAGGCACTCGTTCGGCTCGCTGCACCCCATGCGCTCCATGCCCAGCCGCATTCCCTCGAGCGAGGCTGCGGGGATGAAGTTGAGGAACACCTCGGTTCCGCGGATGCGGTCGAGGTTGTCGTACAGGGCGTCCACGGTCTTCGCGGTCGGCATGCCGTCGAAGAACTCGAGCCTGCCGATGGAGGTCTCGACCTCGTCGGGCGTCATGATCGACTTCGGGATCGGGGTGTTGAATCCCGGTGGCGTTACGGCGTCCTGGGCCCCGGCGACGGACCCACCGCCCAGCGAGAGGATCATGGCCGGGAGAAGGAGTACTGAGGGAATCATCGACTTCCTTTCGGAGTTGGTGGAATGAAGCGATTGCTGTGACCGGCCGCCGGGAACCGGAGGGCTGAGGATCGGAGGCCCCCGGACCATGGCGGAGCGATTCAGTCGAAGTACGTCGGAAGCATGAGAGTGCGCGACCAGATGGTGTGGAGCGCGTCGAGGACGACCTCGGGATCGCGCTGCTGGCGTCGGCCGAAGCCGTCGATGAGGATCGAGGCGTCCATCCGGTTCAACGCCCGCGCAACCATCGCCGCGTCGCAGTCCTGATAGAAGCCTTCGGCCTGGCCCTTCCGGATCCGCGCTTCCACCGCATCGTCCCAGCTGCCCATGAACCTCGCCCACGAGGCCTCGAGCTTCGCGTCGTGCGGTGCCGACTCGCTGATGGCCCGGAACACCGGCCCGTGCGACCGGCAGACGGCGATGATGGCTCCGAGCGATTCCCGGATCTTGTCGTTCGCAGGCCCCTCCGAGAGGAACCAGGCGGTGGCCGCCTCATGCATCTCGACCTCGAGATCGCGAAGCAGTTCCTCGATGAGGACGGGGACGTTCTTGAAGTACTGGTAGAACGCGGGCCGACTCAGACCGGTGCCGCGCATGATCGTGACGATCGAGAGATCCCGGATCGGGCGATCCCAGAGAAGTTCGACCACTTCGTCGAGGATCTCCTGCCGTGATTCACCTGGTGATCGGCGTCGCCGTAAGACTGAGGGCTTCTTGGATCGGATCTCGGTCACGCCTCCATGGTAGTGGCGTGACGTTCGGGATGCGACACGCACCGAGGCCGCCCGCCGGGTGGAATCCGATGCCCGACGACGCCTGCCACCTTGAACGGTACCCTCCACCCGATGGAACCTGAACACCTTCAAGCCAATCGCGCCATGTGGGACGAACGGGTTCCCATCCATGCCGAAAGCGACCTGTACGACGTCCCCGGTTTCCTCGCGGGCTCGAGCCGGCTCTGCGACTTCGAAGTCACCGAGCTGGGCCCGGTCGAAGGTCGGTCGCTGCTTCACCTCCAGTGTCATTTCGGGTTGGACACGCTGTCGTGGGCCCGAGCCGGTGCGGACGTGACCGGCGTCGACTTCAGCGAACCCGCGATCCGCGTCGCACGTGATCTGGCCGGTCGGACCGGGCTTGACGCCTGCTTCGAGGTCTGCGACGTCCACGAGGCCGGCTCCAGACTCGGACGCCGCTTCGACATCGTCTACACCGGCCGAGGCGCGATCTGCTGGCTGCCCGACCTGCGGACCTGGGCCGCGGAGATCGCCGATCTCCTCGAACCGGGAGGCCGCTTCTACATGCCGGAGTTCCACCCCTTCACCGACGTCTTCCACGACGAGCGGCTCGAAGTCACCGAAAGCTATTTCGATGGAGGCCGCCCGTACCGCGACGAGACTCCGGGGACCTACACCGATCCGGACGCGGAGACGCGGCACAACCTGAACTTCACCTGGACCCACCCGGTGAGCGAGGTCATCACGACGCTCGTGCGAGCCGGCCTCGTGCTGGACTCGTTCCACGAACACGACTTCACGGTCTTCCCGCGATTCACCGCGCTGCGAAAGGCCGACGACGGCGACGTCCATCGCTTCCCGGACGGTCATCCCCGCCTCCCCCTGATGTACTCGATCCTGATGCACAAACCGACCGCCACCGACGACTCGGCCTGAGCATCCTCGCCGACCTCAACCTCGCGACGACGCTCGAACCCGCCCGATCGCGTTCCGAACCGCCGGCCCGAACACCTCGCGATAGGCCGCGGGTCGGAAGTGGAGTCCGTCTTCGAGGTAGAGTTCGGTCCGAGGCGAGTCGCGGGCGTCGAACAGTCCTTCGTTCACATCCAAGAACACCCGGTTCGGCCCCTTCCGGCACGCCTTCTCGATCCGCTGATTCGCCTCGTCGACGATCGCCCACCGATCGCGTTTCTGCGGTGCTCGATTGATCGCGACGTAGACGATGCCCACGCCGGGAAGCGCGTCCTCGACCGTTTCCATGAAGATCTCGACCCGGCGTGCGATGGCCGCCGCGGGCGCGCCCGCGTTCACGTCGTTGCTCCCGCAGTAACACACCACCACCTCGGGGCTGAAATCGACGACCAGTTCCTCGACGTACTCGACGAGTTCCCAGGTACGGGAACCGCCGAAGCCGTGATTGACGAGATCCGCGTCCCGAAGATCGGTCGCGGCGGACGACCACAGCCTGAAGATGCTGCTGCCGACGAGGAGCGTTTCGACGGGTTCCCGCACCACGGCGCGGGACCGGGCCGAAAGCACCTCGACCGCCGCCGCGTATCTCATCTCCTTCCCCGCCGGCGGTGACGGCGCGTCGCGAGGTCGGGTCGTCGTCGAACCGCCCGAGCAAGCGACGAGCAGGGCGACCAGGGACCCCTGAAGCGGGAGCAACGAGGCCGATCGAAGACGTGGAACGCGTGCGTGCATCCCGAGCATCATCGACCGATCGTCCCGATCCCGTCGATTCGGCTCCACGCACGCCGATTCGGATCGTTTTCGATCCTTCGGTGTCCCCATGGACCCGGTTCGGTCAAACTGTTCCCGTCGGCCCCCGGCCACGCTCTGGAGAAACACCATGCTCGAACGCTTCCATCGAATGCACGTCTTCGCCGTCGCCACCACCGTGGCGTCCGGCATCCTCGCGACCGCCATGGTCGTCCATGCGCAGGATCGAGGAAACCCCCGATTCCAGGACGTCCTCCTGCACGATCGATTCGATGCGGACGAGAACGGACGGCTCGATCGAACGGAACGGGATCTCGCCAGGAAGGAGGCCGCTTCCAAGCCGCAACGCCGTCGTCGCGGCGGACCGCCGGGGGGCCGCGGTGGCGAGGAGATGACGCGACCGGAGACCCGCGAAGACGCCCTCCGGATCGATCCCGATGATCTCGATGCGGTTCCCCGACTCGAAGACACCGGTCTCTACGATCGGGACGTCCTTCACACCTTCTTCCTCCAGTTCCCCGAAGACGACTGGCACCAGGAGATGGTCGCATTCCACGGCACCGATGTGGAGGTCCCCGCGACGCTGCTCCTCGATGGCCGCCCCATCGGTGAAGTCGGCGTCTCCTATCGCGGGAACACGTCCTTCGACATGCCCGCCAAGAAGTCGTTCGGCATCTCGATCGACGCCTACGACGACGACCTTCGGATCGACGGCCACCGCACCCTCAACCTGCTGAACGCGAACGGTGACCCCTCGATGATGCGAGAAGTCCTCTTCTCGAACATCGCCGGCGAATACGTCCCGGCTCCGAAGGCCAATTTCGTCCGAGTGGTCGTCAACGGCGTCCATCTCGGCGTGTATGCGAACGTCGAGCAGATCAACAAGGACTTCACGAAGCACCACCACGGCAGCCGGAAGGGCGTTCGATGGAAGGTGCCGCCCGACTTCTCGGGCGGTGGCGCGCTCGCGTACCACGGCCCCGATCACGACGACTACACCGGGCGATACGAATTGAAGACCGGTTCGGCCGGACCGGAGGACTGGGACGCGTTGATCGAACTGTGCCGCGTCCTGCGAGAGACGCCCGACGAGGCGCTCGAAGACACGCTGCCGCGTCACCTCGACGTGAAGGAGGCGATCCGCTTCCTCGCGGTCGACAACGCGCTGCTCGATTCCGACGGCTACTACAGCCGCGGCAGCGACTACTACGTCTATCTCGATCCGGAGGGCATCTTCCACCTCGTGCATTACGACAACAACGAGACCTTCGGAGGCGGCCGCGGCGGCGGACGCGGTGGTCCCGGTGGTCCCGGTGGTCCTCCGCCCGATTTCGGCCCCGATGGCCCCGGCGGGTTCCGCGGGCCAGGCGGCCCCGGCGGTCCTCCGCCCGATTTCGGGCCCGATGGCCCACCTCCCGGATTCGAAGGGGGCGAACCGCCTCGGGCGCCCGGCGGGTTCGATCGCGGTGGCGGCCGGGAACGTGGTGCCCGCGGTGGCCAGGATTCCCGCCGAGGTGAGCGCCGAGGACGCGGCCGAGGCCCCGGTCGCGGCGGCCCGGGTCGAGGTGGTCAGGGTGGCGGCGTGACCCAGGCCCCGCTGGCCTTCGCCGACGAGGTCGAGACGCGGCCGGTGATCGCGCGGATCCTCGCCGTTCCCGCATGGCGGGCCGAGTATCTCGAGACCCTGCGGGAGATCGCCGAAGTCCAACTCGCCTGGAAGACGCTCGGACCTCGCGTGGACGCCTACCGGGAGCTCATCGAAGCCGACGTGGTCCGCGATCCGTTCCTGGGCGATCGCAACGCCTTTCTCCGATCCATCTACGGAAACGACCAGTCGCTGAAGTCGATCGCGGCGGAACGACGCCGATTCCTCCTCGACCACGCCGATCTGAAGCCTGCCGCACCGGAGCGGGAATGAACCGATGGAATTCGACCGACGTCGTCCCGAAGAATCGGGCGTGCGGACCGCTCGGACCGATGACTGAACGGGCACATCGCACGAAGCGTCTCGGCGGAAGAGTCCCGGATCACCCCGTTCTGGAATCACGACATGAAGGCCGATCCCGGCTTGATCGCCACCCTGCTGAACACGGCCAGCCCCGGTCCCGGTGAGACCGCGGCGATCCTCGACGGCCCCGTGCCGCCCGGTGCGGCGCCGGATCCGTTGATCACGCTCTGCGTCGCGATCGCCTTCGGGTTCGTGGTCTCGATCCTGCATCTGCTCGCACACCGCGAACGCCCGATCTACACGCTCTGGCGAACGCTGCTCCTGATCGCCCCGCTGATCGCGATGTCCACGATGGCGGTCGGCTCGAACCTCGCCGCCGCCTTCACGCTGTTCGGCACCCTCGCGATCGTCCGGTTCCGGACCCCGATCAAGGATCCGCTCGACGCGGCGTTCGTGATCTTCTCGGTGGTGATCGGACTCGCCCTCGGGAACGGAAACCTCGAGGTCGCGACCGTCGGCACCTCGGTCATCGCCGTCCTCCTGCTCGTCCTGCTCGCGTTCAACCGGATCATGCCCCGCGAATACCGCTCGACCGTGCGGCTCACCGTCCGGGGAGTCGCGACCACGGACGACGGGTGGAAGTCCGTGCTCCGGTCGGAGGGCCTCAACTACCGGATCGAATCGTGCACCTTCGACGAGACCGCGGACACCCAGGCCATCAAGCTGAGCGTCGCGGGAATCGCCGGCGAACGCTGGCCGGCGATCCTCGCCGCGTTGATGGCCATCCCCGAGGTCCAGCGGGCGGCCGGCCGAACCGAAGAGGACTAGCCTCCGGGGGCGTCGGGCAGGGAAGCGCTGATCGGAGAAGTTCCCTTCCCGTGCAGATGATGCTCGAGGAAGGCCCTCACCGCCTCGAAGATCCGCGGATTGCGGAATCCTCCATGACCGCCACCCTCGATCTGGAGAAAGACGGCGGAGCCACCTTCCCTTCGGATCGCCTTCACGAAAGTCTCCGACTGAGCAAACGGGACGAGCCGGTCTCGATCGCCGTGGATCACCAGCAGCGGAGGATCGGCGCGGTCGACGAACTCGATGGGACTCGCGGATCGCGCCAGCGCTGGATGCTCCTGCACCGGACCGCCCACCAGCTGCGACTCCGGTGAATCCGGAGCGTCATGTTCGATCACGCCGTCTGGCGGCATCTGGGATTGAATGGCCAGCAGATCCGTGGGCCCGAAGAAGTCGATCGCGCCGGCCAGTCGATTCGGTCCGACCTCGTCGACCGCGAGCATCAAGGCCATGTGGCCCCCGGCGGA
>JAQWJM010000027.1:0-2877 GCA_029248335.1 Phycisphaerales bacterium
GGCGACGCCACGCTGCTCGTGCACAAGGGCCTCGCGTTCGAGCAGGCCGGCGGAGCCATCCCGGGCCCTGAGACCACCGACAACGCGGAGTTCAAGTGCGTTCTCCAGCTGCTTGCGGCGATCAAGGAGGAGAAGGCCGACTACTGGACCATCACCGCGCCGAACATCCGCGGCGTCAGCGAAGAGACCACGACCGGTGTCCACCGGCTCTATCAGATGGCGGAGGCCGGTGAACTTCTCTTCCCGGCGATCAACGTCAACGACGCGGTCACCAAGAGCAAGTTCGACAACCTCTACGGCTGCCGTCATTCGCTGGTCGACGGCATCATGCGGGCGACCGACGTCATGCTCTCCGGCAAGGTGGCCGTGGTCTGCGGATACGGCGATGTCGGCAAGGGCTGTGCCCAGAGCCTTCGTGGCCAGGGCTGCCGGGTGAAGATCACCGAGATCGACCCCATCTGCGCCCTGCAGGCGGTCATGGAAGGTTTCGAAGTCGTCCGACTCGACGATGAGGTCGACACCGCCGATCTCTTCGTGACCACCACCGGCAACTTCAACATCATCACCGCCGACCACATGTCGAAGATGAAGCACAACGCGATCGTCGGCAACATCGGTCACTTCGACAACGAGATCGACATGGCCGGACTCGAGTCGACGAAGGGCATCGAGCGGGTCACCATCAAGCCGCAGGTCTACGAGTGGAAGTTCACCGATGGTCATTCGATCATCGTGCTCGCCGAAGGCCGGCTCCTGAACCTCGGCTGCGCCACCGGCCACCCGTCGTTCGTGATGAGTGCGTCGTTCACCAACCAGGTCCTCGCCCAGATCGAACTCCATGAGAACGCGGAGAACTACGATCGCACCAGCGTCGTGACCCTCCCCAAGGATCTCGACGAGCGGGTCGCCCGGCTCCACCTCGGTCAGCTCGGTGCCAACCTCACCGAACTCACCAAGGAGCAGGCCGACTACATCAGCGTCCCGGTCGAAGGCCCCTACAAGCCGGCCCACTACCGCTACTGATCCGCCAGCGGTCGAATCCGAATGATGTGACGCGACGCGAGCCGAAAGGCTCGCGTCGTGTCCGTTTCCAGAGGCTGCGGTCGCACCCGATAGACTGCTTCAACCGTGCAACCCCCGACGTCCGAGATCAATCCGCCGATGCCCTCGGTGGGGCATCCGCTTCCCCGGCTGCTTCGCTACGCGAGGCCCTTCCGGGCTCGGATCCGCTGGGCGACGACCTGTTCGATTCTCAACAAGCTCTTCGATCTCGCCCCGCCGTTCATCATCGGCGCGGCGATCGACGTGGTGGTCGAGAAACAGGATTCACTCGTCGCCCGACTCGGCTTTCCGGATCCGTTCCATCAACTCCTCCTGCTCGGCGTCGCCACCGTGCTGATCTGGTCGCTCGAGTCGGTCTTCGAGTGGCTCTACGGGGTTGCGTGGCGGAATCTCGCCCAGGCGATCCAGCACGAGGCGAGGGTCGACGTGTACGGGCACGTGCAGGACCTCGAACTCCGATGGTTCGAGGATCGATCGACCGGAGGACTGCTCGCCATCCTCTCGGACGACGTCAATCAGCTCGAGCGATTTCTCGACGGCGGGGCCAACGACATCATCCAGCTGGCGGTGACCGCCACGACGGTGACCATCGCATTCTTCCTGATCTCGCCGTCCGTGGCGTGGCTCGCGATGCTTCCCGTGCCGATGGTGATCCTCGGATCGATCTGGTTCCAGAAACGACTCGAGCCGCGATACGCCGAGGTCCGGGCCCAGGTGGGGAATCTCAACGCGAGGCTGGCCAACGCGATCAGCGGCATCGCCACGGTCAAGAGTTTCACGGCGGAATCGGCCGAGCTTCGGCGGGTCGGCGCCGAGAGCGAGGAATACGCCGCCCGGAATCGACGGGCGATCGTCCTCAGCGCCGCATTCAGTCCGCTCATCCGCGTGGTGATCATGGCGGGATTCCTCGTCACGTTGCTCTACGGCGGCTGGCTCGCGCTCGAAGGCGAGCTCGCGGTGGGGGCCTTCGGTCTGCTGGTCTTTCTGACCCAGCGTCTGCTCTGGCCGTTCACCCGGGTCGGCGCGATCCTCGACCAGTACCAGCGGGCGATGGCGTCGACCCGTCGCGTGCTCGATCTCCTCGCGGTGAAATCGACCATCGTGGACGGCCCACGCCGGCTTCCCATCGACGCGATCGACGGAGATCTCCGATTCGAGGGCGTTCGATTCTCGTACGTCGCCGGCACGCCGATCCTCGACGGTCTCGATCTCGATCTTCCCGCCGGGGAGACGACCGCCATCGTCGGATCGACCGGGGCGGGCAAGAGCACGCTGATCAAGCTGCTGCTCCGGTTCTACGATCCCGACGACGCCGGCGGTCCCGTTCGGATCGACGGTCAGGACGTGCGCGACTTCGAGCTCCGCGATCTGCGACGGGCGATCTCCCTGGTGAGTCAGGACGTCTACCTCTTCGAAGGCACGGTCTGGGAGAACATCGCTTATGGCTGGCCGGCGCCGGTCGACGATCCCGCCGCCTGGCACGAACCGCCGACTGAACGGATCATCGAGGCCGCGCGGCTCGCAGAGGCGCACGAGTTCATTCTCGCCCTGCCGAACGGTTACGACACGATCGTCGGCGAGCGGGGGCAGAAGCTCTCCGGCGGTCAGCGTCAGCGCATCGCGATGGCACGGGCGGTCTTGAAGGATGCGCCGATCCTGGTGCTGGACGAAGCGACCGCGAGCGTCGACAACGAGACCGAAGCGGCGATCCAGCGATCCCTGCAGACGATCTGTCGCGATCGAACGACGGTCGTGATCGCCCACCGACTGTCGACGGTGCGGCATGCGGCCCGCATCCACGTGCTCGACCAGGGA
>JAQWJM010000043.1:0-30736 GCA_029248335.1 Phycisphaerales bacterium
AGCGTCATGCTCCCGATCGCGGCGAGCACCGCGGCGGCTCGGAGTCCTGGAAAGCGGGTCTCGCCTCGGTTGGAGGCGATTCCGGAGGATTCGATCGTCTGGACGCTGGACGGCATGCTGGCATTCCCGAGGGGGGTCTGAAACGACGAGATCTTTCGCTCGAACGACGCGGTGGCTCTTCCGAAAAGAGGCCTCCGCGGTGGTTCATCGGCCACTCGAAGGGCGAACCCGCACTGTTCTCGCCAAATCCGGCCCTATTCCCGGGCGTCCCGAGACCACCCGCAGAACCGGACGATCCGGTGATCCGCATGGAACAACAGACGCGCACGTATTGCGCATCAAACGCCGCCACATGACTGAAAACGGTGTTCCGTCGGTGACGTGGCCCGCGATGTCGCCGCTCGGGCACCGGCCCGAGGGGCCGATGGGGTCTCCGAACTCGTTTCACTTCACCTGGGACATCGGAATCGGGGTCCGGTTCCGGGCGGAGAGCAGGGCGGCCTCGAGGACCCGCTGGGTCTCGTAGGCGTCGGCGAAGTCCGGCATCGGCACCTCGGGCTCGCCGCCGGCGAGGATCCGGTCGATGTCCGCGACCTGGGAGACGAATCCATGCTCGTAGCCCAGTCCGTGGGCCGCGGGCCAGTAGGCGTGCACATAAGGATGGGCGTCCGCGTCCGTGCACATGATCCGGCTCCAGCCGCGAAGCCCGGACTCGAGGGTGTGGTCCCACCACTGCAGCTCGTTCATCCGCTCGAAGTCGAACTTGAAGCTGCCCAGCTCCCCGTTGATCTCGATGGTGTTCCGATTGAGGTTGCCGGTGGCCACCCGGGTGGCCTCGAACGAACCGATCGCCCCGGCCTTGAAGCGGGCGAGGAAGAGCACCGCGTCGTCCACGGTCGACCGACCGGTTCGTCGCTTCGAGCCCTTCGCGGAACCGCCGCCCTTGATCGTCGCCTGCGCCTCGTCGGCGATCTCCCGCCGCTTCACGAAGGTCTCCTCGACCGAGCCGACCACCTCGGAGATTTCATCCCCGGTGAGGAATCGAGCGAGATCGATGATGTGGGCGTTCAGATCGCCGTGGGCCCCGGAACCCGCCTTCTTCGCGTCGAACCGCCACGCCATCGGCGTGTCGGGGTGTCCCCAGTCCTGCAGGTAGGACGCCCGCACGTGGAAGATGCGGCCGATGCGTCCCGATCGGACCAGTCGATGCGCGTAGGCGAGGGCCGGCACCCGGCGGTAGTTGAACCACACGAAGCTGCGGAGATCGCGCCGCGCGGCCTTCTTCGCCGCATCCCGCATCGCCCGGGCCTCGTCGAGGGTTCCCGCCAGCGGCTTCTCGCAGGCGACGTGCTTGCCGGCCTCGAACGCCGCGATCGACATCTCCGCGTGGAGGTGGTTCGGCGTGCAGACGTCGACCAGATCGATGTCGTCGCTTCCGACGAGCGATCGCCAGTCCGCGGTGCTCGAATTCCAGCCCCACTGCGCGGCGAACTCACTGGACTGGCCCTCGCGGGTCCCGCTCGCGGCCTGCATCACGAGGGGTCGAGGCAGATCGAAGAACGTGCCGGCCGAACGCCACGCATTGGCGTGCGCTCTTCCCATGAATCCGGTTCCCACGAGGCCAACGCGAAGATCACTGCGATCGATCTTCGGCGTCCGACGCCGGGTGGTCCTGCTGCTCTTCTTGCGACTGGGCATTTCGTCGTTCCTCCTGGGAATCCGATGGGTTCGATGGTCCGAGTATCCTAATCCCCACGCGCCCGCACCACGGCGAACCGCGATCCAAGGACCATCCCATGACCCACCCGCTCCCCGACCACGGCACCGATACCGAGACCCTCGCCCGGCGGATCGACCGGCTCCACCAGGAACTCGAATCGGAACGCCGGCGTCGCGGACGACTCGAGCGGTTCGGCGCGATCGCCTGCCTCCTCGTGGTCGGCGCCGCCGGGATCGCGGCCACCTCGTTCCGCCCGGTGGCCGACGTCGTTCGAACCCACCGACTCGAGATCGTCGACGACTCGAACCGGATCGTGATGCTCGCCTCCGCGGCGAAGCATGGCGGCCGGATCGACCTCTGGGACGACGCCGGGATCAACTCGGCCCGCCTCGGCGGCAACGGAACCGGCGGCGACCTCGCACTGTGGAACCGTGACGGCCGACAGGTGATGGCCGCCTACGCCGACGGACCGGCGGGTCGACTCGAGATCAACGCTCGAGGCGGCGGAATCGGCGTCGCGCTCGCCGCCGATGCCCGAGGCGGGACGCTCACGGTCGCGGACGGCAACGCGGAGACCGTCGGCGAGATCCGATGCGGACCGGAGGGCGGCGAATTCGTCGCGATGCTGGACGGCCGGGATGCCGGTGTGCTCTCGGCACGACGTGACGGCGGACGCATGATCCTGCAGGACGGCGAAGGCCGGGTGTCGACGAGGATGCTCGGCACCGGCCGCCTCGATCTGATCCGTGGCCGACAGACGCAGATCTCCATGCTCACGACCTCGAAGGGCGGCGGACTCCGCCTCTCATCCGTCGACGGGAAGGCCCGCGTCACCGCGGACGCCGCCGCGACCGGCGGCCTGCTCCAGGCCCATGACCGGAACGACGTCCCGGTCATCGCGATGGGATCGGGCACCGGTGGCAGTGGCATCCGGATCCGAAATGGAAACACGGTCACCGTCGCGGCGATCGGCGTGGATGCCGAAGGCAAGGGCGCCGTCGAGATCTCCGACGAGGACGGCGATCGCTGCGGATCGCTGATGGTGACCGGAACCGGGGGAAGCCTCGCCCTTTCCGACGAAGAAGGAAGACCGCACGTCGAGCTCGGCGGCGACGTCGAAGGCGGACTCGTACGCGTCTACGACAGGCGTCAACAGGTCGTGGCCACGATGGAAGGACGCGGCGAAGGCGGACGCATCGCGGTGGGCATCGAGTCGAAGTCGATCGGTGGATCGCTCGAGGCCCGGGACGACGGCCCCGCGATCTTCTCCCTGTACGGACCGAGCGGCCGTGCGGTGGCGATCGCGGCGACGGCGAACGGCGGACTGCTCAATCTCCTCGACCTCGGCGGAAACGTCGCGGTCGCCGCGGGTGCCGCGGAAGACGGGCCGGGCGGCGTGGTGGCGGTGCGGAACGAGAAGAACACCCAGGTGGTGCGGGTCGGCGTGAACGATCGCGGCGAAGGCGAGATCGAGGTCTACGACGCGCCCGGAACCCGGAAGCGAAAGGTCTCGGCGCCATGATGATCCGACGAACCCGACGAACCCGACGAACCCGACGAACCCGACGCGAGACGACTCGCGGAACCACATCGATGCGGAAGCCGTGGACCCGACTGGCCAGGCCGATGCTCCCGATCATCGTCCTAATGCTCGGCGTGGTGCTCGCCGCGACGACGACGACGACGGTGGCGGCCACGCCGCCGATGCCGACGCCTCCCGCGGCGACGGAGACCACCACGCCGCCGCCGATTCCGGACGCCCAGGCATCACCGCGGGCGGTGCTCGAGTTCCTCATCGACGCCGATTCGTCGGTGGGAGCGCCGGCCGTCGCCGGTTGTTTCACGAAGGACGCGCTCCCGCCCACCGCCGCGGTCCGCGACCGGATCGTCCGTGATTTTCGAAACGCCCTGGCCTGGCTCGGTTGGAACGACGAGATCGCGACGTCACTTCCACTGGCCGCCGACGCGAAGATCCGGACCGTGGTGTTCCCCGCCACCGATTCGATGCCGCCCGAAATGCGAAGGCGCAGCGCGGTCCTCGAGAAGCGGACCGGTGGCAAGTGGCGGGTCGAAATCGTCCGTGGCGAGGACGGGGGCTACCGCTTCGCCAAGGAAGCCGTCGTGGCTTCCGAACTCGATGCGGTCACCGACGCCATCATCGCGTATCGACGCGAACGGTCGGGCACCGCCGAGGAGGAGGCCGCGGAGTCCACGAATCTCGCGGAGTGGGTGAACCTGAACGGCGCCGACTGGCTCCTCGAGCGATTCGTGTTTCTCGCGGTCTGGCAGTGGATCGGTCTCGGCCTGGTCATCCTGGTCGGGATCATCATCGACACGATCACCCGATTCGTCGCACGACGCGTCCTTCATTCGCTCAATCGCCGGGTCGACGGGGGACCCGACGAAGATGTGATCAGGAAATCGAGCCGGAGCATCGGGGTGGTGGCGGCGACGCTGGTCTGGCTTCTCCTGCTCAACGTGCTGGAACTGCCGATCGCCGGACTGTCCATCCTGCAGCCGGCCGCCCAGTTCGCCTTCGTGCTCGCGCTGCTGTGGGCCGGATGGCGCAGCATCGATCTGCTCGCTGATCTCGCGAGTGCGAAGGTCGCGATCAGCGAGAACAAGCTCGACGACATCCTGGTGCCGATGATCCGGAAGACCGCGAAGGTCCTGCTGGTGATCTTCGGCCTGTTGAACGTCGCGCCGATCCTCGGACTCAATCTCGGCCCGCTGCTCGCGGCGGTCGGCATCGGTTCGTTCGGCTTCGCGTTCGCGTTCAAGAACTCGCTCGAGAACCTCTTCGGAAGCATCACCGTCATTCTCGACCGCCCCTTCCACGTCGGCGACTGGGTGGTGATCGACGGCGTCGAAGGCAACGTCGAGACCGTCGGCCTCCGGTCGACCAGGGTGCGGACCTTCTACAACTCGCTGGTCACGATTCCCAACGCGAACCTGATCACCGACAAGGTCGACAACTACGGCGCGCGTCGGTACCGACGCTGGTCGACGAAGGTCGGAATCCTCTACGGAACCCCGACCGCCCGCGTCGATGCGTTCTGCGAGGCGATCCGCGAACTCGTCCGTGAACATCCGTACACCCGCAAGGACTACTACCAGGTCTGGCTGAACGGTTTCGGCGACAGCTCGCTCGAGATCCTCGTCTACGTCTTCTGGGAGGCGCCGGACTGGCAGACCGAACTTCGGGAGCGACACCGGCTGATGCTCGACATGATCCGCATCGCGGGTGAACTGGGGATCGACTTCGCGTTCCCGACCCGGACGCTCCAGATCCAACGGGCCGATCCTCCGAACGAACCGTCGGATCCGGGACTCGATGCCGCCGATCCCCGGATCGCGATGCGCACGGGTCGGACCGCGGTCCGCGACGTCACCGAGGGCGACGAATGGAAGTCGAACAAGCCGCCTCCGTACACGTTCCTTTCCGCGAAGGACACCGCTCGACTCGACGCGATGGGCGAGGAGAAGGCGGCGAAGGCCGAGGATCGACTCGCCTCGCTGAACTCCGCGAAGGATGCGGCCCGGGCGGAGGCCGAGAAGGAGGCGGCGGCGGAAGGTGATCAGGCCGATCAGATCGATCAGGTGGATCAACGGCAGTCCGGGGGCGAGTGAGGGAGGCCATGGGCCGGTGACCGCCTTGAACGCGGCGACGATCACCCCGACGACCGACCACGCTCCGGGCGGTATCATTCGCCATCGCGGCCGCGGGAGGGATCTCCATCCGCTGGAATCCGCCAAGGAGTCGAATCACGTGACCAGCCAGATCTCGCCCGACATCGCCGAATTCAAGCTCCTGGACCTCGACGCAGGCGTCGGGACCTTCGCGGTGCCGGGCACCGGATATCGCATCTCGCTCGCGGTTCCGGAGGATTTCGACGCACCGACCGGACGTCGGATCCGCGGACGCGTCCGAGGCCATGCCCTGCGGATGCACCGGACCTCGGCGGGCGGCAACTTCATCGAGCCGCTCGAGGGACGACCGCGGATCGTCCAGGGAACCGTGCTCGCGATCGATCCCGCCGCCGACGAGGTGATCCTCGATCTCGTGGTTCCGTTCCGGATCGCGATGGCGGAGGGTCAGTCCGCGAAGGAATTCGCGACCGGCGAGATGGTCAACTTCTACATGCACCCCGGCGCGTCGTTCACGCCGGAGCACGACGCGTCCTGACCCGACCGGAGCGCCCCGCATGCTCCTCCTCATCGACAACTACGATTCGTTCACGTTCAACCTCGTGCAACGCTTCGGGGAGATCGACCCGTCGCTGCCGATCCACGTGGTGCGAAACGACGACATCACGCCGGAAGCGGCGATGTCGCTCGACCCGACCCACCTGGTGATCTCTCCCGGGCCGTGCACCCCCCGGGAAGCCGGCGCGAGCGCCGCGATCATCGATCGACTCCAGGGCCGGATTCCGATTCTCGGCGTCTGCCTCGGCCACCAGACCATCGGCGATCTCCACGGGATGGTCGTACGTCGAAACGAGATCCCGGTCCACGGGAAGACGTCGATGGTGCACCATGATTCGCAGGGCGTCTTCGCCGGACTTTCCGATCCGTTCCAGGCCACGCGATATCACTCGCTGGTGGTGGACCGCGACACCGTCCCGTCGGGATGGAAGGTCTCGGCCTGGCTCGAGGACGGCATGGTGATGGGACTCCGGCGAACCGGCGACGGCCCGCCCGTCGAAGGCGTGCAGTTCCATCCGGAGAGCTTCCTCACCACCGAGGGCCCGCGCCTGCTGGCGAATTTCCTCGAACTCGGCTGAGCATCGCGGAGCGTCGGGTCAGGCCGCGGTTCCCGCGACGCCGTCCCGCGTGACGAGAAAGAGCTCTCGCGTGATCGGGTACGGAAGTCGACGGTAGTCCTGGTCGACGCGTTTTCGAAGCCGCTCCACGAACCCCTCGGGATTCGCGGTCATCGCGACGAACATGTCGCGGGACGGCATGGCGACGAGGAAGTCCCCATCGAGCTCCGGCGCGAGCCGCTCGTGCAACCGGCCCAGGAGGACCCTGGCCGCGTCGTATCCATCGTGCTCGCCGAGGATCGCGGCCTTGCCGCCGTCCTGGCTCTCGATCAACTGGATCTGCAGATCGGGCGAGTAGCGTTCGAGGTTGGCCCGCGCGAGCTCGTCGAGCTCGTCCATGCTGGTGCCCCAGCGAACGACCTGTTCGAGGGTGATCGAGACCGTGACCTGGGGCATGTCGACCACGAACACGATGACCGTGCCGTTGACCCAGGGCACGTGGGCGACCTGGGACCGATCGAGCTGCTGGAAGATCGACTCGGGCTGGATCCGGGGCATCACGCGGGTCTTGGCGAGCTCCCACGGAATCGGCGTGGATCCGACCTCGTCGCCATCGAAGATCTTTTCGAGGTAGTCCTCGACGATCTCGGTGCCGCGATCCACGGAGCCGAGCACCATCCGGTAGAGGTTCTCGAGACCGAGATGTCGACCGTCGACCACGAGATCGAACGGTCCGGTCAGCGTCGCCTCGTGACCGGGCCATTGACGACGCAGGATCTCAAGGACCTGTTCACCAAACGCTTCGGGTTCTCTTGGTAGTGCCGACATCTGGAGCCTCCTCGCTCGGGCCGGCCTTGAAGGGTGGCCGCGCCGAATCGTGTCCTTGTCCCGTATCGGATGGATGCGGGCCTTTCTTAGGTTCGGTACGCTCGATCGTCCGGTTTGGTTTGTTCGCGTCGCCTGCATCCCGAAACACGATGGTTATCGGCCAGGCCCGCCGCTTCCCCCCCGTCCCAGATTCCCGCCTTTCGAGCCACCCATGAGCGACGACACCAGTTCTCCCAAAGATCGACTTCACGCGTGGTGGGATCGGGGCCCCATCGTTCCGAGCCGACCACTGCTCGTGATCGCCGGCCCCTGCGTGCTCGAATCGGACGATGTGAACCTGCAGATCGCGGAGCGGATGAAAGTCGCCTGCGACGCCGCCGGGGCGATGCTGGTGTTCAAGGCGAGCTTCGACAAGGCGAACCGCTCGAGCATCCGATCCGATCGAGGCCCCGGGCTTGAACGCGGACTCCAACAGCTCGAGCTGGTGGGTCGCGAGTTCGACGTGCCGCTGCTCACGGACGTTCACGAGGCGTCCCAGGCGATGCCCGCATCCGAGGTCGTCGACATCCTCCAGATCCCGGCGTTCCTCTGCCGCCAGACCGATCTGCTCGTCGCCTGCGGCATCACGGGCAGCGCGGTGTCGGTGAAGAAGGGCCAGTTCCTCGCCCCGAGCGAGATGCGAAACGTCCTCGAGAAGCTCTCCGAGTCGGGCTGCCGACGCATGATGGCCACCGAACGCGGAACCTTCTTCGGATATCACCGGCTGGTGACGGATTTCGTCGGCCTGGGCGACCTGCGCGAGATCGCGGCCGACTTCAACGCACCGACCTGCTTCGACGTCACGCATTCCACCCAACTCCCCGGCGGTGAAGGCGACATGAGCGGCGGACGCCCGGATCGAGGCCCCCTGCTGGCCCGAGCGGCGGTCGCGGCCGGCATCTCCGCACTGTTCCTCGAGACGCACGTCGACCCGGCGTCCGCCCGGAGCGACAAGGCCACCGTCATGCCCATCGACGTCGCGACCGATCTGATCGGCACCCTGACCCGGATCCGGGAAGTTCTGGACGCCTGAGCGGGATTTGAAGGCCGGGGCCCGAACTTTCGCCATCTCATCGCCGTCCGGCGGCCCCAGCGGCTATCGTGTTCCAAGGCATGAACACGAAGTGCGATAAATGCGACAAGCCCGCGGAAGTCCACGAAATCGACGTGGAAGCCGGCCGAGACATCCATCTCTGCCGCGAGCACGCGATCGAAGCGGGCTTCCAGGTGCCACAGTCGGCCCCCGTCACCGAACTGCTCACGCAGTTCGCGACGATGTCGCCACCGCCCGAGGCTTCCAAGCCCCGCCGCGCCGAGCGCCCGACCGCATGCGAGAACTGCGGCTCGACCTTCGCTCGGTTCCGGAAGACCGGCCTGCTCGGATGCCCGGAATGCTACGAGTCCTTCGCACGACAGTTGGAAGCCGTGATCTCACGGAGCCAGAACGGCGCGAACGCCCACGTCGGTCGGGTCCCCGACCGGTCCTCGGAGCTGGTCGATCTTCAGGCGCTGCGCCGCAGCCTCATCGAAGAGCTCGACCGCGCCGTGGCCAGCGAACAGTACGAACGAGCCGCCAGCCTTCGCGACCGGCTCAACACGCTCACCGCCGACGAGCCCGGCGGTTGACCGACTCCCGAAAGCAACCCCACCGATGAAGCTGAAGCAGACCGGTCCCTGGATCGAGCACTCCGGCCCCGACGCCGACGTGGTCGTCTCGAGTCGAGCGAGACTCGCGAGGAACCTCACGGGCCTTCCGTTCGTCAACCAGGCCAGCGAAACGCAACGACGGGAGATCCTCCAGCTGGTGCGAAGTCTTCCCTTCGCGTCCGAACGTGGCGAGGGACTGGTCTGGATCGATCTGCAGCAGTCGACCCCGGAGGACCGTCGACTGCTGTTCGAACGGCACCTGGTGTCCAAGCAGTTCATCGAGTCGGTCTCGCCGCGGGCCGTCGCCATCGCGGATGACGAACAACTCAGCGTGATGGTGAACGAGGAGGACCACCTTCGGATGCAGGTCCTGCTCCCCGGACTCGAGCTGGAGGAGGCGTGGCGGCGCGCCGTCGAGTTCGACCGACGCCTCGAGAAGCACGCGGACATCGCGGTCCACCCGAGGTGGGGATACCTCACCGCGTGCCCGACGAACGTCGGCACCGCGATCCGTTTCTCGGTGATGCTCCATCTCCCCGGGCTCCGACTGACCAACGAACTGGAACGACTGCGTCGCGCGTCGAACGATCTCGACCTCGCGGTCCGCGGCTTCTACGGCGAAGGCTCGGACAGCAGCGGGGACTTCTATCAGGTGAGCAACCAGCTGACCCTCGGCGTTTCGGAGACGGATCTGCTCGCGACCTTCGTAGGCGAAGTGGTTCCGAGAATCGTCGCCTACGAACGCATGGCCCGCGACATCCTCGTGGAACGCAGCGCGACGCTGCTCGAAGACCGGGTCCACCGCGCCCTCGGAACGCTTCGGTCGGCCCGACTGCTTGGAATCGAGGAGTCGATGAAGCACCTGAGCCGCGTGCGGCTGGGCATCGCCCTGGGACTGCTTCCGGACGTGCCGCTCGGCACGGTGCAACGCCTGTTCCTCGAGGTCCAACCCGCCCATCTCCGCCGGGTCAGACCCGACAGCATCGACGACACCGCGCTCGAGCCGGTGGGCGAGGATCGAATGCTCGACGACGAACGGACCCGGCGACGACGCGCCTCGCTCGTTCGCCATGAACTCTGTGATTGACGATCTCCGGACGCCGGATCAGCCGGCGTAGAGCCGATCACAGTCCGTCGCGAATGCGAAGTCCTTCTCGGAAAGCCCGCCGGCGTCGTGGGTGGACAGCGTCAGCGTGACCTTCGCGTAGCGGATCAGGATGTCGGGGTGGTGCTGGACCTCCTCGGCCCGCGCTCCGACGCGGTTCACGAAGTCGATGGAACCGAGAAAGTCGCCGAAGGTGTACGTCCTCTGGATCGAATCGCCGCTCAGCGACCACTCGGCTCGTTCGACGAGACCCGCTTCGATTTCCGCTTCCGTGAGTTTCTCGACCATCATGAAGATCCCATTGTGGCCGATGGTCCGCGTAGGACCGGCGACCTCGTCGCGAGTTGATTCGGGCGTTTCGCGTCGGGGTGCCCGCACCCCGGCCCGCCGTTGCGGTCACTATACCCCCGATGCCGGACGTCTCCGCCCATCCCGATCCCGTGATTCCCTCGCGGACGACCCGCCTCGCCCCGAGTCCGACCGGCGACCTTCACCTTGGAAACGTCCGGTCACTGCTCCTCGCCTGGGCGATGGGTCGACGCGCGGGATGGCGCGTCGTGCTCCGGCACGAGGATCTCGATGCGACTCGATCGTCGGCGGAGGCATGCGACGGAATCGAAGCCTCCCTTCGCTGGCTCGGACTCGACTGGGACGGTGATTCGACCCGACAGTCCGACGACCTCGAACCGTATCTTGAGGCGATGCGCCGGCTCGAAGCGGGACGACTCGTCTTCGCGTCGAGCCTGAGTCGTCGGGAGATCAGGGAGGCCGCCGCGGCACCGCACGGCGAGGGCGAGCTGCGGTTTCCTCCGGACCTCAGGCCGGAGGACGAGGCATCCTGGCGATTCGACGGTGGCGAGACGAACTACCGGATCACGACGCGACCGGGTCCCGAAATCGTGCAGGACGAACTGCTGGGCACCCGTCGCTTCGATCCCGGAGCGGAGGTCGGCGACCAGATCGTGTGGACGAAGGCCGGCCGACCGGCGTACCAGCTGTCCGTGGTCGTGGACGACGACCGACAAGGCGTCACCGACGTGATCCGGGGGGCGGATCTTCTTCCCAGCGCCGCCCGACAGCAGCGTCTGCGTCGAGATCTCGGGATCGACGGCGACCTGACGTGGTGGCACCTCCCGATCGTCCATGACGAGACCGGGCGTCGGCTGGCGAAACGAGACGGGGACACCGGAGTCGAAACGCTTCGGGCCGCGGGGGTTCCTGCAGACCGGATCATCGGTCTCGTGGCCGGGTGGTGCGGACTCGTCGACACGCGCGGACCGGTGCCGGCCGCGAGGATCCCGGAGTTGCTCGACGACGAGCGTCTCCGGAGTATGGTCGTCAGAGAGACGACCGAACCACTTCGATTCACCAACGAGGACCGACGATGGCTCCTGCAGTCCTGAACGACACCACCGGATCCCGGAACCCGTGCCGACATGTCCCGCTCGTCGGCTCGATCGGCGTGATTCTCACGACCATCCTGTGCCTGGCGATGGTCGGCTGCGAGCCCGCCGCGGCCCCGGTGGACGGCGGCGTCGAGAACGTCCGGATCGGCGATCGCACCTTCAAGCTGGAACTCTCCCTCTCGCAGGAACGTCGACGCCTCGGCCTCGGCGGGCGGGAGACGCTCGCGGACGACGAGGGCATGCTCTTCGCGTTCCCCCGGGCGGCGTCACAACGCTTCTGGATGTACGACTGCCTGATGGACATCGACATCGCGTACGTCGATCCCATCGGATACGTCACCGCCGTCCACACCATGCGGAAGGAGCCCCCCCGCGGCCCGGACGAGGATGAGCTCGACTACCAGGCGAGACTGCCGGGTTACCCCAGCCTGTACCCGGCCCAGTTCGTGATCGAACTCGCGCCCGGGATGTTCGATCGCCTCGGCATCGAAGCGGGCGATCGCATCGAGATCGATGCGGATCGACTCAAGATGCTCGGCGAGGCTTCCGAAGACGAGTTCTGAGGCGGCGTCGCGATTCCGCGATTCCATCGCTCGAACAACCCGGGGGACCCGATGCAGAGCGCACCGGACGTCAGAATCCAGATCATCGTCGATGCCCGTGGCGTGACCCACGGGGAACGGCTCCGAAACCGCCTCGACGTCGCCGCGGAACGGCATCCGGGGCCACCGATCGCGACGCAGGTCCTGCCCTTCCACCAACTCGATCGAACCGTGATCGAGCGCTCGACGGCCATCGTCTTTCTCGACGCCGCGTGCGATGCCGACGCGATCCGTCGCACCGGCACTCGAATTCGATCGATCCTCGATCTCCCCATGATCAGGGTCGGCGGCGACGCCGATTCCGGTTCGATCGGACTTCCGGCCGACGTGAGCGCCGAGGTCCTTCTGGCGACCCTTCGGGGCCTCGCCCATCGAGTCCCGGAAATCCGCCGACTCCAGGCGGAGATCGACGCGACCACCCATATCGCCGAAGGCGTCCGGGCGGAGATCGCGAGCATCGACGAGGAACTCCGTGCCGCGTCGATGGTCCAGCGGGAATTCCTGCCGCGCGAGATGCCGGAGATCGACGGGGCCCGGGTCGCCGCCCTCTGGCGTCCCGCCGGCTACGTCTCGGGCGACATCTTCGATGCGTTTCGCATCGACCACGACCGGATCGGCCTGTTCCTCGCCGACGCGGTCGGACACGGGGTCCCCGCAGCGCTCATGACCATGCTGATGTGCCGGAGCCTTCCGACCCGTGAACTGCTGGCGGACGGCAGCCATCGCGTCCGGCCGCCGGGCGAAGCGCTCGCCGCCCTCAACGCGTTCATGGTCGCACGGCAGGGAAGACAGGCTCGTTTCGCGACCGCGGCCTACGTGATCTACGACGTCCGCCGCCGGCTCGCGAGCATCGCATCCGCGGGTCATCCACCGGTGCTGCACCTCCCGCCGCCCGGCAGCTCGAAGGCGACCCGGGAGATCGGAAGCACCGGCGGCCTCCTCGGCGTCTTCCCGGATGCGGAATTCGACGTGACCGAGGTGGAACTCGCGCCCGAAGAGGCGATCGTCGTTCACAGCGACGGGTTCGAACAGGCCTTTCCCGATGCGACGAACGATCCGGCGACGTCGAATCTCCCCAACGAGCGATATCGCGCGATCATCGACGAAGCGGGGCGATCCCGGGATCCGGACACGATGATCGCACGCGTTCGATCGCGTCTGGACGATCACGACGGGTCGCTTCACCAGACCGACGACCTCACCATGATCTGCCTTCGGGCCGGCACTCCGGCCGCATCGAAGCGAAGGATGCGAGGTCACCGGGACCGCGGGCGATCCACCCCGTCACCGGTCTCGGACTGACCGAGGTTCACCGTGTTCAGCCGCCGCGTGCGGCGAGCATTCGATCCACGTGGGCGGCGACCATCTTCGCGAAGGCGTCCGCCTCGAGGTTGACCCGGTCGCCGATCCGGCAGTCGCTCAACGTGGTCCGCTCGAGCGTCTCGGGAATGAGCGCGATCTCGAATCCGGTGACGCCGGCCTTGGGATCATCGCCGTGAATCGTCCGGGCGACGGTGAGCGACACTCCGTCGACGGTGATCGAACCCCGGTCGACCAGATGCTCCCGCACGCCTTCCGGCGCCTCGATGCGGATCCGCCAGTCGTCGCCGTCGTCGATCTCGCGAACCACCCCCGTGCCGTCGACGTGCCCCTGGACGAGATGCCCCCCGAGCAACGTCTCCATCGTCGCGGCGTGCTCGAGGTTGACGGCGTCCGAGACCGACAGACCTCCGAGCGTGGTCATTTCCAACGATCGATGGATCACGTCGAAGACATGACGGCCGCCTGACGACTCGACGACCGTGAGGCAACAGCCGTCGACCGCGATCGACGCCCCGTCCTCCGGCCGATAGTTCCATGCCGCTGCATCGATCGCCAGACGCCGACCGGCGGGGATCTCCCGGACCTCGGAAACGGTGCCCAACGCCTGAATGAGTCCTGTGAACATGCCCGGAGGGTAGCCCCGCCCCGGCCTCGCCGCCCTCCCGGGTCCCGAGCCGGCGGAATCCGGCCGTGCTCGAACACCTCCGACCCCCCCGGCGGCCCCTTCCGCACCGGATCGGGGGACCGACCGGCCATCTTCGGACCTGAACGGATGCCGTCGTCTCGATACACTGTCACACCGCGCGAGGCCGTCGCCGAACGCGTCCGGTCAACTGGAGATACCGATGTCCGCAGTGCGTCACCACGTCCGAAACCTCGCCCTCGTCGCCCTCGTCGCCGCCGCACCCTCGGTGATGGCCGCATCCGCAGACGACCGCGACGATGCGTTGGCCGCTCGCAAGGCCGTGCTCGATCAGAAGTACGCCTTCGGTCCCTCCGCCGCCGCGGCGATCGACTACCGCATCGCTTGGCAGACGTCGACCGGCGACCCCACGAAGCGCGTCGACGTCGTCGACGAGGACGTCTACGTGCTCAGCGAACGAAACCGCCTGACCCGGATCGACCGTGGCTCGGGCGCCCAGGTCTGGACCACGATCGCCGCGGACCCGCTCGACGCGGTCTGGGGCGTGACGCAGGGCCTGCCCCGCGCCAGCGACCAGCCCTTCGGACAGAACGACGACGACCGGATCTACGTGACTTCCGATCCGGGCGTCTTCGTCCTCGATCACAAGACCGGCGCGGTGGTCGGGCGTCAGGACCTCGAACGGATCCCCTCGACCGACGTCGTCCGTCGCGGCAGCTACCTGATCTTCGGAAGCCGGATGGGCCAGGTCGTCTGGCACCAGTTCACCGTCGGACAGGCATGGCGGGCCAACCAGCTCAAGGGACCGATCGTCTCGACGCCGATCCTCGTCGGAAGCAACGGCGTCGCCGCCGCGAGCGAAGGCGGAACCTTCCTGATGCTCGACGCCAAGTCGGCGGGCCGAATCTGGGGCGAGCGCCTCTTCGACGGCGTGACCGCGCCGCTCGCCGCCGGTGGCGGCAAGGTCTTCGCGGCCAGCAAGGACCAGTACCTCTGGGCGTTCAACGCACGCAACGGCGACACCGCCTGGCGTTACTTCACCGAAAGCCCCCTCACCGAACCCCCGACCTACGTCGACATCGACGGCGGCCGGGTGCTCCAGTGGGTTCCCAGCGAAGGCCTGGTCTGCCTCGAGGCGAACCCCGTGAACGCGGTCGAAGGCCGCAAGGTCTGGACGCTTCCCGGCATCACCGGCCGATGCGTCGGTCGAATCAACGGCGACGTGGCCATCTGGGACGCGCAGGCGAAGACGCTTCGACTCGTCGACGTGGCCCAGGGGGCCGTCACCAGGACCATGCCGCTCCCGCAGGTCGAACGCCTTTCGATGGATGGCGAGACGATCTTCGCGATCGCCGGAGACGGACGCGTCGTCCGCCTCGATCCGATCGGTTGATCGACACGACCGATCCGCAGCCGAATCCGGATCGCCACCGGTACCAATCGACCGGTGAGCGATCCGACTTCTCATCCGGACCCTTCCTCCAATGCCCGATCTCGTTCCCATCCGACGCGCCCTGATCTCGGTCAGTGACAAGACCGATCTCATCCCGTTCGCGAAGGGTCTCACGGACCGTGGCATCGAGATCGTCTCGACGGGCGGCACGCATCGAGCCCTGACCGACGCCGGGCTCGCGCCCGTCGCGATCGACGATCTCACCGGCTTTCCCGAGATGATGGACGGGCGCGTCAAGACGCTGCACCCCGCGGTTCACGGCGGCATCCTCGCACGCCGGGATATCGAGTCGCACGTCGAGGCCATGAACGCCCACGGCATCCTTCCGATCGACATCGTCTGCGTGAATCTCTACCCCTTCGAGCAGACGATCCGGCAGGACGGCGTCGCCGATCACGAGGCGATCGAGCAGATCGACATCGGCGGGCCTTCGATGGTCCGCTCGGCGGCGAAGAATCACGGCTTCGTCACGGTCATCACGAACCCCACCCAGTACGACCGGGTCATCAACGAGCTCGGCGCCAACGACGGCTGCACCTCGGAGCAGCTGCGTCGGGACTTCGCGACCACGGCGTTCGCCCGGACCGCGGAATACGACGCGACCATCGCCGCCTGGATGAGCGGCACCTCCTCCGCCCGCTTCCCCAGCGTGCTGCGATTGAACTTCGTCGGCCAGCGAAGCCTTCGCTACGGCGAGAACCCCCATCAGGCCGGCGCGGTCTACCGGGATCCGGACTTCCAGGGACCGAGCGTCACCAACGCCCGCCAGCTCTCCGGAAAGCCGCTCTCCTACAACAACCTCCTGGACGCCGCGAGCGCGCTCGAACTCGTGCAGGATCTCCACGACATCGATCCCGACCGGCCCGCGGCCGCGGTGATCAAGCACACCAATCCGTGCGGCGCCGCGGTCGGCGACCAACTCACGGAGGCGTTCGATCGCGCCTACGCCGGCGATCCGCTCGCGGCGTTCGGCGGCATCGTCGCCCTGAGCGGCAACGTGGATCTCGCGACCGCCTCCAAGATCGCCGAGGGCGGACGATTCCTCGAGGTCGTGCTCGCATCGTCGTTCGACGAGGACGCCGCCGAACTGCTCGCCGAACGCTGGAAGAACTGTCGCCTGCTCGCCGTCGGCCCGCTCGACGACCAGGGCCATGAAGGGCTGTCGCTGCGATCGATTCCCGGCGGCCTGCTCGCCCAGGAACGAGACACCCACCCCTTCTCCGCCTCCGATCTGCGGCAGGCCGCGGGACCCGCGGCGGACGACGCCACCCGCAACGCCGCCGGACTGGCCTGGACCGTCGTCAAGCAGCTCAAGTCGAATGCGATCTGCATCGCGACGCCGGATCGACTCCTCGGCGCCGGTGCGGGTCAGATGGATCGGGTGGCCGCCTGCCGGCTCGCCGTGGCCAAGGCGGGCGATCTCGGCGAAATCGGTGGCGACGGCCCCGTCATCGGGGCCAGCGACGCGTTCTTCCCGTTCCCCGACGGACCCGAGATCCTCATCGACGCGGGCGTCACCTGCCTGATCCACCCCGGAGGTTCGAAGCGGGACGACGAGACCTTCGAACTCTGTGAGCGACGGGGCGTCACCTGCCTCCTCACCGGAATTCGACACTTCCGACACTGATTCGAGATTCGTCGCCGGCATGGCGGGTGCTACCATGCCGCTTTCACGGTTCGCCGCCCGGCGGACCGGCCCCGGAGCCCGCCCGTGCCGACCCCCAGCCAGCCGAAACTCGACCATCCCGACCTCCCCCGCGTGAAGGCCGCCTTCACCGACATCCGGTTCCAGGCGACCGAGTTCCGGGGGATGACCTCCCTGATCGTTCCCGCCGATCGAACCCACGAGGTCCTGCGGTTCCTCCGGGACGACGCGGATTGCAGTTACGAATTCCTCGCCGACGTCACCGCCGTGGACTATCTCGACTACGTCGTGAAGACGCCCGCGAGGTTCGGCGTCGTCTGGTGCCTCCTGAGTCACACCACGGGCCGACGCCTCACGGTGAAGACCTGGCTCGATCCGACGATGGACACCGAAGGGATCGTCGAGGATCCCGGCCTGGTGGTGGACAGCGTCTGCGACATCTGGCCCGGTGCCGAGTGGATGGAACGGGAAGTCTTCGACATGTTCGGGATCCGGTTCCGGAACCACCCGGACCTGCGACGCATCCTCCTCTGGAAGGATTTCCCGGCCCACCCGCTCCGGAAGGACTACCCGCTGCGAGGTCGCGGCGAGCGCGAGTTCTACTCGGTCCTCGACCGCGACGCCCGCTGACCGGTCGGCCCTCCGGCGTCGACGTCGAATCAACGAACAACGCCGCGATTCGCCCCGACGAGCAACGAGCCGTCGACCGTGGACGGCTCGCGAGGAGCCGATTCCATGACCACGAAGAAGATCTCCGGGAAGTCGAAGAAGAAGACCTCCGGCCGACGCGGCGCCTCGACCACGAACGTGGTGGTGCTGGGTGGCGGCCTGATCGGATCGGTGATCGCCAGTGATCTCGCCGCGAGCCGAGGCATGCGGGTGACGGTGGCCGACGCGAGCGCCGATTCCCTGAAGAACTGCGTCCGTCGGGCGGATCGACCGATCGAGACCGTCGAGGCGGACCTGGCCGACGCCGGCGCGATCGCGAAGGCGATCGAGGATGCCGATCTGGTGGTCGGCGCCCTGCCCAGCGGCCTCGGCATGAACGCGTTGGAGACGGTCATCGACGTCGGTCGGCACTACGTCGACATCTCCTTCATGTCGGAGGAGAACCTGCACCTCGCGGATCGTGCGAAGAAGAAGCGACTTTCGGTGGTCGTCGACATCGGCGTGGCCCCGGGCATGAGCAACATGCTCTGCGGGTACGGCGCGAGAAGACTCGATCGCTGCGATCGCCTCGAGATCCTGGTCGGCGGCCTGCCCCGACATCGACACTGGCCCTGGGAGTACAAGGCGAGCTGGTCGCCCGGTGACGTGCTCGAGGAGTACGTCCGTCCGGTCCGGGTGGTCGAAAAGGGCGAGATCGTCTGGAAGGAGGCGCTCGCCGAACCCGAGCTCGTCGACTTCGAGGGCGTCGGCACCCTCGAGACCTTCCTCACCGACGGGCTTCGGTCGCTCGCCGACACCCTCGAAGTCCCCGACATGGTCGAGAAGACGATGCGGTTCCCCGGCCACATCGAGCTGATGCGGGTGATGCGTCACCTCGGGCTGTTCAGTGCGGAACCGGTCACCCTTCCCGACGGCACCACCGTCCGGCCCCTCGATCTGACCAGCCACCTGCTCTTCCCCCAGTGGAAGTTCGAGAAGGGCGAGCCCGACTGCACGATCATGCGGATCACCGCCGAAGGCCTGCTCGGCCGGGTGCCCACGCGGATGATGTGGGATCTCGTCGACGACCTCGACCCGGCCACCGGATTCTCCAGCATGTCCAGGTGCACGGCGTTCCCCGCGGCCGCGATGGCCCGGATGATCGCGGACGGCACGTTCAAGCGACGCGGCGTGTTCGCCCCGGAGCAGATCGCCAACGACAAGGGTCTGCTCGAACGAATGCTCAAGGAACTGAAGGCCCGCGGCGTCGAGTATCGTGCGACCGTCGAGTCGATCGACTGACCGGACCCCCGGTCACCCGCGGCGGGGACCGCCGCGGCCATCCAACCCAGCACTTTCGACACGCCCGCACGGATCCGCGGGCGCGTCCGCCGCGCCCGGCCGTCACCGGACGGACGCCTGTCCCGTCACCCACGGAGGATCGAATGGAATCGATCGAACACCTCGAGCTCAAGCGGCTCGCCGTCGCGTGGCTCGCCCGACTCGGATGCCGCGCCGTCGCGACCGAAGTCCGGTGTCCGATCGCGAAGTACCGCGTCGACGCCGCCGGCTGGCTCGATCACGCCGCCGGCGCACTCCTCGACGCCGGTGGACTCGAGGGGGATCGCCGTCGCCTCGATTCGACCCTCTTCACCCGCGATCGCGGCGATCGACCGCGACGCGGTCCGGCCCGGCCCCGGACCATCGTCGTCGAATGCAAACGCAGCCGCGCGGACTTCATCCGGGACGACCGCGACGCCGATCGACTCAAGGGCCGGCTCGCGATGCTGCGGCGGACCCGCGAGAAGTTCGAACGGGACCTGCTCCCCGGCTGCGAGCCGCATCTCCGGGAGTCGGGTTCATCGCTGTTTCGTGAACTGGAGACCTGGGACTTCGAAGGCAGTCGGACGGGCTCCTATCGACGGTGTCTCCGCGAGATCGAACGGATCGAACGACGCCTGCACGGCGAGACGAAGTTCCACACCATGCACCGGCACCGGCTGGCCGATCACTTCTACCTGTTCACGCCGACCGGCATGCTCAAGCCCGAGGAGGTCCCGACCGGATGGGGACTCGTCGAATGCGGACGGCCCACCCTCCGCCGGGGGGCGGGTTCCCTCACCGAGCTCGACGCCCTTCCGCTCCGCGAACGGATCGCCTGCCCGTCCGCGGAGGCACCCGACGAGCGAAGGCGGCGGCTGCTTCGCAACATCGCGGTCGCCGCCAGCCGTGCGGTGATCGAGCAGGCCACCCGGCCCACGCTCCCGCCCGACCGACCTTCGCGAGACGACGAGGGGAAGGCCCGACCCGGACGCGGGGGCGGACGACGGCGAGGCGACTCCACCGCCGCCGACTCCATCGACGCCAGACGTTAGGATCAGCGCACCTGCCCCGGTAGCTCAGTTGGATAGAGCAGCGGACTTCTAATCCGCAGGTCGGAAGTTCGAATCTTCCCCGGGGTGTTCCTCTGGCCCGACGCGTCGGGGACGCCCCGATCATCGGCATTGAAAGTCACGACCGAGCCATGATCGAGTCAGGATCGACTCGGAATCGGAGACTCGGATTTCCAGTGATCGGGAGCAGGCTCACCATGGACGGCCAACCCGCCTCGACGTTTCCAGACTTCTACGTGGTGGGCGCGGGCCGGGCCGGCACGACCTCCGTGAGCCGCTATCTCTCGCAACATCCGGGGATCTTCGTGCCGGCGTCGAAGTCTTCGAGCTTCTTCTACGCACGTGATCTGGCGGGGTCGCCGCTGGCGGAAGAGGGCGCCTCGATCCCCGAGTGGTTCGTCCGGGACGAGGCCGGCTATCACGGACTCTATTCACCGGCGCCGGCGGATTCGATCCGCGGTGATGTCTCACCGGTGTATCTCGCCTCCACCCGGGTCGCGGAACGAATCGCCGCCGTCCGACCGGATGCGAAGATCATCGTGTTCATGCGGAACCCCGTCGATCGGGTCTATTCACGATACGTGGGCCGGCGGCGAGACGGTCTCGAACGGATTCCGACGTTCGAGGAACTCGTCGAACGGGAGATCGACACCGACCTCGTGCGGGATGATGCGCACGCGAGCTATCTCGCAAGCGGAATGATCGCCCATCACCTGCAAACCTACTTCGACGCATTTCCCCGCGAGAACATCCAGATCCACTTCTACGAGGAATTCTCGGGCGACACGCAGGGCGTGATGGCGTCGACCTGCAGGTTCCTCGGTGTGGATCACGAATTCCAGTTCGACGTGCGACGGATCCATAATCGCAGCGGAGGACGCATCCGGAATCCCGCCATCGGCGGCCTCTGGTCCTCCAGCCTGCCGGTTCGAAAGGCGCTGCGACCGTTTCTTCCACAGTCGCTTCGTGACGGACTCTTCCGCAAGGCCACCGCGAAGACCGAAGCCGTTCCGATCCGACCCGAGACCCGGTGCCGATTGATCGAGGTCTACCGGGAAGACGTTCAAGCCCTCGAACGAATGGCCGACCGCGACCTGTCGGCGTGGTTGCGGCCGCCGGGCCCGTAGGCGAATCCCTTGCTCGTCGATCGTGCTCCCCGCATCGCACGTCTGGAACCGATAACGAGAACACCGCGTGGATTTCAGCGATACTGCCGGTGATTGACGGAAAGAGTCGGAAGTTGTCCAGTTAGTTTCAAAGGAGGACTTTCCCTCCGCCAGCGATGAGCGACCTTCTTACCGCTCTTCCCGCGCCCACGGGACGCCGTCACGCTTCCACAAGAAAGTCATTCGTGTGAACCTGCTCACAGACCAGTCCTTCCTTGCACTCGTCACGACGATCGTGGTCGCAGCCTGGTTGGCGTCCGTCTGTGGTTCCCCCACGTTCACACGAACGTTTCCGCGCGAAGGCCGCACGGTGCGCCTGGGTTTCCTGGGCTGGTTCGGCGTGTCCATGGGCAGTTGGTGGTACCTGCCGTCGGCGCTTCCGTGGCTTCTCCTGGTGACGCTCGGCCTCGGGGGGATCGTCGCGCTGGTCGATTTCCGTTCCCAACGCAACACACATGATTCACCTCCCGGCCGGCTGTCGGTGCTGCAGGGCGTTCGAGCACTCGCTCGACGCGACCACTACCTTCGCGAGTTCGATCGACACGGGGTCTTCTTCAAGATGTCCCAGTTCGGTCAACCCACCATCTGCGTGCTCGGGTTGGAGCGGATCGGAAGACTGATCAAGGGTCACTCGGACTATCTCGGCCCCAGCACGCTGCCGATCTCGAAGAGCGTCGAGGGGGCCTTTCTCCGATACATGCCGCCGGAGACCCATGCGATCTACGGGCGGCTCTTTCGCATCGCGATGTCCGGGCCGTTCGCATCGACGCATTCGGACCGATTGGATCACCTCTGCAGTCGACATCTCCAGCGATTCTCGACGAACGAGTCGAGTCCGTACCCGGCGTTGCAATCGATCGCGAGACGATCGTTGAACTGTCTGTTGCTCGGGTTCGACGCGGATACCGAAGAGGAAGCGAGATTCGACGAACTCGCGCAGAAGTTCTCGAAGGCGGGCATCAGCCGATCGCTGGTTCGGCGTGATCAGGAGACACTCGCCGAAATGCGCGAGATGCTCCTCGAAAAGGTCGATTCGAGCGAGATCGGGCCCGATGGCATCGCCGGAACTTCGGTACTGGCCCGCTTGCGACAGCAGGATTCGACCATGCCCGACCGAACCTGCCTCGACAACATGATCGTCATGCATCGGATCGCGACCGGAAACGTCTCGTCGCTCCTGAGCTGGCTGCTCCATCGATGGGCGTCGGAGTCCGCGATCATCGCCGAGATCCTCGCTGAAGATCCTGAAGAACGGGAAGCCTCCCTGCGACTGTTCCTCGCGGAAACGCTTCGAACCAGTCAGAGCGAGTATCTCTACCGGCGCGTGGCCAGGGAATTCGAATTCGAGGGCCACCGTTTTCCCAAAGGGTGGTTGATACGAGGCTGCGTCTGGGAGAGCCATCGAACGGCCGAGGGGCTCGAAGAACCCGCCCGATTCCGATTGCGACGGGCGGCCGCCAGTCCCAATCGACGACAATTCACACCACTCGGCATGGGCGCTCACGCCTGCAACGGCGGCGAAGTGAACGAATTGATCTGCCTCGCGTTCCTGAAGCGGCTGGCGCACGCGACCGACGTACGAGTCAGCGCCGCCGAGCCCCTGCAGCGACAGATGAGGCACTGGAGTCACTGGCAGCCGAATGCCACCATGCAGTTGAGGCTGGAAGTCGCCGAATGAAACATTCACGCGATTCCGAAGAACTGCACTGGCAGAAGATGGTCGACGACGGACTCGCCGACTTCGCCATTCCACTGTGGCGTGACTTCTGCGACGGACTCTACCTCCGTCTTCTGAACAAGTGGCTCGGCGGACGGCGTTTCGAAGCAACGCTGAAGACCGATCTCTTCGATGAGGCCGTCGGCGTCGGCCTCGCCAACTGGATCTGTTCGGTCAGCTCGAAGATGGAAGGCATCGATCTGATGCCGGAGATCGCGAAACGGGCCGCGGATCGCCACCCCGAGATCACCACCCGCCAGGCCGATGTGAGGTCCCTCGAGGCCTACCCATCGCCCTGCTTCGATCTCATCGTGTCGAACTCGACCCTCGATCACTTCGAGGATGAGACCGATCTGACCCGGTCGCTGAAGGAACTCGCGAGGGTGCTCCTGCCCGGGGGCCTTTTGTTCGTGACGCTGGACAACCCGCAGAATCCCATCGTCTCGATCCGAAATCGCCGATCGTCCGCGTCGCCGGGACGCTCGCCGCTCGTGCCCTACTTCATGGGCCGCACCGTGCCTCGTCTCGAACTGATTCGAATGGTGGAGGATGCCGGCCTGACGGTGGAGCGGAGCGATTATCTGATGCATCTCCCCCGCGTGCTCTTCCTTCATGCGAGTCGTTTCTTCGCCGCCGGATCCCGGCCCGGAAGAGGCATGATGGCATTGATGAATTCCTTCGAACTCCTCAACAAGCTGCCGGCCAGAAGTCGAACGGGCCACTATTCGGCGGTGCTGGCGAGGAAACCCGACGCATGAGCGGCGTCGAGCGAAAACCGGCCTTCTTCCTGGTGGGAGGAAGTCGATGTGGAACCACCAGCCTCCACAGCGCCTTCGTCCGTCATCCGGGGATCTTCGTGCCACGCGACAAGTCCCCGAACTTCTTCACGGCGCCCGACATGGCGGATTTTCCCGACGCGGCCGCGATGATCGCGATGAAGGGCCACTCGATCACCGATCGGGATGACTACCTCGATCTGTTCACCGAGGCGAACGACATCCAGGTCCGTGGCGAGGTTTCGCCCGTGTACCTGCAGTCGATCCACACCGCCGCGAGGATCGCGGCGTTCGCACCGGAGGCCAGAATCATCGCGATCCTTCGCGATCCGGTGGACCGTGCCTTCGCCCACTACATCGGCCGCCGGCGGGATGGCCTCGACGACCGTGACACCTTTGAAGAGGCGATCGCCGCCGAACTCGTCGATCGCGCCCCCCGGGCGATCGCTTTCAACCGGTATCTGGCGATCGGCCGCTACGCCTTCTTCCTCGAACGCTTCTACCGGGAGTTCCCCGCGAATCGGATCAAGGTCGTGTTCTTCGATGACCTGGTGCGCGACCCCGTCAACGTGCTTCAAGGCCTCTTCGATTTCCTCGAAGTCGAGCGGATCGGCGATCGAATCCCGATGGATCATCGGAATCGCGGGGGCATCATCCGGAATCCGCTGCTTCGAAACGCGTGGACCCGGACGGCACTGGTGCGAGCCCGTCTCCGGAAGCATCTCCCGGAATCGGTTCGCGATCTGGCGGGCCGGGCCTTCCTGTCGAAGATCGAGAAACCGTCGCTGGACCCGGCGATTCGACGCGATCTCGTCGAATATTTCGCGGAGGACCTTTTCGATCTGAAGGCGATGTGCGAGCATCATTCGTCGTTGGATCGCGTGCCCCCGGGGTGGGGATCCGCGATCGCCGCGTCCCGTCGGAAGGATGATGCATGAACCGCCCCGAGCGATCCAGCGTGGAATTCAGCGTGAATGGTCGTCCCTACGAGGTGGAGGGCGGTGACGTCTTCCTGACCGCGAGCGAATTCCTGCGCGAGCGGACGAGACGGACGGGCACGAAGATCGCCTGCGAGGAGGGTGACTGCGGTTCCTGCACGGTACTCGTCGGTCGGCCGACCGATCAGGGAACGTCGTACCTCCCGATGAACTCCTGCATCCGATTCGTTTTTCAACTCGACGGATGCGACCTGGTCACGGTCGAAGCCCTCGCTTCGGACGGGCGCCTGACATCCGTCCAGGAGGCGATGGTCGAATGCCATGGTTCCCAGTGCGGTTTCTGCACGCCCGGTTTCGTGATGGCCATGACCGCGACCTGCCACCGACGCGCGACTTCATCCGAGGAATCCTCGCCGGTCGACTGGCCGCTGGAACTCTCCGGAAATCTCTGCCGATGCACCGGTTACCTCCCCATCCTCGAGGCGGCTCGCCGATGCGAGTCGAGCGACGGCGAGATTTCGAAATGGTCGAGGATCCCCGAGGCGACCCGCCGTCGGTTCGACCTGCTCGGGAGCAGTCCGTTCGACGCGAGCGGAACGCACCGCGGATCGCACCGTCGCGTGCTGAGCCCCGTGACGCTGGAGGCGGCACTGCGGATCCGTGCCGACCGACCGGAGGCGCAACTCGTCGCGGGTGCGACGGACCTCGGCGTCCAGTGGACCAAGGCCCGAGAGGCCGCGGCGGTGTGGATCGACCTCGGTCGAGTTCCGGAGTTGCGGGGCATCACAGTGTGCGAGGCCGAACCGGACCGATCCGGTGACGAACCGGCGGATGGAGGCGCGGCCCGCGTGCTTGAAGCGGGCGCGATGACGACCTGGGCGGAGCTGCTCGAGCATTCCCGAACCGACCTGCCCGAGTTCGCCTCGATACTCGAGCGCTTCGGTGGTCCGCAGATCCGCAGTTACGGCACGATCGGCGGGAACATCGTGAATGCATCGTCGATCGCCGATTCGCTTCCACTGCTCAGCGTGATGGATGCGAGCCTCGAACTGGCATCGTCGGAGGGTCGGCGCCGGGTGGACGTCAACCGGTTCTTCACGGCGAATCGTCGCACGATGATTCAAGCCGACGAACTGCTGGCGAGCGTACGGATCCCCCTGCCATCGCCGCTTCAGAGACTCAGGCTCTACAAGGTGAGCCGGCGTCACGACCTCGATATCGCGACCGTCTCGGCCGCCTTCTGCCTGGCGTTCGAGGCCGGACGCATCACGCGGGCCGCCATCGCCCTGGGCGGTGTTGGACCGACCGTTCGGAGGTTGGAAGGGGTCGAGCGATGGCTGATCGACCGCCCCTGCCGGGAAGAGACCTTCGAAGCGGCGGGACAGCTGGCGGCCGACGAGATCTCGCCGTGGTCCGACGTCCGAGGGACCGCCGAATACCGGCGACAGGTCGTCGGTGGCCTTCTCACACGTTATTTCCACGAAGTGCCGTCCGACATGGGGGCCGGCGAATAGCCGATGAATGGTGCGCTCATGATCAGAGACCGGAAACAAGACGAGCCAGGCACGACCGGGAAGACGATTCCGCTGGAATCGGCGATCGGCCATGTCACGGGCGCCGCCGAGTTCATCACCGACATTCCCGAACGCTCGGACGAATTGTGCGTGGGATTCGTCGGGAGCACCACGGCGAGCGGACGGATCGTCGAGATCGACGTGACGGCGGCCCGCGCCTGTCCCGGCGTCGCCCTGATCCTCACGGCCGCGGACCTGCCCGCCGCCCGACGTTTCGGTCCATTGCAATCGGACGAACCGGTCCTCGCGGAGGAGGAAGTGCTCTTCATCGGACAGCCGGTGGTCCTGATCGCCGCCGACTGCCCGGCGACGCTGGATCAGGCGAAGAACCTCGTGCAGGTTCGGATCGAGGCCACCGAACCGACGCTTTCCGTCGACGATGCGATCGCTCGCCAGCGTTTCCTCGGGCCTGAACGACGTTTTCATCAAGGAGACGCCGCCGCGGCGATGGCGACGGCTCCCCACGTCCTGGAGGGTGTCTTCCACAGCGGGGGGCAGGAGCACTTCTACTTCGAGACCCAGGCGGCCCTGGCGATCCCCGGCGAAGACGGCCGGATCACGATCCACTCGTCGACGCAGGGACCGACCGAGATCCAGCGAGTGGTCGCGTTGGTGCTGGGAATCGGCATGCACCAGGTGGTGGTCACCTGCAAGCGGATGGGCGGGGCCTTCGGTGGCAAGGAGACGCAGGGAACCTCACCCGCCGTGCTCGTGGCCCTCGTCGCACGGGCCACGGGACGGGCCGCACGGATCGCCTACGGCCGCGAAGAGGACGGCGAGTCCACCGGTAAACGGCACCCCTACAGGTCCGAATGGCAGATCGGATTCGACGACGCGGGACGAATCCTCGCCTATCAAGTGACCATGCATTCCGACGGGGGCGCCGGACTCGATCTCTCCCCGTCGGTGCTCGAACGCTCGATGTTCCATGCGGATGGCGCGTACCACATCGAGCACATCGACATTCGCGGACGCGTCTGCTTCACGAATCATCCGCCCGCGACGGCGTTCCGTGGTTTCGGGGGACCCCAGGGGGTGGCGGTGATCGAGAATGCGGTGCAGGAGATGGCGATCCACCTGCGGGAATCGAATCCGACGTCTCCCACGGCCGCCGGCATCCAACGACTCAACCTGTACGGGACCGACGAACGTAATGTCACACCGTACGGTCAGGTCGTTCATGAGAACCACCTGCATGAAATCGTGGATCAGGTGCTGGAACGAAGCGACCATGACCGGCGGCTCGCGGAGATCGAACGCCGGAACGCGAACGACCCGCTCTGGCTCCGCGGCATCGCGATGGTGCCGGTCAAGTTCGGCCTGTCCTTCACCTCCAAGATGATGAACCAGGCGAACGCCCTCGTGCTGGCGTTCACCGACGGCACGGTGCAGGTGTCGACGGGCGGCACGGAGATGGGCCAGGGATTGAACACGAAGATCCGGCAGCTGGTCGCGGACGTCTTCGGCATCGCTCCCGAATCCGTGGCGATCATGACCACGTCGACGGAGAAGAACAACAACACCTCGCCGACCGCGGCATCGGCGAGCACGGATCTGAACGGCGCGGCGGCGGTGTCGGCGGCGCGGACGATTCGCGCGAGAATGTCCGAATGGGCGACTCGACGATTCAACGCGAGGACCTCCTCCGACACGCCGAGCGAGGCTGGCGATGACCGCGACCGGATCGTCTTCGAAGATGGCCACCTGTTCGACCGCCGGGATCCGTCGAACCGCATGTCGTTCCCGGATGCCTGCAGGGACGCCCGGATGGACCGGATCGATCTCGGCGCCCGGGGCTTCTTCGCCACACCCCGGATCGACTTCGACCACGAGACCGGAAAAGGAAGCCCGTTCTACTACTTCGCCCAGGGTGCCACGGTGGCCGAAGTGCGGATCGATCGTTTCACGGGCGAGTTGTCGGTACCACGTGCGGACGTGCTGATCGACGTCGGACGATCCATCAACCCGGGCATCGACCGTGGGCAGCTGGTGGGTGGTTTCGTGCAGGGCATGGGCTGGGTGACGAACGAATGCCTCGTGCACGACGAGCAGGGCCGCCTGCTGACGACCGGTGCGTCGACCTACAAGATCCCGGCCGCGTCGGACGTACCGCCGGTGTTCAACTGGGATTTCTTCTCGACGGACGATCGAGTCACCGCGATCGCGGGCAGCAAGGGAGTGGGCGAACCGCCGCTTCTACATGCGATCGCGGTGTGGTCGGCGGCCAAGCATGCGCTCTCCTGCGCTTCCGGATCCGCCGCACGCCGACTTCATCTTCCAGCGAGCGCGGAAGCGATCAGGCACGCCCTCGGTTGAGTGCCGAGGGACGGCGTTGGAGCGCTCCGGATTCCTTTCGATTCCCGTGATTCAGAGACGTTTGCAACGAGGTGATGAGATGTCGGATCGACCGAAGTCCAGAATCACCCCTGCGTACGGCGTCGCGTGGGTCATCGGCCTCACCATCGTCGCGGCAGCGCTGATGCGGCTCCGGAGCGGCGTCGACGCCGTTTTCCTCGGTGAGTGCCTCTTCTACGGCCTGATGCTCGCGTGGCTCGCCCGGCGTCCCGAGGTCCGACGAAGACTGCGCGGCGATGATGCCGGGTACGGACGGATCATCGTCGTATTCGTCGTCCTCCTCATCGCCGGGCAGCTTGTCTCCGACGGCCGCCGGACCTACCCGTTCGTGCACTGGGCCATGTATTCGACGCCTGCGCGGAAGGCGCCGATCTTTCTCGAATGCCACGGAGTGCTCGCCGACGGGGAAGAAGTCGTGATACCGGCCGCCCGGATGTTCAAGAGCCTCAGCGTCCGGCTCACGAGAACCTGGCTGAAGCTTGCGGAGGCCGCCGTCGCCGAGACCGACCCCGAGGCGCAGGCCGAATCCTGGCGCAGGTTCGACGGACTCGTGGAGAGCATGGCGCTCGAATACAACCGAAAGAATCCGGGGCCGCCGGTCGTCGAGGCCGTCGTCTGGCAGGTCATGATCCCGGCCAACGCGCGAAGCGACACCGAGGCCTATCCACGCGAAGCGTTTCGCCGCGTCACCGTCAGCGATGGAGCGCCGAGATGATCCACGAGACTTCGAACGCCGAATCACCCGCGATCCTCAGGATCACCGTGTTCAGCATGTGGCTCTACCATCTCTGGCACGATCCGATCAACGAGTTGGCGTCGATGCCCCTGGTGCTGTTCTCGCCGATCGGCGTGCTGGATCTGCTTCCCTCGGCCGTGTGGCCGCTGATCCTGAGCGGGCCGTTTCTCTGGACGATGAAGATCCTGCTGCTTCTCACGCTCCCACTCCTGATTCTGGGCGTTCGGCCGTTCTCGCGGATCGCGATTCCGGTCTGCATCGCATTGACGCTCTACCAGGGACTCACACGGAGCTACGGCAAGATCAACCATGGCGAGTTGGCGATGCTCTACGCCGCCTACGTGCTCGCGATTTCGCCCTGCGTCGACGCGCTGAGCGTGATGAAGCCCAGGAACCCTTCGACGAATTCTCGGTACGCCGCCGCGCTCTTCGCGATGGCGGCCGTTCTCTGCCTGACCTACACGTTCGTCGGCGTGCGTCGATTCGCCGTCGGCGGGTTGGAGGTCTTCCTCGACGAGTCGATCCTCTCCTACGTCGCCCACCGATCGGCCGAACCCGGCCCCTTCGGTCTCAACTTCGGCCTGATGGTGCTCGAGCATCCGTTGATGTCGAAGCTCCTCGAAGTGTCCTTCTTCGTCCTGACCGCCTTCGAAGCGCTCTCGATGCTCGCCCTGTTCAATCGCTGGTTCCGCTGGTGCTGGGTCGTCGTGATGCTGGGCTTCCACGTCTCCACCATCATCACGATGCAGATCTCGTTCAGTGCGAACATGGTCCTGATCGTGTTGCTCCTCACGCCGGCCACGCCGTACGCGTCCACGCGGATCCACACGATGCTCGCCCGTCGCACCCAGGCCGGAGACGGCCTCGCGTGATTCCGGGCGGCGGAGGCGCCGCTCGGCGACCACCACCCATCGCGATCGAAGTCGGTGCAGGTGATTCCCGTTCGGCGACGGGTGCGTGCCTCGTTTCGATTCGAATGTTTCGACCGAAGATCGGCTCAGAATTACCGAACCGATTTCATGAGTTGACGTTTGGCGTTCAGGCGGAGTCGACCCCAGGCGATCTTCACGCTCACCGCCGGCATGTGCAGGATCGAAATTCGATCCAGCATCTCCCCGACCGCCGGGGCGACGGCGGGGTCCTGCCCGTCCCGGCCGACGCGTTCACCGGTGCATTCCTCGAGCCAATCCAACGTGTCTCGATCGAACGAACCCAGTTCGGCTTCCGACCGGATGCCCTCGTCGTTCCTTCCGGTCGCG
>JAQWJM010000070.1:0-3091 GCA_029248335.1 Phycisphaerales bacterium
CCTCGGTGCCGACGTGCTCGCGTTTCCACTCGACCACTTCACGGTCGAGACCGGACGGCCGCCCACCACCGCCTTCGACGAATGGTTGCCCATGTTCAATCGGATGGTCGACAGGAGCGCCTCGCCGATCATCGGCTTCGCCGCAGGAAACGGCGGCCGACTGCCGAGCGTCGAGCAGGCGGACGCGCTTCTCGCGAAGGTGAACAAGCGTCTCGGTTTCCACATCAGGCGTGGCGGCAAGATCGAATTCGTGGTCGAGCGTCATTTCTACGAGCAGAAAGACGACGGGATCTTCGAGATCCGACACGAATGGTCGTGTGACCACGAGGATCCGAGCGTCCCATCCTCCAGCGGCGAGGGGCCGGTCACGGGCGTGGCCTCGATCGACTGCACCGCCTCCGGCCTGATGATCATGGACCGGAAGTACGGTGAGATCCAACATCCACTCGCCGAGGTCCTGGAGGCATTCAGCGCGAAGGGTCTGCCAGCCGCCAACGCCCGGTCATCAAGCACCGACGCTGGAGGATGACTCCGGCCGGGGACATGAAGATGTGGGGGTCGGAGATCGATCCACTTGCGGAGTCGCAGGCTCAGCCGGTCGCCCCCTCGGGATGTGCGATCTCCCAGGACGGCAGGGGGTCTTCGAATTCGAGCCAGTTTTCGGGCCCGGCTTGCATCTCCTCGTCCGTGACCAACGCGGCATCCAGCATCGCTTCGATGCCCTGCCGGTCCATCGCCACGCCGATGAACACGATCTCCTGTCGGCAGTCCCCGACTTCGGCGTCCCAGTTGCCGTCGACCCAGTCGCGCGTCGTCGGATCATCGGGCCAGTGCGCCCGATCGACGGCGGCGAACCAGAGGCCGCCGGAATCGATCTGCAGGGATGCACCGGCTTGCGCCCAGATGCCGCAGTGGCGAGGCCGACTCGCGATCCAGAGGTAGCCCTTGGACCGGACGACGCCTTCCATGCCGGTGCTGATCGCCGCGACCAGACGTTGTGGGTGGAACGGTCTGCGTCGCCGATAGACGAAACTGCCGATCCCGTACTCCTCGGTCTCGGGGGTGTGGTTGCCTTCGAGTTCCCTGGCCCACCCCGGCATCTGGCTTGCGGCCCCCTCGTCGTACAGGCCGGTACCGACGACCGCGGCGAGATCGACCCGTCCGCGCGAGACCCGCAGCGTGCGGGCATCGGGATTCAGGTGGTGGAGGATGCCTTCGAGTCGTTCGGCCTCCGTCTCCGGGACGAGGTCGCACTTGTTGATGACGATCACGTTGGCGAATTCGATCTGGTCCGTCAGGAGATCGACGATCGTCCGTTCGTCTTCGTCGCTCACGCCGAGCCGGCGGTCGTTCAGGTTCTGCTTGCTGTCGAAGTCGTGGAGGAAGTTCGCGGCGTCCACCACGGTCACCATCGTGTCGATCGCGGCGACGTCGTTCAGGCTTCGTCCGTCTTCGCCCCGGAAGGAGAAGGTCGCGGCGACCGGCATGGGTTCGCCGATGCCGGTCGATTCGATCAGCAGATGGTCGAATCGGCCCTCGGCCGCCAGCCGGTCGACCTCGATCATGAGATCCTCGCGAAGGGTGCAGCAGATGCATCCGTTGGTCATCTCGATCATTCGTTCGTCGGTCCGCGAGAGCTCGGCTCCACCGTCACGCACCAGCGAGGCGTCGATGTTCACTTCGGACATGTCGTTGACGATGACCGCGACCCGGAGCCCTTCCCGATTGTTCAGGACGTGATTGAGCAGCGTCGTCTTGCCGGCGCCGAGGAATCCGGAAAGCACGGTGACGGGGAGATGGCGTTTCGATTCGGGTGACATTCGAGCGTGTTCCGTGATGGTGATCGTGGCGTTGGGCGACGGACGGGCCGACTCCGGCTGGTGGCTGTGCGTGGCTTCGCATGCAAAGCGAAGCACTCGTGCCGGCTGCTAATGACAATGATATGCCAATAGTAACCACGGTTGGATTGGTGTCAAGCCCTGCTCGCGCTGACGTCGACGCCAGGACGAATGTCAATGCCGAAGGGACAGGGGGGGGTGACGCCGCTCCTGCTGGCGACGGCGGGATTCGGACAGGATCTGGTGAGCGTCAGGCTGCTCATCGAGTCCGGGGCCGACGTGAATGCGCGGGCGACCGGCAATGTCTTCAGACTGGACCAGGGTCAGACCGCCATCTTCCCCTCGATCATCAGCCGGAATCAGAAGCTGCTTCCCCTGCTGATCGAGCTCGGTGCCGACGTGAACCTGCAGGACGAAGAAGGGCTGACCCCGCTGGATGTGGCCCTGGGCCGGGGTGACTGGGTGGAACAACCATGGGCGGTCGAACTGCTTCGGGCTGCGGGCGCGAAGGAAGGGGCGGGGAGCGCGAACTCGAAGGGTTAGGATCCGACCTCGCGCGACGACGGGTTGCGAGGCCCCGGCCGCCGGCAAGATTCATTCTGCGTCCGATGCTCGACCAGCGGCTCCGGTATCCACGTCGGGTTTCACGGTCGCTTGAAGCCGAGCATCCAATCCGCCGGTTTTCACCGCGCGGGCATGCTCAGGCCAGGCACCAGGGTTTGCTTTGGGACGTCTCGCGTCGAGTCCGGGATCACCGGATCGGCACCCGGGTATACGGGGCGCTGATGGGGATGACTCGCCCGTCGACCGTGACGGTGTGCGTGGTGACGAGGTCGATCGAGGCGCGACCCGCTTCGAGCGGAATGGTGGCGGTCCAGACGTTGCCCTTGCCCGACATGGCCGCCCAGTTGGCTTCCGGGAACAGGTCGTAGAGGTACCAGGCCGATCCATCGGGACCACGGTCGAACATCCAGAAGATCTTGCTTTCCTCGGGAACGCCACCTTCGGGAAACGTGACCGTCACCTCGAACATGTCGCCGTCGATCACCGTGGCGATCTCGGGGGTCTCGAGCCCGCGGTCGGCACCGGTGAGTTGCTCCGCGAAGAAGGCCGCATCGACGTTCCTGCTGGGCGCTGCGGGATGACCCGCTCGGGTGTGGCCGCCGTTGGGCACGATGTAGGTGCGCAACCCGGGCAGCTTCGCACCGGTGCCGGGCACGTCGTAGGCGACCCAGTCGTGCGATCCGGGAAGA
>JAQWJM010000095.1:0-48063 GCA_029248335.1 Phycisphaerales bacterium
GTGACCAGCACGCGTTCCTGGCGTCCGGCGCGTTTCTGACAGAGTTCGAGCAGGTCCTGCACCTGGCCGCGGGCGGGTCGGATCTCGATCGGCGGATCGACCAGCCCGGTGGGGCGGATCACCTGCTCGACCACGAGTCCCTCGGCCTGTTCGAGTTCGTACGGGCTGGGGGTCGCGGAGACGTAGACGGTCTGCGGGGCGAGGTCCTCGAACTCCTCGAACTTGAGCGGCCGATTGTCCATCGCGCTCGGAAGTCGGAAGCCGTGATCCACGAGGGTCTGCTTCCGGGCGCGGTCTCCGAAGTACATGCCGCGGACCTGGGGCAGGGTGACGTGGCTCTCGTCGATCAGCACCAGCCAGTCGTCGGGATCGTCGCCCCCGGCGCCGGTCTCGCCGGCGAAGCCGTGGCGAAAATAGTCGAACAGGCAGAACGACCGGACGCCGGGGAGTCGGCCGTCGAAGTGCCGGGCGTAGTTCTCCACGCCGGAGCAGTACCCGACCTCCTCGATCATCTCGAGGTCGTACCGGGTGCGACCGAGGAGACGCTGTGCTTCGAGCAGCTTGCCCTCTCCCTTGAGCCCCTCGACCCGCTCGACGAGTTCGCTTCGAATCGAGGTGAGGGCGGAGGCCTTGTGATCCTCCGGCATGACGTAGTGCACCGCGGGGAACACGAACACCCGCTGCTCCTCGGCCAGTTGCTCGCCGGTGAGGGGATCGAACAGCTGGAGCGACTCCACCTCGTCACCCCAGAGATCGATCCGGATCGCGAACTCCTCGTAGGCGGGATAGACCTCGATGCAGTCCCCCTTGACCCTGAACTGTCCACGGACGGGATCGACCTCGTTCCGCACGTACTGCATGTCGGCGAGGGCGAGGAGGAACTTGCGGCGGTCGATGGCCCGGCCCTTCTCGACCATGACCGTCTTCTTCGCGTATTCGGCCGGCGAACCGAGACCGTAGAGGCACGACACGCTCGCGACCACGATCACGTCCCGGCGGCTGAGGAGGCTGCTGGTCGCGGCGAGTCGGAGCCGGTCGAGATCGTCGTTCCGAGACGCGTCCTTCTCGATGTAGATGTCGCGGGCCGGGATGTACGCCTCGGGCTGGTAGTAGTCGTAATAGGAGACGAAGTACGAGACCGCGTTCTCCGGGAAGAGTTCGCGAAGCTCCTCGAACAGCTGGGCCGCGAGCGTCTTGTTGTGGCTGATGACCAGCGTGGGCCGACCCACGCGTTCGATCACGTTGGCCATGGTGAACGTCTTGCCGGTGCCGGTCGCCCCGAGCAGGACCTGTTTGCGACGCCCCTCGTTGATGCCGTTCACCAGCTGCTTGATCGCCTCCGGCTGGTCACCGGTGGGCGAGAACTCGCTCTTCAACTCGAAGGGTCTGGTCACGGCCACATGCTAGGCCGTCCGGGACGGCATCGTCGGCACGTCAGCCGCCGCGACCACCGGCGAGCAGCACCCGGGGCGATCGCCTGCGAAGCGCGAGGCTCGCGGGCAGGGCCGCGACCAGCGAGGCGGCGAGGACGAACAGCGAACCGACGATGGTCGGGATGATCGGTATCGAGAGGGCCAGCTGCAGGCCGGCGAGATCCCGATAGAGGCCGACGCCCATCCATGCGAGGTGGATGCCCAGGCCGACTCCCACCACGATCGCCGCGATCGCGGTCGCGGTGATCTCGGCGAGCACCAGCCGCGGTGCGACTTCGGGGGCGCCGCCCACCGCGCGGATCACGCCGAATTCGAATCCCCGCGCGGTGATGCCGGCGGCGACGACGTTGCCGACGCCGAGGCACGCGAGCAGCAGTGCCGCCATCGCGACCGCGGCGGTGACGCTGAGGATCCGCGCTCCGATGTCCTCGACCAGGGCCTTGATGCCGCGTCCGCTCGCGAAGATCGCCCCGGGGATCCGTTCCCGGAGGACGTCTCCGAGCCGTTCCTCGGCCGCGTCCGCGGCCTCGGCGTCGGCGGGCAGATCGAGATCCAGCTGCATGATGAAGGCTTCGCGGGTTCCGTAGCGGGTCGCCACGGTGTCGAAGTCCATGAAGACGCAGCTCACCGCGTGTTCCATGTAGACGCTTCGAATCCCGAAGAGACCGGTGGCCATGTCGAGGCCGGCGGCACCGACCACGCCGACGATCTCGAAGGTCGATTCGTCGCCTTCGGCACCGAGGGCGATCGAATCGCCGACGCCGAGGTCGCGAGCCACGAGGAACTCCTTGGCGACGAGGACCGCGTCACCTTCCTCGAGGCGTGGGATCGCCGCTTCGGCGGTGCCCTCGATCCAGTCGAGTCGGTTCATCTCGAGGAACTCGGCGGGCTCGAAGCCGACGCAGACCACGTTGGGCGGGGCGAGGTCGCCGGTGCCGAGTCGCTGCGATTCGGCCACCCGGAGCGGGAGGTACCCGACGGGGCTCGCCGCCGCGATTTCGGGAAGGGATGCGATGGTGGCCTGCTCGGCCTCGCCGAGTCCGCCGGTCTTCATCACGAACGCGTCCGCGAAGCGGACCCGCTCGCCGAAGTCGTCGACCAGCGCGAGGCCGTTGCTCCAGGTGGACACGAGCACCGAGAGCCCGACCATCAGCGCGCCCGCGGTCAGTCCGAGCCGGAAGGCGCCGCCGCGAAGGTTGCCGGTGACGAGCGAGGGCGGCAGTTTCCAGAGTCGAGCGAGCGCCCGCCCGAAGATCCGGGAGACGGCCACGAAGACCGGAACCGCGAGCAGGAAGTAGCCGACGTGGAGGGCGGGCAGCCCGAGGAAGGCGTAGAGGTTGAAGCGAAGGTCGGCGTCGCTGATCGCGAGCAGCAGGAGTTGGAACGCGATCAGGACCAGGCCGACGACGCCGCACAGCAGGATCGCGGTGGTCCGGACCGGTCGGGCGCGGTTGGCGAGGGCTTCGAGGGGCGTGGTGGACGCGGCCCGCCACGCGGGCCAGGCCGCGCCGAGCAGGCCGGCGATCGTGGCGCCGAGGAACGCCAGCAGGAGGCCTTCGACCGGGATGACCAGTCCGCCGGGAAGGAAGTCGGCGTACCACCACGCGAGGACCGCGGAGATCGCCACGCCGAGCGGTGGACCGAGCAGCCCGCCGCCACCGCCGATCGCGAGACCGACGCACGCCTGGGAACCGGCGAGTTGGGATCGACTCGCGCCGATGCAGCGGAGCATCGCGAGTTGCCGGATCTGCTCGCCGATGGCGGTGGTCATGCCGATGGCGACGATGAATGCGCAGGCGAGGAACGCGACGATGGTCCCGGTGCGGAAGCCGACCCGGCTGGCGCGGACCTGTCGGTCGTATCCGGCCCGGGCCCGTTCCGCGGATTCCAGTCGAAGCGGGGTTTCGATGTTCGCTTCGTGAGTCGCCACCCAGGTCGGGACGTCGAGGCCGTCCTCGAGCACGATGGACACCACGCTCGCTTCCCCGGAACGGCCGGAGGCCTCTTCGATCACGCGGCGATCGACATGGACCCGTGGCTTCTGCAGCGCACCGAGCTCCGGTCGATCGCGGATGCCCACGATCTCCAGATCGATCGCGGGGCCGAATCGTTCGACGCGGATCACCTCGCCCACGCCGGCTTCGAGCCGTCGGGAGGTCAGCGGATCGAGCAGGACCTCCGACTGGTTGCGGGGGAAACGCCCCTCGAGCAGGTCGTACTGTTCGAAGACCGCGTCGCGTTCGGTCTCGACGCCGCGGGCCTGGACGGTGAGCCGGATCCTTCGGCCGTCCTCGTCGCGTCGATCGTCGGTGCGAGCGAGGGTCAGGGCGCCTTCGACCCGCGGCGACGCCTCGACGACGCCGGGCCAGGTGCGGACCATCTCGACCACCTCGGCGTCGAAGGGCGATCCGTATCGGTGGACGACCCGCGCGTCGACGGCCCCGATCGACCGGGAGATCCGATGCTCGATGCTTCCCTGGACGGTCCGCATGCCGGTGGCGACCGCCGTCACGAGGGCCGACGCCATCGCCACCGCGATCACCAGCAGGATGGTGCGGACCCTACGCCCGGACAGGACGTGTCGCGCGATGTGCCAGCTCGGTCTCATCCATGCCCTCCGTCTGGAAGTCGTCGGCGACCCGGCCGTCCTGGAGAACCAGGACCCGGCGGCAGTGCGTGGCGGCGGCGGGCTCGTGGGTCACCATGAGCACGAGGACCTCGCGAGACGTTCCGAGTTCGTCCAGCAGGCCCCACAGCCGATCGCTCGCCGCGCTGTCGAGGGCGCCGGTCGGCTCGTCGGCGAGCAGGACCGGCGGGGCGAACAGCAGTGACCGTGCGATCGCGACCCGCTGTTGTTCCCCGCCCGACAGCGCATCCGGACGGTGCTCCATCCGATCGCCGAGGCCGAGTTCGTCGAGCAGCGAGCCGGCGCGGCCGCGGAGCTCCCGCTCGTTCCCACCGTCGAGGACGCCGGGGAGCATCACGTTCTCGATCGCGGACATCGACGCGAGCAGGTTGAACTGCTGGAAGACGATGCCGATGCCCCGGCGGCGGAACGCGGTCAGTCCCGATTCGTTCATGTCGTCGATCCGTGCGTCGCCGACCCGGATCGTCCCCGAGTCGGGTCGATCGAGCCCGCCGATCAGGTGGAGCAGCGTCGACTTGCCGCTGCCGCTGGGGCCCATGACGGCGCAGAGGCCGGGCTCATGGAGATCCAGGTCCATCCCGCGCACCGCTTCGACCCGGCGTTCGCCGAGCGAATAGGACTTGCGGAGATCCCGGATCTCGATACCCCGAAACGCTTCTGGTGCGGTCATGGTGACAACGGTCCTCTCGAACGGGAGGGTTCGTCCGGGGAGTCCGCCGGATGCGACTCCCTGCCTGCTTCGGGAGGCGGCCCGGCCTGAATGAATCGGTCCACGAGCCGGATCAGGCGTTCATGGCGTCGTACGCCGCCGCATCCATCAGGGATTCGAGGGGGCCCGCATCAGCGACTCGGAGTCGGATCAGCCAGCCTTCGCCGTAGGGATCGTTGTTCACGAGGGACGGATCGTCGACCACCGCATCATTGGATTCGGCGACCTCGCCGGCCACCGCGGTGTAGATGTCGCTGGTGGTCTTGACCGATTCCACTTCGCCGACCGAATCCCCGGCAGCCAGCTCGGTGCCCGCGGACTTCATCTCGACGTAGGTGATGTCGGTGAGGGCTTCGGTCGCGTGGGTCGTGATTCCGACGGTCACATGGTCGCCATCGACGAGAAACCACTCGTGGGACTCGGAGTATCGGCGATCGGCGGGGGTCGACATGGCGTGGATCCGGGAACGGGACTCGGGGGCGTCGGAGGCTTACTTTTCCTCGCGACGAACGGGCGGCGATCATACCCCGTGATCCGCACAAGACCGTCTGGAAGGGTGAACGAGCGGGGGGGTGGGAGAATACCCCAAACCCCACTCAATCGATCCACAAACAGTATTCGCGGTGAATTTGGATGCTAGATTGTTCGAGTCGCGGAGACGCGGCCACTTCATTTGATCTTTCTCCCCTCTGGAAAGCACCGGTCTCACGACCGGTGCTTTCTTTTCGACGTCTCCGCATCTGCCGCCGGTCTCTGACCGTGACGTCAAGGAACGGTGTTTCGATCTCCGATCTCCGAGGGGCGTGCCGGGCCTCCATCGATGCGGAGCCGCCCGGGACGGTGGATTTCGGCCGTCCCGCTACACTCCGGGCTCTCTGTTCGGTCGACGACGAGTCTGGAGGACGGTTCTTGGCGCAGATTCAACTCCTGGTGACGGCTTCGGTGGGGGCTTTTCGAAGCCGAATCGAATCGCCGGATGATCCGCTCGAACTGGTCGACATGCCGCGATTCGCGGTGGGCGAGCTCGGTGTCCGAGGGCTTTCGATTCCCGCCTCGATGCTCACGGGGCTCGATGGGACGGCGCTTGAGCGGATCCGGGACGAGGCGGATCGCGCCCGATGCCCGACCCTCCTCCTGTTCGAGGAAGAGGGATTCGATCTCGGCACCACCGATGCCGCGATCCGGGCGGCGGCCGTCGATCGGATCGGGCGCCTCGCCCGAGCGGCGAGCATGCTGGGCTGCGCGAATCTCGGAATCGCCTGCACGGGTGCCGACGAGGAGGTCCGCTTCGATCTCGCCGCCGTCGCACTCCGCGAGGTCATGCAGAAGATCGATCGCCACGATGTGAACCTGCTCCTCGGCAACCACCCCGGACTCACCGAGGATCCGGATCGGCTGACCGAGCTGATCAAGAAGGTCGGTGGCTTCCGGATCGGCTCGTTGCCGGACTTCCGGACCGCCCACGATTCCGGCGACTTCGCCGGAAATCTTCGCCGGCTCGCACCCTATGCGGGCACGATCATGGCGACGGTGGGTGCCTCGGGCCGCGGACGCAAGCCCGCGGCGGCGTCGAAGGACAAGACCCCGTTCGACGTGGTCGAAGGGCTCCGATCGGTGCTCGCGGTCGGCTATCAGCACGCGATCTCACTGGATCACGCCGGGGGCAAGCACGCGGCGGCCGCCATCATCGCGGCCCGCGAGTTGCTCGAGAAAGGGTTGGAAAGTCACGCGGAGGGGGAATGAGAACGATGCCCGCACCGTCGGATGATTCCGCCCGGACCAGCTCGCCCCGTGACGAATCCGCGGTGTCTCCGCTGATCGTGACCATCGACGGGCCGGCGGGCACCGGCAAGTCGACCGTGGCGCAGCGGGTCGCGGAACGACTCGGCCTGATGGTGCTGGACACCGGTGCGATGTACCGGGCGGCCGCGCTGCTCGCGATCCGGCTCGAAATCGATCCCTCGGACGGGCCGGCGATCGCGAAGGCGATCGAGACCCACGTGATGGAAGTCGACTTCACGGCGGATCCGCCTTCGCTTCAGCTCGACGGGGCGGACCCCGGCGAGGAACTCCGAAGCCGGGAGGTCGAGGCGATCGTCTCGATCGTCGCGGCGCAACCGGAGGTTCGACGAAGACTCGTCGCGGTCCAGCGGGCGATCGCGGCATCGCACCCGCATCTGGTGACCGAGGGACGTGATCAGGGATCGGTGGTCTTCCCGGATGCCCAGGCGCGGTTCTATCTCACCGCATCGAGTGCGATCCGCGCGAAACGTCGCGTGGATCAACTTCGTCGGAAGGGGCAGTCTCCGGACCCCGTGGAGATCCGGGAGGGGATCGAGGCCCGAGATCGAATCGATGCCGGGCGTTCCGACGCACCGCTGACCAGGCCGGTCGGCGCCATCGAGATCGACACCGACGAACTGGGGTTCGACGAGGTCGTGGATCGGATGATCGAGTCGATTCCCGCGCCGGGCGAGCGGGCATGAGGCGGTTCCAGTTCGCGCGTCGAGCGCCGGGTCGACCGGCCATCGCGACCTTCTGGTGGGACGTCTGCCAGTCGCTCTCGGCGTTGTTCGTCAAGATCGGATTCGGGCTTCGGGTCACCGGCCGGGAACGCATCCCGAAGACGGGGCCGCTGCTCTACCTCTCGAACCACCAGTCGTTCATGGACCCCGCGATCAACGGGGCGTTGATCCACGATCGTCCGTTCCGCCCGTTCGCTCGCGAGACGCTGTTCCGCGGGCCGTTCGGCTGGTTGATCCACTCCCTCGGTGCGCTCCCCGTGTCGGGTGGTGGTGGCGACAAGGCGGTCATGCGGGCGGCGATCGCCGAGCTCAAGGCGGGGCGATGCGTGCTCATCTATCCCGAGGGAACGCGGTCTCCGGACGGGACCGTGAAGACCTTCAAGTCGGGGATCGCCCTGCTGCTCAAGCGGGCCGATGCGACGATCGTCCCGATCGGCATCGACGGGGCCTTCGACGCCTGGCCTCGCGATTCCTCCCGACCGCGCTGGCGACGGCCGATCGAATGCGAGGCGGGAACGCCGATCACCGCGAAGGATCTGCTCGCGGAAGGCGTTCCGGAGGCGCTTCAGCGACTCGAGCGCGAGGTCGACGAGCTCCGGCTTCGATGCCGGGCGAGGCTCCGAGCCCGGTTCGGGCCGGACGTTCCGGCACCGGGCCCCGGCGACCGAGCCCTGTCGGATTCGTCCGAATGACCGCGGCCGGGACCGATTTCGAGGAGGTCCGGAGCGTGGCGCTGCAAATCGCCCGATGCCTGATCGACGCGGGCCACGAGACCTATTTCGCGGGTGGATGCGTCCGTGACCGTCTGTTCGGTTTCGCGCCGACCGACATCGACATCGCGACGGCGGCGACGCCCGACGCGGTCCGCGCGATCTTTCCCAGGGCGCGGGGGGTGGGGGCGAGCTTCGGCGTGATGCTGGTGCCGAACGACGGGTGCAGCATCGAGGTCGCGACCTTCCGCTCGGACTTCGCATACGAGGATGGACGCCGGCCCGGACGGGTCCGTTACGGCACCGCCGAAGAGGACGCGCAGCGTCGGGACTTCACGATCAACGGTCTGTTCGAAGTGCCGTCCGACGGACGGATCGTCGATCTCGTCGGCGGCCGCGCGGACATCGAGGCGCGGATCCTGCGGGCGATCGGTGATCCCGAGGACCGGTTCGAGGAGGACCGTCTGCGAATGCTTCGCGGCGTTCGCTTCGCCGCCCGCTTCGACCTCGCGATGGAGCCGGCCACCGAAGCGGCGATCTCGGCCCGGGCCGATCGACTCGGGGGCGTGAGTCGGGAGCGGGTCGGGCAGGAACTCCGGCGGATGCTCGCGGACCGGGGACGGGTTCGAGCGGCGGTGTTGGTGGAATCGACGACGCTCGATCGAACGGTGCTCGATGCCGGGCGGTCGATGGAGACTTCGGGGCATCCCCGGCTCGCCGTGATGCCCGAATCGGCGTCGTGGATCGACGCGCTCGCCGCCTGGGAGCTTGATCGAGGCACCGCCGGCGATGCCGTGGAGCGGCTCACGCCGGCCCTGGTGCTGTCGAACGAGGAGACCGCGACGCTGCGGGGGCTGTTGGAGACGCGTCGGCGACTTCTGGAAGCGTGGGACACGCTCGGCGTCGCCGCCCGCAAGCGGCTCGCGGCCACGGCCCTGTTCGCACGCTCGTGCGATCTGCTGGCGACCGAGGCGCCCGATCTCGTCGCCGGGATCCATCGGGACACCGATGTGCTCCGATCGACCGGGCTCGCGCCGGTGCCGCTGGTGACCGGTGAGGATCTGAAGGCGATCGGGCTGAAAGCCGGGCCGGTCTTCGGTCGAATCCTGACCGAGGTGTACGACGCCCAGCTGGAGGGGCGGGTGCATGGCCGGGAGGACGCGATCGCCCTTGCACGGTCGCTGGGCGAGGCCCCGGCCGACGCGGAAGGCGATGCCTGAACGCCTCGGAAGCACGAATAAAAACGTCAAGCAACGGGGAACCGGACGCGGATTCGAGTCATCTACTTGATATCCTTCGGTATTCGGGATTCACTTCAAACATCAACCCGATTCCGATCCGTCCGTCCTGCTCTCTGGAGTTCAGAATGTCGACCCCACTCCGATTCATCGCCCTGTCCGGGCTGCTCGCCGCCGCGACGGCGTCCTCACTCGCCGCCCGGGGGGCCGAGACGCCCGCCAACGCGCCCGCCATCACCGAATCCAAGGTCCCCGTGGTCTACGTGGTGCCGATGAGCGGTCAGATGGGCACCGACATTCATCCCTCGATCTACGACGAGGTGGTCAAGGACGTCATGGAAGTCCAGCCCGACGTCATCGTCTACCAGCTGAAGTCGGCGGACATCGACAACAACTTCTACCTCGCCGGCAACGACGACCGCCGGGAATTCGGACTCGCCAAGATCGGCGAGTACCGTGACCTGGTCCGCACGCTCCACGAGAAGCTCGATGCACGCCAGGTGATGTGGGTCGAGGACTCGGTCGGGCTCGGCAGCCTGCTCGCGCTCTCCTGGCCCGAGATGTACATGTCGGAGGGTGCCCGTCTCTGGGGCCTCGCCCGCGTCTCCTCGATGGCGGCCGGCTGGAGCGATCCCGACGTCGCGTCGAAGATGTTGAACGCCTGGGTCGGCATGGGCAACGGCTTCCTGCAGATCGGCGGTTATCCGCTTGAGATCGGCTGGGCCATGATGCGACCGGAGTACAACCTCAGCGCGAGCTTCAAGGGCCGCGAGGTCACCTGGGCCAACGACACCGCCGGCCAGTGGGTCGTCGACTCGAGCGGCGACAACGTCGCGAACTTCAACGCCAGCCTCGCCGAGGACATGGGACTCTCGCAGGGGACCGTCGAGAATCTCGACGACCTCATGTTCCTGATGGGATACCGGGAGTACGACGAGGCCGACTCCGGCAAGGAGATGGTCGAGAAGTACGTCTCCGACTGGCGTCGGACCTTCGATCGCTGCAAGACCTGGTGGGCCGACGCCCAGCAGAAGATGGGTTGGGCGTCGGGTGACGACGCGATCAAGTACCTCGGCAGCGCGAAGACCGACATGGAACGGATTCTCCGGGCCTGTCGCCAGTATCCCGCGGTCGAGGCTCGTTGGCAGCAGGACTACGGAATGAGCATCCTGCAACTCGAACTGCAGATCGAGGGAATCAAGGACCAGATCGGCGACATGCGTCGTGGCAACCAGAACCGTGGCCGTGGTGGCAGCAACCGCGGCCGTGGCGGTGGTGGTCGCGGACTCTGAGCCGGGTCCGGCATTCCGTTTGAAATCAGCAACTCCAGTCAGGGATTCCTCATGCAGACTCGTTTCGCTCCCATCCTGATGTTCCTGTTCGCGGCCCTCGCCCTCGGTGGCGTCGCCTCCGCGGATCAGTACGAACTGATGTTCGACAACGGATCGAGCTGGCGCGGCGACGACGGCGACCGCGTCGAGGTCGTCTTCTCCGAACGGGGCGTCTCGCAGTCGATGTCCGGCGTGGTCATGAAGATCGACGGCCGCCCGGGATTCGAGATCGTGTTCGTCCGCGGCGAGATCGCGGGCAAGCAGGCGACGAAGGGGATCTTCGCCCCGGACATCGAGACCATGACCACCTCCGGTGACGCCGCCGGCGGCGGTGCGGTCACCAAGGGCGCCGGGACCACGAAGAAGCCTGATGCCGGGAACAAGGGTGGTTCCTCCAAGCCCGCCGTCACCACGGTGGGCGAGGACGGGATCCTCGAGTCCTCGAAGCCCGGGGTGTTCTTCATGCCCTGGGAGGGACCGGTCGGCATCGAGGCACGGCACGACGAGATCAAGTCGATCATCGCCGAGGCGGACAAGTACGGTCCCGGCCAGATCATCGTTCTCCAGATCAACTCCCCCGGCGGGCTCGTGATCGAGGGCGACAAGATCCACGAGACGTTGAAGGACGTGAAGCAGCGGCATCGTGTGATCGCCTGGATCAAGGAAGCGATCTCGGCCGCGGCGTTCACCTCGCTTCACTGCGACGAGATCTACTTCATGCAGGTCGGTGCGATGGGCTCCGCGGTGATGTTCGCGGGTCAGACCGCGATCTCCGGCGGCGAGCTCGACGCGTGGCTCGAGAAGTTCAGCGAGGTCGCCGAGATCGGCGGCCGCGACCCGATCATCGCCCGGTGCATGGTGACCCGGACCGCGATGGCGAGCTACGACAAGGATGCCGAGACCGGCAAGGTGACGATCTACCCCGACATGCGGGGCGAGTTCGACATCTCCGACGACAAGAACGTGCTCACGCTCAACTCGGACAACGCGATCGACTGCGGCTACGCCGACGGCATCGCCAACACCACCGACGAGCTGGCGGTCCTGCTGGACCTTCCGGAGTGGCACGAGGTCAACGATTCCGGTCGCCGCATCCACGATCGATGGCAGCGAACCGTGAAGCAGTGTCGTGATCGGATTCCCCGGCTTCAGGCCGAACTCCAGCGGAACCCCGAGCGTGCCATCACGCTCCTCAAGGAACTGCTCGGCTGGTACAACCGGTGCTATCCCGTCCTCGTCTACGAGATGGGACTTCCCCCGGATCCGGACCCGATTCGACGCCAGATCGAGGAGATTCGTCGTCAGCGGGGCAACCGGAACTGACGAAGCCTGATCCCACCATCGGGATCATGCCATCGGATCATGCCATCGGGTTCATGGCGACCACGAAAATCGAGAAGCGGGCCCTGGCGTGATGCCGGGGCCCGTCTTTCGTTCTCGAACCGGAATCGCGTTACGCTCGTGACATGAACGACGACTTCTCCGACCGTCCGGCGACGCCGCCGGTGCTGCCCGCCGATGATCTCGAAGCCCGCTCGGTTCGCTGGCCGACGGTGATCGGGGTGATCTCCCTGGTCTACGGGATCCTCGCCCTCATCGGGAACGGATGCGGCGCGGCGTCGCCGTTCGCCACGCCGTTCTTTCTCCAGATGAGTGGGATGGACGCCGAGAAGCTCACGATGTCGCCGGCGCTGGTCTGGGTCCAGGTGGGATCCGGCGCGATCGGCATGGCGATCGCCATCCTGCTGTTGACGGGAAGCGTCGGGCTGCTTCGTCGCTCGACCCGGTCGCTGGGGCTCCTCAAGGCCTGGGTCGCGATCGCGATCGTCACCACGATCATCGGGATCGGGCTCGGTTTCTTCTTCCTCGACGCGAACGTGCAGTATCAGCTGGACATCCAGGATGCGACGAAGGCGATGATCAAGGATCGTGGTGGCGATGCGTCGCAGTTCCCCGCGAAGACCGCGGAGGAGATCAAGTCCCAGAGCCGCATCATGCTGGCGGTCTTCGGTCTGCTGCCGATGGTCTATCCGGTGATCCTGGGGTTCCTGATCACCAGCAAGAGTCGGTCCGAGCAGGCCATGGCCTGGGAGGAATGATCGGGTCCGGCCGCTGACCCGCTGGCCTGCTGACCCGCTGTCCTGCGGACGTCGGGTCAGCCGACCTCACGACGCTGGAAGAGCATCACCGCGATCGACAGGGCCACCACGATGAGGACCAGCCCGTACGGCACGGTCCAGGCGAGGTAGTCGAGCGGGATGTCCGCGTCCTGGGTGATCGCATCCGCCAGCCAGAAGACCTGGAAGTTGGGCACGATGGCGTAGGCGACTTCCAGCAGCCAGCTCTGCAGGGCCAGTTCGGCGCCGACCTGGCCGCCGGCCTCGGTGACCGCCGCTTCGATCTCTTCGATCCGAATGATGCGGCGGGCGATCAACCAGTCGGACAGCAGTCCGAGCAGGAAGAAACCGATCGTCGTGACCAGGGTCAGGACCTGTCCCAGCCGCGTGCTCGCGGCGAGGGCGATCGAGGTCAGGACGAGCTCGCCGAGGAAGAGCACCGCGACCGCCACCCACAGGTTGCCTTCGAACTGCATGCGGATCGGCTGGGGGGAGAAGTCGGCGGCGAGCGGAAGGGTGATTCCGTAGGCCACCAGAAGCAGCGGCGTTCCGACCACGATGAAGGTGCTCGAGAACACGAAGTCGTAGAAGAAGTTGCACCAGATCCCGACGCCGATCGCGATCAGCACGGCACCGAACCCGAGGAGGATCACCGGGAGGTGGTAGGGGGTCGTGACCGTCTGCTGGACGCCGTGGATCTCCACCATCATGAAGACGAGGGCCAGGAAGGCGATCACCAGCACCTGGGCGCCGGCGACCCCGAGATACTTCCCCAGCACGAAGACCGGGCGGGAGACCGGCTTCGACACCACCGTGAGCACGGTTCGATTGTCGATCTCCCGGGTCAGGACGTTCGAGGCCACGAAGGCGGCGAGAATCGCGCCTCCGATGAAGATCGTGGAGAGCCCGATGTCGACGTACATCCGGTTGTCGTCCTGCAGCGTGTACGCGCTGAAGGGGTTGCTCAGGATCACGAGGATCGTGCACACCACCAGCACCACCAGCAGGACCGGTTGACGGATGCTCTCGAAGAGGGTGTTCCGGGCGATCGCCAGAAGCTGTTCGAAGACGGCCATGGGGGTTCCTGGATCGGGCGGAGGGGTGAATCCGAGGCGGCGTTCGCTCGGTCGGAATGGCCGGAGACGGCCGGAGGTGCGAAGGAATCGTCGCCGCTTGAAGCCCCGAGGTCGGGCGAACGAGTATCATTCTGACCGGCGGGTACGAACCCGACCGGCTCGTCATCGTACCCTCGGGGCGAGTCGGGCATCGGTGCTTCGCCTCGTCCGGAATCGTTTCACGCTCGTTCCGCTTCGGAACCTCCGTGAAGCGCCCTTCTGATTCCGGCTCCTGCCGAGTCGGTCGATGCGACCATCGACCACTGCTCCCGCGAACCCCTCGCCACCGCATCGGATCGAGGCTCATGAGAACCGACCATCTCGCGTACCAGCAGGCGACTCGAGTCGCCGGAATGGGATTCATGCTTCAGGCCGCCATCGGCCTGATCATGCTGGTGTACGGATTCATCTTCAACGACTCCGCCTTCCAGGTGGCCAGCGAGCCGATTCTCGTCGGAACACTGGTCTGGATCGCGCTGGTGGTGGTGTTCCACCAGCACCGGCTCGAACGCCTCGAAGCGTTGGAGCGGGACGATCTCGCCTCCGCCCGCGGCGAGGACGCCGCCGGAATCTTCGAGGAGGGGGAGACCGACGTCGCGGCACGCCGGCTCCGCCTCATGCACGTCTGGCTGATGCCCATCGCCAGCCTGCTGGTGGCCGGACTGCTGGTGCTCTTCGGCCTCCGAACGATCGCCTGGTTCGACTGGCAGACCAACCCCGAGCTGGACGTCGCGTCGTTCTCGCCGGGTCCGCATCCGGGCTGGCAGCTGGCGATCACGCTCGCGCTGGCCCTCTTCGCCTTCATCTTCTCGCGCTTCGTCGCGGGGATGGCCGCTCGCCCGGCCTGGGCGAATCTCCGCGGTGGTGCGGGCCACATGGTCGGCAACGCCCTGGTGCTCCTCTCGGTCGCGGTGGGCATCGCGTTCCAGTTCTTCGAGAACGACGGGGTGCTGGAGGGCATCACCTGGGGACTCGCGATCTACATGCTGCTGATCGCGGCGGAGATCGTCCTCAACTTCGTGTTGAACCTCTATCGGCCCCGGCGTCCGGGCGAGACGCCCCGACCCGCGTTCGATTCGCGGATCCTCAGTCTCTTCGCGGCGCCGGATTCGATCGTCCGCTCGATCAACGAGGCGGTGAACTACCAGTTCGGCTTCGACATCACCAGCTCGTGGGGCTATCAGCTGCTGCTTCGCAGCTTCGCATGGCTGCTGGCGTTCGGGCTCGTGGTGCTCATCGCCCTGAGTTCGGTGGTGGTCGTCGAGCCCGGGCAGCAGGCGGTCCGCCTGCGTGGCGGTCGGATCGTCGGCTCGGTCTACGAAGGCTCCACGATGTTCAAGCTTCCCTGGCCGCTCGAGACCGTCGAGGTCATCGACGCCGCCCGGATCCAGGAACTGAGTCTCAACGGCGTGCCCCGCGAGGTCCGGGAGGTCGACCTCTGGGACCCCGCCGCGGAGCCGATCAACGAACTCTTCCTCGTCTCGGCGAACCCGCTCCCCGACGAGGTCACGCGTTCCGTCGACCAGCTCGAAGTCGCGCAGCGTCGTCTCGACGAGGCGACCGGACGCGCCGACGAGGCGTCCGAGCAGGCCGAGACCCGGCAGGCGGTCACCAACCAGTTCGCCCTGCTCGACGTCGACGTGATCCTGCGATATCGCCTGAAGTCCGGCGCCCTGATCGACTTCCTGAACTTCTCCAACGACGTTCGTCCGAAGCGAAGTCCGCTGGACATGCGGGAGCTCGCGCTGCAGGACATCGCGCTCCGCGTGGTCACCCAGACCTTCTCGCAGCTGTCCCTCGAGGACGTCCTCTCGCCGCAGGGATCGGCCCTGCCCACGGAGATGCGGAATCGCATCCAGCTCGCCTTCGACGACGCCAGCACCGGCGTGGAAGTGGTCTCGGTCGCGATTCCCGCGCTCCGCCCGCCCGGTGACTCGGTGTCGATGTTCGAGGAGCTCGCGATCGACACGCAGAACGTCCGGAAGACGCTCGAAGAGGCGCGGCGGACCGCGAACGCGGCGCTCGCCGGAATGGTCGGCGACGCCGACCGGGCGCGGCAGATCGTCGCGATCATCGAGCGGTACCGGGAGCTCGACCGAACCGAGGGCCCCGACGCGGAGGCCACGATCGACGCCCGGGTCGAAGCCGAGCGGATGCTCCGCGACAGCCAGGGCCTGATCGCCTCCTTCATCGCGAGCGTCCGCAGCCTCCGGTGGCAGATCCACATGGACGCCCGCCGCAAGACCGACGAGGTGCGGGGACAGGTCGGGGCCTTCTCGGCCGCGCCCAAGCTCTACCGCGAACGCCGGATCATGGAAGTCCTGTCCGAAGTGCTTCAGGGAGTCCGGTCCAAGTACGTGCTGGCCGTCGATTCGGCCCGCACCGATCTCGACGTGGAGATGCAGGAGCCCGACACGGGCCTGAACCTCCGCGAGTATCTCGACAAGCCTGGTGAATCCAACTGACCCCGAGGTCCGATCCGGGGCTTCGACGTCCCGGCGTTCCCGTCAACGCGAAACTGCGCAGCGAACCATGAGCAAGACCATCACCGCCGTCGTCGCCATCCTGATCGTCCTGGTGCTGATCCTCTTCAACACCACCTTCACCGTGAACTTCCACGAAGTCGCGGTGAAGACGAGGCTCGGCCGTCCGGCCGGAATCGTCCGCGAGCCGGGACTGCACTTCAAGCTCCCGTTCTTCATCGACTCCGTCGCGAAGCTCGACACGCGACAGCAGTTCGTGAAGTCGCCCATCAAGACCGTCCAGACCCGTGACGGTCAGCAGGTGATGGTCCAGGCCTTCATGCTCTGGAAGGTCGGCGAGGGCGACGAAGAGGCCAAGGCCTTCTACAACAGCTACGGATCACTCGCCGGCGCCCAGCGCGACCTCGAGACGCTGCTCCAGGGCGGCCTCGGACGGATCGGCGGCTACGCGTTCGACGAGTTGATCGGACCCAGCAGCAAGCTTCCAGAGGCGGAGGGCGCGATCCTCGAAGAGGTCCAGTCCCCCGAGAACGTCCTCACCGGCGTGGTGCCGATCTCGGTCGGGATCAGCCGGGTCGTGTTCCCGCCGAAGACGACCACCGCGGTGATGCGACGCATGTCGGCGGTGCAGGAGACCCTCGCCAACATCGAGGAGTCCCGAGGCAACTCCGAAGCGAACACCATCAAGCAGAAGGCCCAGGCGCAGGCCCAGATCATCCGGGACTTCGCCGAGCAGTGGGCCGCGGTGATCGAAGCCCGCGGCAACGAGGAGGCCACGAGGTACTACGAGCAGATGCGGGAGCACGCGGACCTCGCGATCTTCCTGTCCTGGCTCGAGACCCTCCGCTCCGGCCTTCGCGGCTCGACGACCTTCGTCACCGACATGACCAAGGCGCCCTTCCACCTGATCGACCTCGAGGCCGACACCACCGGTGACGGCATTCCGCAGCCCTCGACGTCCTACGTCGAGACCGGATCGGAGGACGGCCAGTGAGCGAGGAACGACCCGACGAATTCGAACCGGTCCGTGAAGAGGACGATCTCGGGACCGAGGATGACTCCCCGCGTCGCGAGAAGTCGGCGGAATTCACCGTCGTCGCGGATGCGGCCGCCACGACCGACCTCCGCGACGCGATGGATCCGGCGAACCAGAGCCTGACCGAGGCCCTGCGACTGAGCTACCGCGTCCTCCAGCTCGCGATCCTCGCGCTCGGCGTGGTCTTTCTCTTCAGCGGTTTTCAGACCGTCGAGGAGAATCGCACCGGAATCCGGACGCTCTTCGGGGCGATCGAAGGCGAGGGCTCGGATGCCCAGATCTCCGCCGGCCTGCAGCCGTTCTGGCCGTATCCGGTGGGGGAGATCATCACCGTCCCGCTCAAGCGCACGGTCTCCGTGGAGCAGTCCTTCTGGCCGAACTTCGGTGCGAAGTCGCTGACCCTCGAAGAGGCCACGACGAACGCCGAGACCAGTCGACCGCTCCGCCCCGGACCGGAGGGCAAGGGCGACGGCTCGCTCATCCTCGAAGGCGGCGACCTCGCTCACTGCCGGATGACCGCGGAGTACTCGATCGACGACGCCGTCTCGTTCCTGACCCGGTTCACCCCGGAGCAGGCCGACGAGATCGTGAAGCTCGTGCTCGAACAGGCCACCGTCCACACCGCCGCGACCATGACGCTCGCGGGATTCATCGAGGGTGACGAGGCGATCTCCGAGATCCGCCGGCGGGCCCAGGAGTCGCTCAACGCCAACGAGAGCGGGATCCGGATCGCCGCCGTCTCGGTCACCGACCGCGTGCCGCCGCTCGCGGTCCGTCGCAGCGTCCAGCAGGTCCAGTCGGCCCGGGAACGGGCGAAGATCGCGGTCGAGGTCGCTCGACGCGAAAGCACCACGATCCTCGACGACGCGGCGGGCGCGAGCGCCCTCGCGGGACTCATCGAACTCATCGGTGACTACGAGACGGCCCTGAGCCGCGGAGACGAAGCCGAGGCCGAGGTCGTCCTGGCCCGCATCGGCGAACGATTCGAGTCCGACGAGATCGGCGGCGAGGCGGCGAAGACCATGACCGAGGCCCGTGCCTTCCGGTACATGATCGAGTCGAGCGTCGGGTCCGACGTGCGGCGTCTCATGAGCCTCGTCCCCGCCTACACGGAGAACCCGAACCAGCTGGTGCGCCAGCTCTGGCTCGATGCGTACAACGAGGTGCTCAGCGGTCCGGAGGTCGAAGTGATCTCGGCTCCGCCCGGACTCCGTGGTCTCGCGCTCCGCATGAAGAGTTCGATGGACGTGTCGACGGCTCGCCGCAACGCGGCGTCGAACGCGAAGAAGGTCGACGCGATGCGCGGGATGGCCGACATGAACAACTGGCAGCTCGGTGGCCGGCAGATCAACATCAACCGGTCCGGTCGTCGCCTGAACCGCGACGCCCGTGGCGGCTACGGCCGCGAGGGAGACGGCGAATGAACGAGCTGATCGAGGGAAGCACCCGGGACGCGGCCCGTCCGTCGATCGGCGAGCCGATCGTCGAAGCGGTGGGCCTCACCAAGATCTTCAGCGACTTCTGGAAACGGGCCAAGGCCCGGGCGGTCGACGGGATCGACTTCGAGATCAATCGTCACGAGATCTTCGGGCTGCTCGGTCCGAACGGCTCGGGGAAGAGCACGACGATCAAGATGATCCTCGGCCTGCTCCACAAGTCCTCCGGACGTCTGAGCGTCTTCGGACGGGACCCGTCCGACGTCGCGATCAAGAGCAAGATCGGCTACCTCCCGGAGGAGTCGTACCTGTACCGGTTCCTCGACGCCCGCGAGACCCTCGACTACTACGCCCGCATCTTCGGGCTCGATCACCGCACGCGGAAGCGTCGCATCGACGAACTGCTCGACATGGTCGGCCTCGCGCAGGTGAAGCGTCGGGCGGTCGGCGAGTACTCGAAGGGGATGAGTCGGCGGCTCGGACTCGCCCAGGCCCTGATCAACGACCCCGAACTGCTGATCCTCGACGAACCCACCTCCGGACTCGATCCGATCGGCACGCGACAGGTCAAGGACCTGCTGCTCGAACTGGGGCGACGGGGAACGACCATCCTGCTGAGCTCGCATCTTCTCGGCGACGTCGAGGACGTGTGCGATCGCATGGTGATCCTCTACGGCGGGAAGATCCGCGGCGAGGGCCGCACCGGTGAACTGCTCGCCGACTCGGAGCACACCGTGATCCGCACCCCGACCCTCGACGCCGCCACGGTCGACGAGATCGAAGGCGTGCTGCAACGACGCGGCGTCGCGATCGATTCGGTCCAGCGTCCGCGGCAGCGACTCGAGGATCTCTTCATGGGGATCGTCGAACAGGCCCAGCAGGAGGCGGCGGACACTTCCGGCGCCCTGCAGGGCGGCGAGACCGCGGCCTTCCTCACCCGCGACGAGGCGGTGGAGACGGGCGAGGGCGAATCGCTTCTCGACGCGCTCCAGACCGACCGCACGCCGGACGCGCCCCGGGCGGTCGAGAAGCAGGCGGACGTCGCGGCGGCCGCCGCCGAATCGACGCAGAAGTCGGCCGAAGTCCTCGACGAACTGCTTCAGGGAGAGGCCCCGGAGAAGCCGGAGGCCTCGGTGACCGAGGTGCCGGACGCGCCCGACGATCACGACAATTCGATCATCGACGGGTTGCTCGACGGTGACGGCGACGACGACGATCGGAGTCCGTCACGGTGAAGACGATTCGGAAGATCTGGGGCGTGCTCGACGAAGTCCAGCACCGGTCGACGGCGAAGATCGTCCTCACGGTCCTCGCGGTGCTCGTGGTGGGTGCGGTCTTCGGGAAGATCTGGCTCGAGGCCGGTGCTGCGCGGGCTCGCTTCGACGACGTGGTCGAGGTCCTCCGGGACGCCAACTCGATCGAGATGGACGCGGTCGCGACCCGCCTGCTCGACACGGGCGAGGTCGAGGTCGGCGGCGAGACGTTCGGCGGTCCGTCGGTCAAGGCGGGCATCTCGGAGTTCTTCGACACCGAGTCCGGTCGCCTCACCCAGATCGCCGAGCTCGGGGCGTTGTTCATCGCGACCACGATCCCCGACTGGCTCCCGACGCTCGCGATCGATCGACCGGAATTCGTCGTCTGGGGCGGTCTGCTCGTCCTGGCCTGGCTCCTGATCGTGATCTGGACCGAGATCAGTCTTCCGGTCTTCGTCACCCTGCTCGCGACCTTCGCGCTCGCCGCGGTTCCCTGGTGGCAGGGCTACCGGGGCGTGGTGGTCTCGATCCTCGGCGTCGGCGTGCTGGTGATCACCTTCGTCCTGCTGGTCCGCCTCCTTCTGCTGGTCCTCTCGGTGTTGAGTTCGCCCCGGGCGACCTCGAATCGCCACGGTCGACCGTCGCGGCTGGTGGGCGTGGCCGCGGTCGCCCACACCCTCGTGCGGGAGAGCATCCGACTCCGGATCTCACTGGCGTTCATCGTGCTGATGCTGGTCACGCTCCCGCTCATCCCGCTGTGGATCGATCCGGACGCCCCCGTTCGATACCAGTTGCAGGACTTCCTCAGCGACTCCATGGCCCTGGTCTACACCCTCGCCGCGTGCATGACGCTGGTGCTGGCCTGTGCGACCGTCAGTTTCGAGGTCCGTGACCGACAGATCTGGCATCTCGTCACCAAGCCGCTCGGACGACTCGAGTACATGATCGGCAAGTGGGTGGGACTGGTCCTCCTCAACCTGGTCCTGCTCGCGATCGGTGGCGTCTCGATCTTCTCGTTCACGCAGTACCTGAGCACCAGAGCCGACGATCCCATGCAGGCGATCGAGGTCCACGACGAGGTGCTGACCGCCCGGGTGGGGGTCTACCCGAGCTTCGACCGGCTCACCGAGGATCAGGTCCGGGACCGGGCGCTTGCGGAGTACGAAAGCGATCTCCTGCTCAAGAGCGAGGTCGAGGACGGCATCCGGACCTACGCGGACACCATCCGCCGGATCGTTCGACGTCTCCGGAAGGAATACCTCGACCAGCAGCGGATGATCGCACCGGGCGGTTTCGAGGACGGCAAGGAGTACGACGCCCGCGTCTACGAATTCGAGGGGCTCGGCGCCGCACGCGACGAGGGGCTCAACCTCACGCTTCGATACCTCTTCCACATCGGGCGGTCGGAGAACATCGACCGGTATCCGGTCGTCTTCCGGTTCCCCAGCCAGGGCGAGGAGGTCGGACAGGAGTTCGTCCCCGAGCAGTGGCACCGGCTGCTGGTCCCCGCGAGTTTCGTCGACGAGGACGGGATCCTCCGGGTCCAGATCCTCAACGGCGGATTCTCGGTGAGCACCCAGAGCGCGGCGACCCGGCGGTTCTTCTCCAACGGGGCCACGCTCTTCTTCGACGCGACGGACGTGGAGATCATGTGGCAGGCGGCGTCGTTCGAATCGAACTTCCTCCGTGCGATGATCGTCAACTGGACCAAGCTCGCGTTCCTCGCGATGCTCGGCGTCTCCGCCGCGACGTTCCTGAGCTTCCCGGTCGCGGTGCTGCTCGCCTTCACCGTCTTCGTCGGTGGCTCGATGGCATCGTTCATCGGCAACAGCGTCACCCTCTTCCGGCCCGACGCCGACGCGATCGCGTTGATCCAGTGGGTGCAGATCCTGATCGGCTGGATCGCCGGAAGCGTCGCGTGGCTGCTGGAGCCGTTCGGCCAGGCGAGTCCCAACTCGATGGTCGTCGAGGGACGTCTCGTCTCCTGGGCGGGCGTCGGGCGCGATCTCCTGGTCATCGGTCTCCTCTGGTGCGGCATGGCCCTCGGCATCGGCCTTCTGGTCTTCCGACGCCGCGAACTCGCGACCTACAGCGGACACGGCTGACCCCGGGTCTCCAAGAACCGGCCGGCGACCCCGAACGTATCACGTGCCGACAGGCATTCCTCCCCGTCCCCAACGACCGCGTCCCATGAGCAAAGACCGAATCATCCAGATCGTCGCGCTGGCCTTCGCGGTCACCGCGGTCTTCGGCGCCGGCCGGATCCTTCCCACCATCGTGGAGAAGGCGGGCCAGGAGCACCTGGTGCTCACCGTCGTCGATCCCACGACCGGGGAGCCGAACGACGACTCCGAGGTGATCGACGTCTTCACGAGCATGGTCCGATCCATCGAGACCACCATGACCTTCGCCGGCGACGATCCGGTGGAATTCATCTTCGACGCCGGCACCCGCGACTGGAGCGGCAACGTCGGCGACGTGGTGGAGATCGCCTACCGCGATGGTGCGGTGACCGAGGAGGTGACCGCCCGGATCGACGGGATCGACGGGTACGCCCTCCGCTACACCGACGCCTCGATCGAGGGAGCGCCCCCGATCGTCGCCCTCGGGACCGCGATCGGCGCCCTGCGCGGCCTGATCGTCGACTACCTGTGGATCAAGGTCAACATGATGAAGGAGGAGGGTCAGTTCTACGAAGTCATGAGCGACGCGGATCTGATCACGAAGCTCCAGCCCCGGTTCTCGCAGGTGTGGGGGTTCCACGGCCACAACATGGCCTACAACATCTCGGTGCTCACCAACACCCCGGAGGAACGCTGGGACTGGGTGAAGGCCGGGGTCAACCTCGTTCGAAACGAGGGTCTTCGATACAACCCCAACGACGTCGTGCTCCACAAGGAGCTGGCGTTCTGGTTCGCCCACAAGATGGACGGCGTGTCGGACGATGCGCATCTCCACTACAAGCGGGAGCACGCGAAGGAGTGGCACTACCTTCTCGGGAAGCCGCCCTTCAACGCCGAGGAGCGCGTGCTCTGGATGGAGACGATCGCGAACGCCGCGGAGTCCATCGAGGAGGCGGACGCCCGGGTGCCGGGGACGGCGCAGCTGGTCGAGGATCTCGAGGACGCCCTCGACCGGACCGGATCCGGCTTCGAGATGTCGCTCGATCGGGAATTCCTGATGAACATCGGGAAGTGGAACGCGGTCAAGCAGTCTCCCTACGCCAGGATCCTCGGACTCGACGCGACCTTCGCGAAGAACGATCCCATCTACGCGACCTTCGACCAGGTGCTCGGCGATCCGGCCCGCGTCGATCAGGTCCGTGAGTTCGTGAACTTCCTCCGGAAGAAGGCGCTCCGCGAGGACTACAACATGGAACCCGAGGTGATGTACGAGTACACCCGGGACATCGGACCGATCGACTGGCGTCATCCCCAGGCGCACGCCCTCTACTGGGGCAAGCTCGGGTCCGAGCGAGGCTCCAAGCGCTATGAGGACGCCGAGGACGCGTACAACGTCCTGAACAACGACCGGATCTGGCTTCAGGCGATGCAGGCGCTCGCGAAGTCCGGGCTGCTCAACGTCGATCCCTTCAGCAACGACAACCCCGGGCGCCTCAACGACTCCCGCTGGATCCGGTCGATCGACCGGTACTTCCGCGAGCTCTACGGCAAGCACTTCAACTCGCGGGGCGGTGGTGGCGACACCTTCGCCAACTTCCACGAGAACTTCATGAAGTACGCGATCCGGGATCTCTGGCGGGCGGGCGAGTACGAGGACGCCCAGGAGATCTACGACTACCTGAACGAACTCTACGGCGAAGGCGGCGTCATCCCGAACATGTCCTACAGCATGCCGATCGACGTCTTCGTGAAGGATCAGACCACGGGCGAGTACGAGATGCAGCCGGAGGTCGCGCGAAGCGACGTCTACGCCGCCCTCCGTCGTGGATTCCGGGAGGGTCTCCTGCTCAACAAGCCCGAGATCCTCGAGGACGCGGTGAAGTTCGCGGGCGAACTCACGCTCTACTTCCAGGGCCTCGAGGACAGCGACTACACCTCGAAGTTCGGCGAGAGCCGGATCAAGGACCTGATCGGGGATCTCGAGACGAGCGTCCGGGACATCTTCCAGGAGATCCTGCTCAACGACTCGCTCCCGCTGATCGACCGTTTGCAGATCTACGCCAAGGCGGGCGACGACCAGAAGCGGATGGCCTTCGACGAGGTCCGGCCGCTGCTCGAGGCGGAGTTCGCCCGCAGTCCGCTCGGAAACGCCCTCGAGTTCGACCAGGCGTTCAAGGAGCCGCCCGGGATGGAGGCGTATCGATCGTTCCGGGCCGCCGCCGCCAGACAGGAAGGTCAGCGCCGCGAGGACGTGATCGGGGCCGAGGCGGAACAGAAGTGAGCCCGGATCGACCGCCCGCGATCTGGTGCATCGGACGGAACTACGCCGATCACGCGGCGGAACTGGGAAACGCGCGTCCCGAGCGCCCGATGGTCTTCTTCAAGAATCCCGCGTCGGTGATCGGCGAGGGGGACTCGATCGTGATCCCGCCGGTCTGCGGCGAGCACGGCCCGCAGGTGGACTGGGAGGCCGAACTCGCGGTGGTGATCGGCCGGGATGCGAAGGATCTCGATCAAGGCTCGGTCGCCGATCATGTCGGTGGATATCGAATCGCCAACGACGTGACCGCCCGGTGGTGGCAGAAGCACGGATCGGGCGGTCAGTTCTGCAGAGGCAAGAGCTTCGACACCTTCTGTCCGCTCGGTCCGCTCCATCCGGCCACCGCGATCGCCGATTCGCAGACGCTCGGCATCCGAACCCGTCTGAACGGCGAGGTGGTCCAGTCCTCGAGCACCCGAGAGATGATGTTCTCCGTCGCCGAACTGCTCGTCGAGCTCACGCGGGGCACCACCCTCGCGGCGGGGACGATCGTGCTGACGGGCACCCCGGCCGGCGTCGGGGCGGGGATGTCGCCGCCTCGGTTCCTCCGTGAGGGCGACGTGGTGGAGATCGAGATCGATGGCCTCGGGACGCTTCGGAATCCCGTGGTCGAGGCCTGAATCGGGCCCGTCTTCCCGCACTCAATCCGAATTCGTGTCGGGCGGCACCGGGTCGAGGCCCGCGCCGCCGCCGGGTCGGCATCGAAGGACGCGGCACGCTGCCAGCCAGCCGCCACGGATCGCGCCGTGGCGTTCAAGGGCTTCCATCGCGTACCTCGAGCAACTGGGTTCGAAGCGACAGTGGCCTCCCAGCAATGGGGAGCCGAACCGCTGGTACCCGCGGACCGCGAGCATCAGGCCGCGGGTGGCGATGGATCGTCGGTTGGTGGTGTCGTCGGCTTCCGACTTCGTTTCCGCCATGTCTCGTCCAGTCGCTGGATCGCGGATTCGAGATGCGTGGCGTACGCGGCGAGGGACAGTTCCTCGTGCGGCCGGACCACGACCAGCAGATCGTAGCCGACCGGCCACGATCCCCGATTCAGCCTGAAGGTCTCGCGAAGCAGTCGCTTGAGGCGGTTCCGCCGCACCGCGTTGCCGCAGCGACGGCCGACCGACAGCCCGAGCCGAAGGCGGTCCAGCCCGTTGGGAAGGGCGTAGAGGAGCAGGGGGCCGGACTCGCGGCGGGTGCGGCCGGCGTGGACCTCGGAGAAGGCGGTCCGACCCTTGAGTCGATCTTCGGCACCGAAGGTGAAGCGGGAGGACGGCATCGCCTCAGCTCTCCGCCAGCGCGTGCTGGTACTCGCGCATCAGACGGCTTCGGGTCAGGACGCCGATGACCTGGCCGTCACCGGGCCGGCTCAGCACCGCGAGGGACGCCGCATCGTGCTCGCTGAAACGATCCAGCGCGACGTCGAGGGTGTCGTCGAGCACCATGCTCGGCAGGTCGGTCCGCTCGATCTCGTTCACCTGCAGCAGGGGGATCGCCTCGCGGAAGACCAGCGCGGCCTGCAGGTCGGCGCCGGTGACCATGCCGAGGTAGTTGTCCTGCTCGTCGACCACCACGAAGTCCGAGACCGCGAAGCGTTCGCTGAGGTCGAGAAGTCGCTGGCCGCTGTCGTCCGGCCGCACCGTCACCGGAGGCATGAGCGGCACGTCCCGGACCGTGAGCTGCCGGAGCAGGGTCAGGTCGGTGCTTCCTCCGACGCGGATGCCGGCCGCCGCGAGTTCCGCGGTGTACACGCTCTCGCGATAGAAGAGACGCCCGACGATGACGCTGAGCACGGCGCAGAGCATCAGCGGCACGATCAGGCTGTAGGTCTGCGTGATCTCGTAGACCAGCATGACGCCGGTCATCGGCGCGTGGGTGGTCGCCGCCACCATCGCCGCCATGCCGACGAGGGCGAAGTGGGCGGGGCTCGCTCCGGGGAACCACCCGGTCTTCGCCACCAGGAGCCCGAACATGCTTCCGATGATCGCGCCGACCATGAGGGCGGGTGCGAAGAGACCGCCGGCGCCTCCGGAGCCGAGGGTCAGGCTGGTCGAGATGATCTTGAGGACCACGAGCAGCAGGAGGATGCCGATCACCACTCCGGTTCCATCGGCGATCATCGAGCCTTCGGCGTCGACGTAGGAGGCCGGATCGAGGAGCCGCATGATGACGATGTAGCCGTTGCCGAAGAACGGCGGCACCGGATCGGACGTGAGTTCCGTGCCTCTCGGTGCGACGAACACCATGTAGCCGACGCCGAGAATGCCCAGCAGCAGGGCGCCCACGCCCGGACGCAGCATTTCGGGGATCGGGATCCTGCCGAAGCAGCGTTCGCTCCACTGCATCGTCTTGATGAAGAGGACCGCGACGAGACCGCAGGCGATCCCGAAGGCCACGAAGGCGGGGGTCATGCCGATCGTGAAGGGGACCGGATTGTTCTCGAAGAACTCCGGACCCACGCCGAAGAGCGGTTCGTTCGACCCGAGGATCGACTGGGTGGTCGCCGCGGCGAGGACCGAGGCGATGACGATGGGCGTGAAGGTCCGGAGCGAGAAGTCGCGGAGCAGGACCTCGAGCACGAAGAAGATCCCGGCGATCGGGGCGTTGAACACCGAGGCGAGGCCGGCCGCGGCGCCACAGCCGAGCAGCGTCGTCCCGCTCTTCGCATCGAGTCGAAGCAGCCGGGCGAGGTTCGAACCGATCACCGCCCCGATCGTCACGATCGGGCCCTCGGGGCCGGCGGAGCCGCCGGAGCCGATGGTCAGGGTCGATCCGATCCACTGTCGCACCAGCAGCCGGAGCCGGAGCCGGGATTGTTTTCGGATGACCCCGTAGATGACGTTCGAGACGCCGTGTCCCTTGAATTCCGTCGGGCAGAGCCAGGCGAGCACGCCCGTCAGGACGGCGCCGATCACGGGGATGATCGGAAGCAGCCAGAGCAGCGTCGACGGGGACTCGGTCCCGAACTCCTCGGCGAGATGCTCCAGCCACTGGATCGGCTTGATGAACAGGTAGCCCGCCACGCCCATGATGAGGCCGACCCCCGCCGCGACGACGAGGAGCCACCACTCGCGGCTGAATCCAAGGCGGGTCGCGAGGCCGAGTACGAGATTCCAGAGTCGGGTGGCCATGCGGCCTCGGTCTCCTGGCAGGGCCGGAATCCGGTCCGAATCCGCGACCGTACCCGTTTCCGAGCCGGGGTCAAGCCCTGCCTGCGGGAGTCTGGCCGTGGACTGGCCTAAAAGGGGCTGGATCGGGTATCATCGTCGGATTGGCGGGATTTCCGTCAGGAATCATTCCAGAGGTCCACACCCATGATCGAAGCCCTGAAGAGCGACGAAATCGTGCGCAAGGTCGGCGGCAGGTTCCGCCTCACCGCCCTCATTCAGAAGCGGATCGCCGAACTGATCGACGGGGCTCGCCCGCTCGTCGAGCGGAACGGCATGTCCGATCTCGAAGTCGTGATCGAGGAGATCATGCAGGACAAGATCTCGCTCGAGGATCCCACCCAGCCGGAAGGCTGAGTCGAGGAACCGACCCGCTGCGTGCTCGATCCCGGAGTGATCCGTGACGGATGCGACGAACGCGAACCCACGCGACGAACCGACCGACGGTGTCTTCACCGGACGGAAGGTTCTGGTGTGCGTGTGCGGTGGCATCGCCGCCTACAAGTCGGCGACCGTGGTTTCGCGGCTGGTTCAGGCCGGTGGAGAGGTGACGGTGGCGATGACCGAGGCGGCGACCCGCTTCATCGCGCCGCTGACGTTCCAGGCACTGAGTGGACGGCCGGTCTTCACGAGCCAGTGGGATCAGTTCGATCACGCCGATCCGCAGCACGTTCGAATGGCGGAAGGGCTCGACGCGGCGCTGGTCGCGCCGTGCACCATGAACACGCTCGCCAGACTCGCCGCGGGGTTCACGGACGATGCGGTCACCACGGCCCTCTCGGCGATCGATCGCGACCGGGTGCCGGTGCTGCTCGCACCGAGCATGAACGCGGAGATGTGGTCGCAACCGGCGACCCGTCGGAATCTCGACGTCCTCTCGAACGACGGGTTCACGCTGATCGAGCCCGCGAGCGGATGGCAGGCGTGTCGACGCGTCGGATCGGGGCGTCTTCCCGAGCCCGAGGCCCTGATCGACGCCCTCGCCGCCTCGCTCACCTGAATTTTCATGGATCGGGAACCGCGGGCCGCTTGTTTTCGGACCGTACCCTGGATTCACTGGCTTCGGCACGCTTCGAGGGTACGCTCGGGAAGCGGATGTCGGTCCCGGTGAATCTCCGATGGATCGAGATGATGTCAGGGGGGTGGAGGATGCCTGTCCGCCCTCATCTATTCGGAGACCATCGCATGCATCGAATTCCGGCCGTTCTGCTCATGATCTGCGGCGTCGCTTCACCATGCCTCGCCGGCCCGCCGTCGCCGCTCGACGTGCGGATGCGGGGCATCCATCGTCATCAGGTGGTGCTTGATCGCAGCGACGCGGACGGTGGCGGAATCGCCGGCGCCTGCGAAGCGGTCGTGGTCGCGCACACCGAGAGTGATTTCGGTCCGGGCGAGTACGTCGCGCAGGGTGGGTTCATCGAGGGCGAGATCGCCGCGACGAGTTTCGAACTCCCGCCCGACGCCTTCCCCGTCCGTCTCGATCTCTTCGAATCGTTGTTCGCGACCAGTTCGACGGTGGTCGAGACGACCACGGAATATGCGATCTACGTCTGGTCCGGTCGCCCCGACACCGGAACGCTGGTGTTCAACGTCGCGTCCGACGGCGACATCCTCCCGCACATCACCATGCCGCCGGGAACCACCGGCGTGCGGCTCGAGTTCCTCGTCGACCCGGGTGATCCCGATCAGATCTGGATCGACGACGACGGTTCGCACACGGTCACGGTCGGGATCGAGATCGTCGAGCATCACCAGCCACCCACGAACCAGTGCGTCACGGCCCCCGATGCCCAGTTCAACGCGTTCCCCTGCACCGACGTCGACGGCCTCCAGGCCGCGACCGGGAACTGGATCTTCGTCGAGGACTGCGGAATCTTCGGATGTCCCGAGGGATGGAAGCGTTTCTCGGATCTTCCGAGCATCTGCCGGCCCAGCGGCGACTGGGTCCAGCGTTTCACGTGGACGCCGAGCGCCTGCGATGCGCTCGGGGCCTGCTGCATCGGCGGGACCTGCTCGACCCTCGACGAATTGACCTGTGCCGACGCGGGCGGCGTCTTCCTCGGTGCGGGCACCGACTGCAACGCCGGCGACTGTGCGGAGACCGCGCCGTGCTGCTTCCCCGCGACCGGCGGGTGCGTGCAACTCACCCCCGCGGACTGTTTCGCGGTCCAGGGCATTCCGGGGCCGGTCGGTGAATCCTGCGACGACTACATCTGCTTCCCGGAAGGTGCCTGCTGCCTGCCGACGGGGGACTGCGCCGGCATCGTCTCACCGGGTGAGTGCGCCGCGCTCGGCGGCGTCTTCCAGGGCGACGGGACCGACTGTCTTGACATCGACTGCCCGGAACCCGTCGGCGCCGCGTGCTTCGGAAACGGCTTCTGCCTCGTGCTCACCGAAGCGGAGGCCGACGCCGCCGGCGCCGAATGGCTTGGGATCGGTACGACCTGCGAGGACCTCGATGGCGATGGAACCGCGGATGCCTGCGAGACCGCCGGATCGCCCGCGGACCTGAACGGCGACGATCGGGTGGACGGCATCGACCTCGGCCTGTTCCTGGTCGGCTGGGGCCAGCCCGGGCCGACGGACTTCGACGGGAACGGAACCACGAACGGCATCGACCTCGGCATCATGCTGGTCGAATGGACCGGCTGATCGGAACTGGAAGGTGAGGAATGACGCACGCCCCGCTTCTGATCGAAGCGGGGCGTGCGTGTCGTTCCCGACGCGTGTTCGGTCATCCGGTCCAGTTCGCGAAAAGCAGGCCGAGATCGAGTCCGTTGACCTTGAAGTCATGGTTCAGGTCGCCGATCGGGAAGCTGATCGGCTCGACCTCGATGCGCATGCTCTGGCCATAGTTGGCGCCCTGACGGTGATTCTCGGCGGCGATGCGGAAGAAGATCACCTGGCCCGCTTCCACGTTGAATTCGGCCTCCGCGCCTCCGAAGCAGCTTTCCACGTCGTCCGGTGCGTTGTTGAAGCCGCAGGCGATGAACCCGCCTTCACATGTGTGGCGTGCCGCGACGATCCATTGCGGGCTCACGTCGCCTCCCGAGCAGACCACGGCCCGCAGATTTCCCGTGACCGGTGCGACGTACCGGACGAACAGATCCGCTTCATTCGCCCACACGCAGCCGCCTTCCCACGACGGCGATGTTCCACCGTAGTCGAGCTCGAACCACGAACTGGAGGGGGCGCTGCCGAGGATGACGTCGCAATCGTCGCCTTGGAAGGTCGAGCCGCTCCCGGGTCCCGCATGGGAAGTGGGGCTCGACTCCAGGAAGAGTGCCGCGGACGCCGTGAGCGCGGCGATGGTGGCGATCGTGGGTGCGATTCGGTCGTGGTATCTGCGAGACATGGCGATTCCTCCACTGGGATTTCGGGTCGGTCGCTCCAGAGCGTCTGGAAGACCTGATTGCGGAAACAGGTAGGGGCCTGATTCACCGTTGTGACGAGGAAATCCCGGATCGCTCGCGAAGCCGATCGGAGGTCGTTAGAATCCCACGCTCTGGAGAGGTGGCAGAGCGGTTGAATGCGCCGGTCTCGAAAACCGGTATGGCCTCCGGGTCATCGTGGGTTCGAATCCCACCCTCTCCGCTTGCAGACGACCGCCGGCACGATCTCGTGCCGGCGGTCGTTTTTCATCCACCAGTTCCAAGGAACGCCGGAGACGCTCAGACGGCGTCGCCGGTGTCGTCCGCGATCCATCCGACGGTGCCGTCCGGGAGTCGGATCCGCCACCATCCCGGACGTCGTTCGAGGATGGAGAATTCGACGCCCTCGGAGAGCGTCTCGTCGGCGGCGGGGGAGAACGTCGCGCCGTTGCCGGTTCGGAGGACCACCTCGTCGTTCAGGAGCACCCCTGCGGAACGACGGGCCGCGAGCGTTCGATCCACAACGAGCGTTCCGGTGGTGAGGACCGCGGTGATCCCGAGGATCACGATGACGGACCGCCACGCGAGGGTCGTCGCTTCCCCTTCGCCGGGTCGTGGGCCGCGGCCCCTTGCTCGACGCACCAGCAGGATCAACCAGAATCCACACCAGGTCGACAGGGCGATCAGGTGGCGAGTCGGCGCGTCGAGGACCTTCCACCATCCCGCGAGATTGGAGACGGTGAGATCGGTGGCGTCGGCTTCGATCGGTCGTTCGACGCGGCGCCGAGCCTCTGCGAGATTCGCGGCGACGTCGTCGTCGAAGGGCGCGAGTCGTTCGGATCGGCGGTACGCGATGATCGCTTCGCCCAGTCGTTCCGCCCGGAGTTCGGCGTTGCCGAGGTTGTACCAGGCGGCTGCGTTGTCGCCACCCGCCTCGATCACGACTCGCCAGCCGTCGGCGCTTCGTTGGAAGTCGCCCAGGGCGTCGGTCGAGCCCGCCACCTGGCCGAGTCCCGATTCGTAGTCCGATTCCGCATTCCGGGCGAGCTCGAGCAGATCGGCGTTCCCGAAGGCCGAAGGGGTTTCGATCGCTCCGAGCAGCATGAGGCCGGCGATGAGGATCACGCGGATGGAGTTTGCTGGGGACGTCCTCATCGGTCGCGCCTCCGTCCCGGCCGGAGCGTGTCGAGGGTGGGGATGAGCGCCGTCGCCCGTCGTTCCAGTTCGGCGTCGTCGCCGGAAGCACCCGCATATCGGGCGGTCTCCGCGGCGTCGAGCACGCTTCGCAGTTCCTCGCGATCCGATCGATCGAGCCCCGCCCGTTCGACGGCGGCTTCGGCCTCGCGTGCCGTCATCGCACCGTCGGGGAGATGAAGTCGATTCGCGATGAGACCGCAGAGCGACGCATGGACCCGATCCGCCGCCGAGCCTTCGCCGCCGAGGATCGACTTCGCCTTCGATCGTGCGGCCGCGGCGCGTCCCGCGTCCGGATTCGCCAGTCGATGCTCCCGCCGACGGACCAGCAGCAGCCCGAGGAGGTACGTCGCCGGGCCTGCGATCGCGATCGCCGTCGTCGTCCAGCCGGGTTCGAAGACGCGTCGGGGAGTCGCGGCGTCGGCGACCGGATGATTCGCCCGCAGGCCGCCCGTGGTGGCGGTCAGCGTCGTGCCTCGCAGGATCGCCTGATCGAGTCCGTCCTCGCCACGCACCGTGCTCACGAGATCCAGCCGTTCGCTCGGGGCCACGTTGATCGGAACCGGCTCGCTGCTCGCGGTCACGTATCGCCCGAGTTCCGGATCGAAGCTCACGAACGGAATCGAGGGGATCGCGTCGAGGTCGTCGCGCTCCGGTCGAAGTGTTTCGGTGAAGGTCTTGGTCCGTCCCTCGACGATGCCCGTGGTCGGATCGTCCGGGACCCGGAATCCGTCCAAGGCCTCGAGGTCGCGGAGCGGCGGGGGTCGGAGGTTCGCGAGATCACCTGCGATCCCGGGCGACTCGTCGGTGACCTCGAGCCGGAGCGTGATGGGATCACCCACCGAGACGTCTCGAGGCTCGGCAAGGGCCCGAACCGAGAATCGCCCCACGGCACCCGTGAAACTCGACGGCCGCCCCTCCTCCGGAAGGGACCGAACCTCGATCGGCCGGATTTCGGCGGTCTGGACCACCGGGCGGATTCCTTCGATCTCCACCTGACGTCGATTGAAGATGTCCCGGGTGACGGCGATGCCGGTCGGTTGTCGAAGCACGACCTGGACTTCACCCGGATCGATCGCCCCGGCCTTGATCGGTACGACGTCGTGCTTGATCTCGTAGAGAAAATACGTTCGGTCCCCGCGTTCGACCGAGCGTCCGGAAGGCCGCCGCCGATTCCTCGCGAGCTCCTCGAGCGACTCTTTGAAGATCCCCCAGGAGGACTCGCCCGCCGAGATGAGCCCCCACATGTCGGCCTCGTCCAGGCGTATTCGATTCGCTCGATCGACGAACTGTTCGACCCAGATCTGCAGGGTCAGTCGTACCGGCTGGCCGACCCAGGCCTTCACGGGGGTGCCGATGATCTCGACGACGAGAAGATCACCCACCTCGCTCTTCGTCGCGATGACCCGCCACGGATCGCTCTCGAACCGTTCGCCGTCGACCGTCAGGTCGATGGGCGGAATCTCGATGATTCCAGGTCGTGTCGCCACGAACCGGACCACGTAAGTCCGGGTGGAGCGGGTCGTCGCCACGCCGTTGATGATCTGGGTGAAGGTGCTTTCGCGGGCGCTCGGAAGCACCGTGCTCGTGAGGCCCTCGATCTCGGGTACCCGCGGTTCGGTCCACGCTTCGGCGTTCACGATGTCGATTTCAAGCAGGAATGGCTGGCCGACCCAGACCTCGCGCTGGCCGAACTTGAACTCCGCCAGCCCGTCGGCGAAGACGCTCGTGTTCAGGCATCCGAGGCAGGCGAAGAGGACCGCCAGAAGGCGCGGCATCACGCGAACGACCCGTTTGGTGGATTCAGGGGAGACGGCGGCTTGCATCACCAGTCGCGCTCCACGGGCTTCTTCGGACGACGTTCCTCGGCCTCGGCCTTTTCGCGGCGACGCTGGCGTTCCTTGTCCCGGACCGATTGCAGGAGTCGTTCGGCCTCTTCCCTGGTCATCCGCGGCTCGGAGGCCTCGGCATCATCCGACGCCTCCGATGAAGACGACGTCGCCTCGGCATCGTCTTCCTGTTCGGAATCCTTCTGCTGGTCCTGCTCCTCCTGGTCCTCCTGCTCCTGGTCTTCTTGCTGCTGGTCCTGCTGCTGCTGATCCTGCTGCTGCTGATCCTGCTGCTGCTGATCCTGCTGCTGCTGATCCTGCTGCTGCTGGTCCTGCTGTTGCTGGTCCTGCTGCTGCTGGTCCTGCTGTTGCTGATCCTGCTGCTGCTGATCCTGCTGCTGCTGGTCCTGCTATTGCTGATCCTGCTGCTGCTGGTCCTGCTGTTGTTGTTCCTGCTGCTGCTGGACTTCTTCCAGCCGCCGAATCAATCGAGCGGCCAGCTCCGCGTTGATTCTCGCATCTCGATTCTCCTGATCGGCGTCGAGTGCGTCCTTGAAGTGCTCGAGTGAACGTTCGACCCGTTCGATCGTCTCCTGCATCGCCTTCGGATCGGAGGCCTCGGTGTCTTCGCCGAGTGTTTCGAGTGCCGCGGCGTATCGGGCCGTTCCTTCGTTGTACATCGATCGGGCGGCGAGATCGGCGTCACCGAAACGCGCGGCCCGTTCGAAGGCGTCGGCCGCGGCTTGCGGGTCGCCATCGCGATACCGGGCCACGCCGAGGTTGTAGATCGCGGCGGCCGCGGTGGGGTCGAGGCGTTCCACCTCGGACCAGGCGTCGGCGGCCTTCGCCCAGTCTTCCGAAGCCATCGACGCGCGTGCCGCCTCGATCGCCGTTCGGATCTCGGTGGCGGAGCCTCGAGGCGACGTGTCCGTTTCCTCGGTGCCGGCTCGGGCGGAACGCGGGGCCGTGTCCTCCGCTGCGGTGGCCATCGACGTCGAGAGCACGGACGCCAGCGTGACGGCGGCGAGCATGCCCGTGATTCGGATTGTCGGTCGGCGACGCGGCGTCATGCGTTCATTCTCCTCGATTCCACGGCCCGTGTCGGCTTCGCGGGCCGCCGCCGGCGATCGCCGATCAGCATCTCCACGATCATCAGCACGAGTGCGACACCGGCGAACCACTGGAATCGCGGGATCGTCCGACGCGCGGTCCCTTCGTCGCGATCCCGAAGGTCGATGGTGGTGATCCAGTCCGCGAAGAACTCGCCGAGGTCGACGAGGCTGGTTCCAGCCGGAACGAAGACCCCGCCGCCGGCGGCCGCCACCGATTCGAGCAGGGAACCGTCCATCTTCGACCAGACTTCCTGATTCTCGTATTGAAGCCAGCCCGGCTGTCCGTTCCGGGACACCGGAATCCGTCCGCCCTCCTCGGCGTCGCCGATGCCGACGGTGTAGATGCGGACGCCGTGATCCCGACGAGCGGCTTCGGCGGCTTCCACTGGAAAACTCCCCATGTCCTCCCCGTCGGTGAGAATCACGATCGCCTTGCCGCCCGGCTCGTCGTTGCCGAACGCATCGGCCGCGACGCGGATCGCGTCGCCGAGCATCGAACCCCCGCGGGCGGCGCTTCGGGGCGTGAGTTCGTCGAGGGCGTCCTCGAACGCGTCGTAGTTCAAGGTCAAGGGGCTCTTCATCGTCGCGGTGCCGGCGAAATCGACGAGTCCGACCCGATCACCGCTCATCGATTCGACGGCTTCCTCGATGAGCGACCGGCTCCGGTCGAGCCGACTCGGGCTCGCATCTCCCGCGAGCATGCTTCGAGAGACGTCGACCGCGAAGATCACGTCCATGCCGCCGCCACGATCGACCTCGACGTACCGCACGCCCCATCTCGGATCCGCGATCGCGAGCACCAATGCCAGCAAGGCGAACGTCGCCAGGCCGGCGCGGACCGCCGGTCGAAAGAGGCTCACGTGAGGGGCGATCCTGACCAGCATCGGATGCGATGCGAATCGGCCGAGCGCCCGGCGCCGGGCGAGGATCCCGAAGGTGGCGACGACCGCCAGCACCGCGACGAGCGCGAGCAGTCTGAAGGCACCGGGATCCTGGAAGTCGAAGTCCATGGGCGAATCGAAGCGAGGGGTCAGGGGAGCGTGCGAAAACGAGTGTGGACGAGCAGTTGTTCGCCGGCGAGGAGCGCGAAGGCGAGAAGGAGGAGCGGGGGAATCGTCAGCGTTCCGAGCCGAAGCGGTTCGACCGCGAGATCACGGTAGGAGCGGTAGCGACGCTGTTCGGTGGTGGTCTTCTCGAGGGCGTCGATCGCGGCGTAGATCTCTCGAAGACCGTCGGTGTCGGTGGCCCGGAAGTACCGGCCCCCCGTCGCGTCGGCGACCTCGGTCAGGGTCTTCTCGTCGATCGAGACCCGCTGTCGCGTCGTGATCTGCCGACCGAAGGGATCCTTCATCGGGATCTTCGCCACGCCGTTCGATCCGACGCCGATCGCGTAGATGCGGACGTCGAAGGCATTGGCGATCTCCGCCGCCACCAGCGGATCGATGTCTCCGGCGTTGTTCTCACCGTCGGTGAGCAGCACGATCACCCGGCTCTTGATCCGGCGGCCCGCATCATCGTCACGCTCGTCGAGTTCACGCAGTCGTTCGACCGCGAGCGCGATGGCGTCTCCGATGGCGGTCCCGTCCTCGCTGCGCTCGGTCGCGATCCGGACGTCGTCGAGGGCGTCCGTGACGTAGGCGTGATCGAGGGTCAGCGGACTGACGCTGTCGGCGAAGCCCGCGAAGGTGATCAGGCCCACCAGATCGTCGGGACGGCCGGTCAGTTCGTCGTCGCCGCGAATGAAATCGGTCAGGACCTTCTTGACAGCGGTGAGCCGATCGACGGTGCCGCCACCGAGTCGGAAGTCCCGGGCCCGCATGCTTCCCGAGCGGTCGATCACCGACTGGATCGCGACGCCTTCGACGAAGACCCGGCTTCGTTCGTTCGCCTTGATCGGTCGGGCCATGCAGACGATGAGCAGGGCGATGCCGCCGGTCCGGAGCGTGGGCGGAATCCATCGCAGACGCCGGACCCAGCTGCCACCCGTCCCGGCGAAGGACTCGGTCGAAGCGTGGACGATGCCGGGACGGCGTCGCCAACGCGGAAGCCAGGCGAGCAGGCACAACGGGAGCAGAAGGAGCCACCAGGCGGACTCGGGATGGAAGCCGAGTTGCGAGACATCGTCGAGAAGATTCCGGAGGAGGCTCATTCGCGGGCCTCCATGCGCTCGAGTCCGTCCACGGCGCGGTCCAGGGATCGCCTGCGGTCTCGACCGTCTTCGTCGGCCGGGGGCGGTCCGGAATCAACGCCGTCCGCCTCCGGTGCCGGCTTCGGTCCGATTTCGACGACGAGGTCACGAACCTGCACGAGGGCGTCTTCGCAGACGTCGCGGGCGGGACGATCGCCGGCGAACTTCACGAGGTCGGCGGTGCGCAGGATCGCGCCCAGTCGGATCATGCGATCCCGATGCGCCGGTTCCATCTCGAGGGCGGTGCGAGCGGCATCGATGAATTCCGGCGTGGTCCGCTCGGGTGCGGCGATGCCGAAGCGTCGTTCGACGTACTCCCGGGCGATGTCGGTGAGCCGGGTGAAGAAGGGATCGACGCGGGCGTCTCGGAGCAGGTCGTCCGACGCGAGGCGGTCGAGCCTCGACAACGCCCAGGCGTCCGCGGGTTCGGGAGGCGGAACCGGTCGAGGCCGACGCCACCACCACCAGAGCAGGGCGAGCACCGCGACGAATCCGATCGCCGCGGCCGCGATCGCCCACCAGAACCAGACCGGAAGCGGACTCGGCACTTCGACGGCCTCGGCGATGTCCTGATGGGCTTCGACGTCGGTGTCCAGGCCCGCGACGGAGTTGATCATCAGGGTGCGTGCAGGCGTTTGAATGCCGGCATCACCGAGGCTGACGGGAAACGGCGGAAGTTCCTGCGGCCCCGGTTCGAAGGTACGAAGCGAGAGTCGCGCGGGCGGCGATGCGTCGTTCATCTCGACGCTCGTTCCGGGGTTCGGGCGTTGCGGGGATTCGATCACTTCAAAATCGCCGAACTCGGTGCCGGGCGCCGGGAGGTCCAGGACCGCCACGTCAGCCCCGCCGTCGGGCACGAGAAACTCGATCAGGATCGGGGCCCCGGTTTCGATCGGGTCGGTTCGAAGGACGGCGGTGATCGTCGTGCCGTCGATTTGAAGCGTCCAGGGTTCGCCGGCTTCGAGGATCGGAGCGTCGTCGACCGTCGTCTCGGCGGGCGGGGACGGGGGCGTCGTCTGCAGCGCCGATCGGACCGAGGACGCAGTCACGAGCACGAGGAGGCCTGCGAGGGCTTGAGGCATTCGCGCGGCGATCATCGGGACCGCCTCCGTTCCCGGCGGTGGAAGTAGGCGGTGAGGGGCTCGATGAAATCCTCGCCGGTGTCGATCTCGATCGGATCGATCTTCATGCGACGAAGGACCTCTCGTCGTCGCTCGTCCCGGGCCGCCGCCGCCGCTTCGAAGCGTCTCCGGACCCGCCGCCGTCCGGTGTCCACGAGGCGTCGCTCGCCCGTCTCGGCGTCGGTGAATTCGACGAGACCCATGCGCGGAAGCTCCCGTTCCCGTCGGTCCTGCACCACCATCGGAACGATGTCGTGTCGCTGCCGTGCGGCGCGAAGCGGGGTCTCCCAGTCGTGGTCGACGAAGTCACTGGCCACGAACACCACGGATCGCTGCCGGAGGACCCGATCGAGCTCCCGGATCGCGGGACCGATCGCGGTGCCGCGGCCTTCGGGTCGCAGGGCCAGCAGTTCCCGCACGATCCGCATCACGTGTTTCGTGCCCTTCCGGGGCGGGACGTACTTCTCGACCCGGTCGGTGAACGCGAGGAGCCCGACCTTGTCGTTGTTGAAACTCGCGCTGAACGCGAGCGTCGCGACGAGTTCCGCGACGACGTCCCGCTTGAACTGCGTGGTCGTGCCGAAGGCGAGGGAACCGGAGACGTCGACCGCGAGCATGACGGTCAGTTCCCGCTCCTCGCGAAAGAGCTTGATGTGCGGTTCGCCGAGTCGGGCGCTCACGTTCCAGTCGATCGAGCGGACGTCGTCCCCGATCTGGTAGGGGCGGACCTCCTCGAATTCCATTCCCCGGCCCTTGAAGGCGGAGTGGTACTGGCCGGCGAGCGCCGCACTCACCACGTGACGGGTGCGGAGCCTGATGCGACGGACCCGGCGGAGGAGATCCCGCGCGTCGTCCGCGGACGTCGGTTCGCCGGCCTTCGATGTTCTGGCGTGGTCGTGTTTCACGGGACTGGAACGTGATCGAGCATTTCGGAGATCAGATCGTCTGCGGTCCGTTCCTCCGCCTCGGCCTCGTAGGAGAGTCCGAGCCGGTGCCGCAGGACGTCGGGCGCCGCATCCTTCACATCCTGCGGGACCACGTAGCCTCTGCCGGCGAGGAAGGCTCGAGCCTTGGCGACCAGGACGAGGGCGATGGTGGCGCGAGGGGACGCGCCGAAGTCGAGCAGTTCGGCGAACCGGAGCCCGGCGGCGCCCGGCTCCCGGGTCGCGACGACCAGATCGACGACGTAGTCGCGGATTCGATCGTCGACGTGGATCCGATCGACCAGCGTGCGGGCGTGTGCGATGTCGGCCGGTTCGATGACCGCTTCGACCTCGAGGTCGGTGGTGGTCTTCGCCATTCGATCGAGGATTCGACGTTCCTCTTCGCGGTCCGGATAGCGGACGACGAGTTTCATGAGGAATCGATCGACCTGGGCTTCCGGAAGCGGATAGGTGCCTTCCTGTTCGATCGGGTTCTGGGTCGCGAGCACCATGAACGGTTCGGGAAGCGGGTGCGTCTCGTCGCCGATCGTGACCTGTCGCTCCTGCATCGCTTCGAGCAGCGCCGACTGGACCTTCGCCGGCGCCCGGTTGATCTCGTCGGCGAGCACGAGGTTCGAGAAGATCGGGCCGGTCTTGACCACGAAGTCGCCTTCGGACGGTCGATAGACGAGCGTTCCCACGAGGTCGGCGGGCAGCAGATCGGGGGTGAACTGGATTCGCTTGAAACCGGTTCGGATGCCGCGAGCGAGACTGGCGATCGCGGTGGTCTTCGCGAGCCCCGGCACGCCCTCGATCAGGAGATGCCCGTTGGCGAGCAACCCCACGATCAGTCCGTCGAGCAGTTCCTGCTGCCCGACGATGACGCGGTGCATCTGTTCCTGAAGTCGTTGGAAGGGACCGCAGGCGGCGGCCACCTCGGCCTCCAGACGAGCGGTGTCGTCCCGGGTGGGTGGCTTCGTCAAGGCAGGGTCGGACATGGTGGGTCTGCTCTGGGGTGTTGAAGGGATTCGAAGGGTCTTCTCGGGCCGATCCGTCGATCGGAGTTCGATCCGGAGAGCGTACAACGCGGGCCTGTTCCCGTTGCAGTCGACGGGACTCCCCGCGAGTACGATCGGGTTTCGGCGAGGTTCGCCGGGGCCTCCGTGGATCGGGAATTCCGATCGGGTCCTGGATCAATTGAACGAGGAGTCTTCACGTGCAGATCGGTTGGATCGGATGCGGTGTCATGGGAGCCTCGATGGCGGGCCACCTTCTCGAAGCGGGACATGCGCTTCGCATTCACACCCGGACCCGTGGAAAGGCGGCGGGACTGATCGAACGCGGGGCGAGCTGGGCCGGTTCGCCTCGCGAGGCCGCCGACGGGGCGGACGTCGCGATCTCCATCGTCGGCTTCCCGGAGGATGTGGAGGCGGTGCATCTCGGAGCGGCCGGGACCCTCGCCGCCGATCGACCGCCGCCGATTCTCGTCGACATGACGACCAGCGAGCCTGATCTCGCCGTTCGTCTCCACGGCGCGGCGGCCGCCGTCGGCACGAGTTTCGTCGATGCACCGGTCTCCGGTGGCGACATCGGAGCGCGTCGCGGAACCCTCTCCATCATGGTCGGGGGAGACGATCCGGCGATCACGACCCTCGAGCCGATCTTCGACGTCATGGGGGGGACGGTGGTGCATCAGGGGGGTCCGGGGGCCGGCCAGCGGACCAAGATCGTCAATCAGATCCTCGTGGCGGCGTCGATGATGGGGGCGGCCGAGGCGGTGGTCTTCGCGACCCGCGCTGGGCTTGATCCGCGCCGGGTGCTCGATTCGGTCGCCAGCGGGGCGGCAGGCAGCTGGACGCTGTCGAATCTCGTGCCTCGGATGCTCGAGGGCGACTTCGAGCCGGGTTTCTTCATCGATCACTTCGTGAAGGACCTCGGAATCGCAGTTCGGGAAGCCCGTGGGCTCGGACTCGATCTGCCGGGCCTCGCCCTCGCGGAGCGGTTCTATCGAGACGCTCAGGCGGAGGGGCTCGGTGCCAAGGGGACGCAGGCGCTCCTGCTGCTGATGGAGGCTCGTCAGCAGGGATGAGGGGCGCATCGGAAGGGCCTCGAATCGGCCTCCTCGGCCCCGGAAACCTCGTTCGGGTCCGACGGAGACGGTATCACGATCCCGGTAAGGGTCGAAAATCCGGGACCAGAGGCGTTTGGGTGCTGGAATCCTGCGTCGAGGCTGGTACACTTCTCGATCCGAGATTCGGCCACGAGGTGGCCGGCTTCCAGACGACAGCTTGCCGGACCGAACGCCATGGACCTCGCCCCGTCCTCGACCATCACCTTCACGATCACCACGCTTCCCAAGAACGAGCGAGGTCGAAAGACCCTCAATCGGCTCATGAAGATGCAGCCGGAGGTCCAGAAGGGTCTCTCGATGCTGGCTCGTCGGCGTCGGCAGAAGGACAATGTCCGGACCAAGCGTGCCGGTCGGATCTGGATCAACCGCAAGAAGCCCACCGCGCTCACCCGCGTCGAGATCGGCGAGTCGTTCACCCTTCGGGTGACGGCGCAGATCATTCCCGACATCAAGAGCGTCGCGGCCTATCTCGAGATGAAGGCCGCCTGATCGCGGTTTGAGCGTCGACGCCGATTCGGTGCACGCTCGAGACGACCATCAAGACGAACTGCAACGACGGCGACACTTCGAGTGTCGCCGTCGTTCGCTGCGCCGATTCCATCGCGGTCGCGGCATCGGCGCGATCGCAGGCGACGCGTCATATCGGGCGGGCGCGGGCTCATCTCGCCCGGGTGGTGATGAGCAGGCTGAGCGGCGACTGTGATCCCGTCGCGGGCAGGACGACCACGATGCCGGCGGCGGGCAATCGCAACTCGAGATCAGTTTCGATCGTCCGCTCGTCCACCGCATCGGATTCCGTCATCGAGAAGGTCCCCCGAATCCCGCAGCGGAGCACATGACCGGCGGGATCCCATCGAGGATCGAGTTCGAGGGTGATCTCCACGTCGTCGTGGGCCGCCGAGAGACTCGTGCGGCGACCGGGCACGAGGTCCGCGAGTGCCTCGAAGCGGGACGCAGCCTCCGATGCCCGGCGAATCGCCGCGATCGCGGTCGGCGAGTCCGGCGGGTGGGCGAGGCGGATCCGTTCGACCGCGGCGATCGGCATTCGAACGATCGAGATCGAGCACTCGACGCGATCCGGTCGCTGGATCCGGAGCGTTTCGAGCAGCCGGGCGACTTCGAGCTGGATGAACGCGGGGGCCACGACCAGCAATGCGTCGGGCCGGATCCGGATCCGGCCGATCGATCCACCGACTTCGTACCAGTCGTCCCGGGCGACCACGTCGCGGATCAGGTCCGCGAGCTCGTCGGTGTCGGCGAACCGGGTCGGCGCCTCGGCGTCGGCGGCCAGGAGCGGCGTCGATGCGATCAGGTCGGCGACCGGATGCAGCAGCGGGCCGCCGGAACCGGCGGTGGTGGCGCGGGCGGTCACCCGGAGACCGTCGGGGGTGCCGTCGACGACCGGTCGCTCGTAGCCGCCGCCGATCGCGGCGAGCACCTGTTCGAGGACGATCATGATCGATCCGGGACGGGCGTCCACGTCGACGGTCTCGTTTCGAACGATCCCGATCGTCTCGAGGGCCGCCCAGTCGGCGTCGATGCGCAGTTCACCGAGTTGCCCGAGCACCAGCAGGGCGTCGTCGAGTCGAAAGGTCCGTGCGGGGAGCGATACACGGGTGCGTTCGGCTTCTTGAAGTCGCGCGAGGGACTTGACGACCGGTGCAGGTGTGATTCTCGGTGGGGCGGACGGTTCGGGGTGGAAGGCGTCGGCCTGCGATGGCGAGTCGTCGTCGGCGGGCGGTGTGGAGGCGGCGAACGCAAGCGAGGCCGCGATGACCATCACGGAGGGAATGATCACCGGGTGTTCTCCGAACCGAGATCGAGGATGGCCTCGATGCGTTCGACATCCGCGGCATCGGTGGTGGATTCCAGAAGGGCCGCTCGAGCGAGGGCCATCGCTTCGGGGGTCAGTGGTCCGACGAGGGAGGCATGGCCTTCGCGGTCGTTGAGATGTTCAAGGATGGAGTCCAATCGTCCGGTCTTCTGGAGATCCTCGAAGACTTCCACCGCCCTCGGTTCGTACCAGGTTCCGGCGTGTCGACGAAGGTCGTCGATGGCCTCGACGGCGGCATCCTCGCCGACGCCGTCGCGGTACGGTCGGAGACTGGTCATCGCATCGAAGCCGTCGATCACCGAGAACCATCTGGCCGCGATCGGAATCGCCTCGCCCGCGAGGCCGTCGGGATAGCCGGTGCCGTCGATTCGCTCGTGATGGCTCCGGATCACGTTCAGCACGAGCGGGTCCCGCACGCCCATTCGTTGCACGCGTTCCCATCCGAGCACCGTGTGCGACTTCATCGTCTCGTACTCGGCGTCGGTGAGACGGCCGGGCTTGGAAAGGAGTTCGGCGGGAATGTCGATCTTGCCGATGTCGTGCAGCACCGCGCCGAGCATGAATCCCATCACCGTCGAGACCGGCATCCGTTCCGCTTCCGCCACCGCCTGCGCGTACATCGTCACCCGCCAGGTGTGGGCGCCGGTGCTCCGGTCCTTCAGCTCGACGATGCGAGCCAGCGCGTTGGCGAGTTCGAAATCCACGTCTCAAGGGTAGCACGTGCCGCGTCCGGATCGAGTCGGAGGCGACCTGAGCCCGCATCGGTCGTGGAATCGGGATTCCGGTCGAGGCTCAGCAGGGGCGGGAGAGGATCGCCCGTCGGATCGGAACCAGCACGGACGGAATCAGGCGCTCCTCGACGAGGCGTTCGCCGTGCCCCGCGAGGCGTGCGAACATCGCGGGAAGGTCCTCGAGTCGTCGGATCGGACCGCTCGACCGGACCGTGAGATACACGCTGATGGGCTCATGGCCCTCGAGTCCGGGTATCCCGAGCCCACGGGCGGGGCGCGACTTCACCTCGAAGAAGGCCTGCATGGTGGGATCGTCGTCGAGGGAGATTCCGATGAAGGGCTGGGCTTCGACGAGTCGCTCGCGGTCTCGGTCGACGAGTTCCGCAAGGGGTGAGTTCGCGAGCAGCGCCTCGAAGACGATCTCATCGCGATCCCGATCGGCCTCGAAGTCGAACCCGAAGACGAGCTCCAGATGATCGAGATCGAGCGGGCTGATCGAGAGGAAGTACGGCGAGATCTCGAGGATCGTCCGGTGCAGCTTGTATGCCTCTTCGAGCGAGGTCGGATTCACCGAGCCGCTTCGAAGGGTGGTCTGCCGGAGGGCGACCCACGAATAGGTGCCGTCGGTGTCCTCGGATTCGAGCGCGCACTCGCCGTCGTACCGCTTCAATCGTTCGAGTCGGGGGAATTCACGCTGGATTCGGCCGAACAGATCCAGCACTGACTCCCGTCCCGTCGGAACGTCCATGGTCAGCGCGATCTTCTGGTTCAGGTAGAAGTCCGAGCAGAGGGTGGTGATGTCTGGATCCACGGATGAGGCTCCCTCGTCGCGTCGACGCCCGAGGGGAGGAGCGGCCCTCCCGGTCTTCGGGCCGTCGACCTCGGTCGCGACGGGTCCAAGGTAGGGCCTGAACCCGGGTTGCCGTGGTCCTTGACGCGTTTTCCACGGTCAGGAGCCTCGTCAGGGTGTTCGGGTCACCCCGAGATAGGAGCCTGTTCGCCAGAGCCATTCGAGGGGCCCCATGCGGAATCGCCGCGACCAGAGCACGCAGGCGGCGGCCACGCCGCAATAGACGAGGATCGCCGCGAGGAGGAGCTCCATCTCGCCGAGGCGGCCGAACTGGGCCAGTCCCCAGAACGACATCAGCGATACGAAGCACACGCTCTCGAAGAGATAGGCGGAAAGCGACATCCGCCCGACGGTCGCGAGGGTCTTCGCGCCGGGCATCCGCTGTGCGGCGCAGGCCCGGCCGACGACGCCGATCAGGCCGATCGCCAGCACCGCCGACGCGATGTCGTGCCCGGCGGAGATCGCCGCCTTCTGCACGACGCCGGGCTCGCCGAACTGGAGCAGGCCGGCGAGGGTCAGTTCGAGCGGAAGGCCGATCGCCACGCCCCAGATCGCGAGGCGACCGAGGAGTGGTCGTCGATCCGGATCGAACAGGCCGATGTCGTGAAAGTACGAGCCCACGAGTACGAGTCCGAGGACGTGCCATCCGTAATTCAGGAAGAAGATCACGCTGGCGAAGCCCCAGGTCACGCTCCGGAAGAGGAACGCATCGGTCCACGGCCCTTCCCGATAGGCCGCGATCTCCGCGGGGATCCACTGGGGATGCGCTGGATCGAAGTTCGCGGCCTGCATCGCCTCCAGGCCACGAAGCGTGAGATCGGGGGCGTCGGTCACCGTTGGTGCGAAGAGGGCGAGGAGGCCGAACAGAAAGACGCCGGTCATCGACACCACAAGGCACGCGACCCCCAGCCAGAGTCTGACCGTGGTTGGAACCCGGATCAGGAGAATCATGATCATCCCGACCAGCGCGTACTGGAAGAGGATGTCGCCGTACCACAGCAGGCCGGCGTGAAGCAGGCCGAAGACCGCGAGAATGAGCATGCGTCGGGCGAGAAATCCCGCGGCCCGACCGGTCCGCTCGAGGAGTCGGGCGCGCTGCATCGCGATGCCGAATCCGAAGAGCACCGAGAAGATCGAGATGAACTTGAAGGAGAAGAACCCCGTCACCACGAACCAGGCGACCGCGTCCGCCCCGTCCGCCCGTACGGCGGTCTGTCCGCTGCCCGTGGAGAGGGGGAGTCCGAAGAACCAAGCATTCACCACGACGATGCCGAAGAGCGAGAATCCGCGCAGGACGTCGATCGCGGAGATTCGTTCGGCGACGGGGAGCGGCGAGGGAATGGCGTGCCGTGTCATGGTCGGTCCCTTTCAGCGGGATGTTCGCAGATTCCGTCGGCCCGGACCTCGGCCGAGGGGCCGATGCCGTTCGCTTCTTCGATCGCGGATCAATCGTCCGCGGGGCGGCGGGTGCGCAGATCCACCGACGTTGCGCCGGCCACCGTGGTGCGCCGTCGCATCGGCGGGCGTTGCAGATAGGTGAACCAACGCCAGCACCACTCGAACGGCCCGAGCAGGAACCAGCGATTCCAGAGGAGGCCCGCGGCCATCACCACGCCGAACACCGAGATCCCGACGCCCACCGCGGCGGCGTTGCCGAGGGTGTCGTACCAGCCCAGGCCCCACGACCGGAAGACCGCGGCGAGCAGGATCGATTCCAGCAGATAGCCGGAGAGCGACATCCTCCCGAGGATTCCGAACGCACCGGCGATCGGGAAGCGTCGTTTCTCCACCAGCGTGGTGATCAGGCCCGCGTATCCGATCACCACCGTGGCGGCGCTGATCGGATGAAGGAACGACCACGCGACCGAGGCGAAGCCATCACCGCCTCGAAGATGCGGTGGGAGGAACCCGACGAGTTCGAGCGAGAGACCGATGACCAGGCAGGCGATCGCCACCTGCGTTCGACGGCTCGCATGTTCTTCCCGGAAGAAGCCGAGGTCGCGAAGCGCGGTGCCGATCAGAACGACACCGAGGAGATACCAGCCGTAGAAGCGAACGCCGTAGCCGATGGAGCCTTTCCAGTCTCGAAATCGAGATGCAAATCCGTCGGCGTCTGGTGGTGTGACGGCGTCGTCTCGCACGGCGTCGGCCGTCTCGAGGATTGGCCCCTGCGGGGATGCCGGTTCGCCCGTCGCCACGACCGGTGCCGATGGGTTCGACTGGTCGAGCCACGACTGCAGCGGCCCTCGCGCCGCGAGAAGTCCGGAAAACACCACGAGTCCGAGACCCAGGCCGAGTCGGAGTCGGGTCGGTCGGCCCAGGAATGGAAGCGTGAGCAGGGCGACCCCGGCGAAGACGAAGAGGATGTCGCCGAAGTAGAGTCCGAGCCCATGGAGCAGGCCCACCGCGGCCAGCCAGGCGACTCGGCGAAGTTCGAAGGTGATGCTCGCCGCACCCGAGGCGACGAGCCGGGCCTGCTGGGTGGCGAGGCCGAATCCGAAGAGCAGCGTGAAAAGGCCGAGAAACTTGTAGTGCCCGAACACGAGGTCGAGATACGCGACGGTCGAGTCGGCGAGGCCGCCTTGCAGCGTCCAAGGTCCCTTGAACGCACGTTCCAACGGCATCGCGAAGGCTCGGACGTTCTCGATGATGATGCCGAGCAGGGCGACCCCGCGAATCACGTCGATCGCGGGAATCCGGCCGCGGCGTTCGGTGGGGCGGAGTTGCTCGATGTCGGCCTCCGAATCGATGTGGCGTCCCGGGGACGTGGACCGTCGCGTTCAGGATCGGGTCGGGTGTGGGCCGGCGGCGAGGGCGGTGTCGACCGCTTCCTGGAAGCGGGCGAGATCCGAGAGATCGGGAAGCAGGACGTCGGCCCCGTGAGGGCGGAGCTGGTCCTCGGTGAATCGACCCGTCGCCACCGCGATCACTCGACAGCCGTTGTGATGGGCGCAGTCGATGTCCGCGGGCGTGTCACCGACGATCACCGTCTGGTGCGGATCGACGGCGAGGCCGAGTTCCTCGGCGGCGCGTCGGATCGCGAGCGGCGGCAGGCCGCGGCGGAGTTCCGCTTCGGAGCCCCAGGCACCGAAACGGAAATGATCGGGATCGAGGCCGGCGGCTTCGATCTTGAGGCGACCGGTCTCGG
>JAQWJM010000096.1:0-37001 GCA_029248335.1 Phycisphaerales bacterium
GAAGGCCTCGGGACGGGAACCCGACTCGATCGATGGGCGGGATGGACGATGCTCGTTCTCGTGATCGTCCTCACGTTCACGTTCGTGCTCGCGGGCCGCGGCTGGCTCAGGATTCCCCGACGTCTCAATCGATTCGGCCGAGGTCTGCCGAACCGCGTGATCGATGCTGCGACCGCATACGTCGGACATCCGGGAACGCTGGCGTCGGCGACGCTGCTGTCACTGCTGGTCCAGACGCTGCTGGCACTGGTCGCCGGCTGCTGTGCCCGATCCCTGGGCGCCCCGATCGAACCCGCGGTGATTCTCGTCGCCATGCCGCTCATCTTCCTCGCTGCCGCGATTCCGATCACCTGGCAGGGCGCCGGGGTGATGGAACTCGCCGCCATCGGGATGCTCGTCGGAGACGGCGGGACCACCGTCAACCAGATCGTGGGCATGCTCCTGCTCTATCGCGGCGTCGAATTCGCCTGGAGCCTCGTCGGTGCGGTTCCGGTGTTGCGAGGTGGTGTCAGGATCCACCCCGACCGCACGCCCGAAACCGCTGGATCCATTGTCTGAACGCGGATTCGGACGGGTCGATCTGCTAGCATCGCGTGATCGGAGTGCCGACCGCGATGCGCCAAGAATTCCTTCCTTTCGCCCGTCCCTCGATCAGCGAGGAGGACATCGCCGCGGTGACCGAGGTCCTGCGAAGCGGATGGATCACCACCGGCGCTCGATGCAACGAACTCGAAGCCGCGTTTCTCGAGCGGCTCGGAACCGACCGGGCGGTGGCGACGTCCAGCGCGACCGGCGCGATGCATCTCGCCCTGCTCGCACTCGACATCGGTCCCGGCGACGAGATCGTCACGCCGTCGATGACCTGGGTCTCGACCATCAACATGATCGTCCGACTCGGCGCGACGCCGGTCTTCGTCGACGTGGATCGAGACACGCTCATGGCGAGTCCGATCGCGATCGAGGCCGCGATCACGGAACACACCCGGGCGATCATTCCCGTCGACTACGCCGGCGCCGCCGCGGAACTTCCCGCGATCCGGACCCTCGCCGCGAAGCACGGTATCCCCGTGATCGAGGATGCCGCGCACGCCGTGGGCACCCGACGACGCTGCGGCGAGGAGGTCGGTTCGAAAGGAACCGCGATCTTCAGTCTCCATCCGATCAAGAACATCACCAGCGGCGAAGGCGGCGTGCTCGTCACCGACGACGCCGAGTTCGGCGATCGCGTGCGACGGCTTCGATTCCACGGCCTCGGCGTCGATGCGTGGGAACGCGGACAACAGGGCCGTTCCCCGCAGGCCGAAGTTCTCGAACCCGGGTTCAAGTACAACCTGCCCGACATGAACGCCGTGCTGGGGCACTCGCAGTTCAAGCGGCTCGACGGCTTCATCGACCGCCGCCGGGATCTCGCCCTTCGCTATCGCGAACGACTCGCGGGAATTCCCGGAGTCCTCCCACTCGGCGATTCCGCCGAGACGGATCGACACGCCTGGCATCTCTTCATCGTCCGGATCGACGCAGACGCGGCGGGAATCGACCGCGAGGGCTTCATGGCGGCGCTCAAGTCGCGGAACATCGGCACCGGAATCCACTTCCGCGCCGCCCACGGGCAGCGCTGGTTCGTCGACCATCCGGACCGGTGGCGAGCCGCCGATCTCTCGAACACCGAGTGGAACAGCGAACGCATCTGCTCGCTGCCGCTCTTCCCCGCGATGCGGGACGACGACGTCGACGAGGTCGCCGAGGCGATCCGCGAGATCGTCCCCGCCACCGGAGGCGTGCCCGCATGAACGGCCCGAGCAACACCGTCTCGATCATCGTCCCCGTCTACAACGAGATCGAGAATCTCGACGCGCTCCTCGAGCGGGTGGTCTCGACCTGCGAGACGCTCCCGAATCCGTGGGAGATCATCCTCGTCGACGATGGAAGCCGCGACGGCTCCACCGAACGGCTCGAGGCCGCGGCCCGAGTCTACGGCGGCCACCTGCGGGCGATCATCCTGAACCGGAACTACGGTCAGCACGCGGCGATCATCTGCGGCTTCAGCCACGCCCGAGGCGAGATCGTCATCACGCTCGACGCCGACCTCCAGAATCCACCGGAGGAGATTCCCAGGCTCGTCGAGAAGATCGAGGAAGGCAACGACGTCGTCGGGACCATCCGCCGGAACCGGCAGGACTCGTTCTTCCGACGGAAGGCCTCGGCCTGCATCAACTGGATGGTGCGGAAGTCGACCGGCGTGGGCATGACCGACTACGGCTGCATGCTCCGGGCGTACCGACGCCCCGTCGTGAACGCGATCCTCCAGTGCCGGGAACGAAGCACGTTCATTCCGGTGCTCGCCAACAGCTTCGCCAAGCGAGCGACGGAGATCGAGGTCGCCCACGCGGAACGAGCCGCCGGCGAGTCGAAGTACAGCCTGTGGAAGCTGGTGAACCTCCAGTTCGACCTGCTGACCAGCATGACCACCACGCCACTCCGGCTGCTCTCCTGGGCCGGCGCCGTGATCGCCCTCGGTGGATTCGGTTTCGCCCTGCTGCTGCTGGCCGGACGTTTCATCCTCGGCACGGAATGGGCGGAGAACGGGGTGTTCACGCTCTTCGCCATCCTCTTCATCTTCGTCGGCGCGCAATTCATCGGCATGGGCCTCCTCGGCGAGTATCTCGGACGCGTCTATCACGACGTCCGGGGCCGGCCCCGCTATTTCATCGATCGAATCGAAGGCGATTCCGGGCTCGAACGATCGATGCCCGCGTCTCGTCCCGACGGCATCGTCATCGAAACTGGAATCTCCCTATGAAGGTCGTCCTCTTCGCGTATCACGAGATCGGGGCCGCGACGCTCGAGGCCCTGCTCGCCTCCGATGCGGACGTGGTCGCGGTGTTCACCCATCGTGACGATCCCGGCGAAGGAAACTGGTTCCGCTCGGTCGCCCGGATCGCCTCGGAGCACGGCATTCCGGTGCACGCGCCGGAATCCGCGAACCATCCGCTGTGGATCGACCGGATCCGGGAGATGGGGCCGGATGCGATCGTCTCCGCCCACTACCGGCGGATGATCGGACGCGACGTCCTCGCGATCTGTCCCGATCGCTGCTTCAATCTCCACGCCTCGCTGCTTCCGCGCTTCCGGGGCCGGGCACCGATCAACTGGGTCCTGGTCGAAGGCGAGACCGAGACCGGGATCACGCTTCATCACATGACCGAAGCCGCCGATGCCGGCGACGTCGTCGCGCAGGTTCCGGTGCCGATCGACGAGGCCGACACCGCCGCTTCCCTCACTGCCAGGCTCGTCGCCGCGACCGGGCCGATGCTCGCTCGGGTCCTCCCGACGATCGCCGACGGTTCCTTCACCGCCGAGCCGCAGAAGAGCGCCGACGCCACGACCTATCCCGCCAGATCACCCGAGGACGGACTCATCGACTGGGCGGGGGACGCGAACGACGTTCGCAACCTGATCCGAGCCGTGACCCATCCCTGGCCGGGCGCGTTCACGCACGCCGGCGAACGGGAGATTCGCATCTGGTCCGCGACCGCGACGAGCGACGACTCGGGGGAGACGGCCGGCACGATCCTCTCCACGTCACCGCTGAGCATCGCCTGCGGTCGAGGAACCCTTCGAATCGACGCCGGCCAGTCCGCCGACGGCGTCTGGAGCGGCGGCGCCCACCTCGCGGAGGAACTGAACCTCGTCGACGGCATGCGGCTTGGAAAAGCCGCGCCGGTCGCGACGGCCCGCCCCCGCTCGGTGCTCATTCTCGGCGTGAACGGCTTCATCGGAAGTCATCTCTCGGAGCAACTGCTCGCCGCCGGATACGAGGTCTACGGCATGGACCTCCGGGCGACCAACGTGGAGCATCTGCTCCACCGCGACGGATTCCACTTCGTGGAAGGCGACATCTCGATCAATCGCGAGTGGGTCGAATACCACGTCCGGAAGTGCGACGTGGTGCTGCCCCTCGTGGCGATCGCGACGCCGATCGAATACGTCCGGAACCCGCTCCGGGTCTTCGAGCTGGACTTCGAACAGAACCTCCAGATCGTCCGCGACTGCGTCAAGTACGGCCGGCGGATCATCTTCCCGTCGACCAGCGAGGTGTACGGGATGTGCGCCGACGAGTCGTTCGACGAGGATCGCTCCAGCCTCGTGCTCGGCCCGATCAACAAGCAGCGATGGATCTACTCCTGCTCGAAGCAGTTGCTGGACCGGGTGATCTGGGCGTACGGCGCGAAGGAAGAACTCGATTTCACGCTGTTCCGGCCGTTCAACTGGATCGGCCCCCGACTCGACACCCTCGACTCGGCCAGGGTCGGCTCCTCGAGAGCCATCACCCAGCTCATCCTCAACCTCGTCGAAGGGACGCCGATCCAGCTCGTCGACGGCGGCGAGCAGAAGCGGTGCTTCACCGACGTCACCGAAGGCATCGACTGTCTCTTCAGGATGATCGACGATCGCACGGGTCGGAGTTCGGGCCGGATCGTGAACATCGGCAATCCCGAGAACGAGGCGAGCATCCGTGAACTCGCGGAGATGATCGTCGCCCGTTTCGATGCGCATCCGATGCGGCATCGGTTCCCGCCCTTCGCGGGGTATCGCGTGGTCGAAAGCGGTCGGTACTACGGCAAGGGCTATCAGGACGTGCAGCACCGACGACCTTCGATCCGGAACGCGAAACGGATTCTCGACTGGACACCGTCGATCTCCACCCGGGAGTCGGTCGATCGGACCGTGGACTGGTTCATCGACGACCACGTCAGTGCGATGGGCATCCAGGCCGACCCGGCGTCCGGGACCACCGTCATCACCGCATGAAGCTCGGCCTTCGCATCGACGTCGACACGTATCGCGGGACGCGTGACGGCGTGCCGGAGCTGCTGCGGATCCTCGACGAGCGCGGCATCCGGGCGAGTTTCTTCCTGACCGTGGGCCCGGACAACATGGGCCGGCATCTTCGTCGCCTCGTGCGACCGTCGTTCCTCTGGAAGATGCTGCGTTCCGATGCCGCCGGCATCTACGGCTGGGACATCCTGCTTCGGGGGACGCTGTGGCCGGGCCCGGTCATCCATCGTTCCCTCGGCGATCGCCTCCGGGCGATCGCGGACGCCGGCCACGAGATCGGCATGCACGCGTGGGATCACCACCGATGGCAGGTCGCGGCCCACCGGCTCCCCGCCGACGTGGTCCGGAACGAGATCCGGCGTGCCCACGACGCGATCGGCGAGAGCGCCGGTGTCCCTCCGACCTGCACCGCCGCACCGGGCTGGCGATGCACCCCCGAACTGCTCGCGCTCCGGGAGGGGCTCGGCTACCGGTACGCGAGCGACTGCCGCGGTCGAGGCGCGTTCCAGCCCCCGCACGGACCGCCGCAGATCGCGGTGAACCTGCCCACCTGGGACGAAGCGGTCGGTCACGCGGGAATCGACGACTCGAATTTCAACGCCCACGTGCTCGCCTCGATGAATCGCGACGACCTCGACGTCCTGACCATCCACGCCGAGTCCGAGGGTGGTTGCAAAGCCCCCTTGTTCGAGGACTTCCTCGATCGCCTCGACGCCGAAGGTGGTGAGGCCTGCACCCTCGGCGAACTGCTCCCCGAAGATCCGCCTCCCGGCCGGCTCGAACGCGGGACCGTCGACGGACGAGACGGCTGGCTCGCCGTGCGGAACGACCCGGTTCTGGGATGATGCCCACCATGCTCGAACGCGATCGATCACCTCGGCTCGACCGACTGGCCCTGCTCACGGTCATCGCGGTGTTCGTCGGCATCTTCATCGTGCCCCTCGGACTCCGACCGATGGTGATGCCGGATGAAGGCCGCTACGGCGTGATCCCCCTCGAGATGATCGAGACGGGCGAGTGGATCGTTCCGCATCTGATGGGCGTGCGGTACTTCGAGAAACCGGTGCTCGGATACTGGATGACCGCCACCGCGTTCCTCGGATTCGGCGAGAACGCGTTCGCGCTCCGACTCCCCGCCGCCGCGACCACCGGATTCGCCGCGGGTCTGGTGCTGCTCTTCGTCCGCCGGTGGACGGCCCGATGGGACGTCGCGGCGATCGCAGCGATGATCTTCATGACCTCGCTCGAGGTCGCGATCCTCGGAACCGCCGCGATTCTCGATGGCCCCTTCGCAGCCCTGGTCACCGGCTCGATCACCTTCTTCTTCCTCGCCTGGCGGGCGACCGGTCCGATTCGATTCGGCTGGCTCGTCGCCTCCGGCGTGGCATGCGGCCTCGCCTTCCTCACCAAGGGCTTTCTCGCGATCGCGATTCCCGGAATCGTCCTCGCGCCGTGGCTGGCGTGGGAACGCGACTGGAAGGGACTGTTCACGCTCCCCTGGGTTCCCGGCATCGTGGCGATCGCGACCGTGCTTCCCTGGGGGATCGCGGTGCACCTGGCCGCTCCCGAATACTGGCACTACTTCTTCTGGGTCGAGCACATCAACCGGTTCACGGGCGGCGGTGATGCGCAGCATCCGGAGCCGTGGTGGTACTTCCTGCCGATCTTCGTGGTCGGCCTCTTCCCGTGGTGTCTCACGCTGCCGTTCGTGATCGGTGGGCTCCGACGATTCGGCGGATCACCGGAGACGCGACTTCTCCTCTGCTGGACCGTGATTCCGGTCGTGTTCTTCTCGATCTCCTCCGGGAAACTGGCGACCTACATCCTCCCGTCGTTCGCGCCGGCGGCCATGCTCGTCGCCGTCGGTCTGGTCAACTACTTCAAGCACGCACCCGGAAAACGCACCCACGGCGAATGGCTTCTGATCCCGCTCGGCGCGATCCTGCTGCTGATCACCCCGTTCATGCCGATCGATCCCTCGGTCGGAAGCGCGTGGGAGGACGGCGGTGAATGGCGGCTCGCGGTTCTCGCCACGGCCCTGCTCGCGTGGGGGCTCTTCGATCGAATCTCACAACGAACCGTCGATCCCGCCGAGCGTGTCCTCCTGGGATGTCTCGGGCCCGCACTCGCGTTCGCCGTCGCACCCGCGTGTCTCCCCACCGGGTGGATGAAGATCTCGAAGGTTCCCGTGGCATGGTTGGAGACGATGGAGCCGATCGCGTCCCGAAGCGTCGTACTCGCCGAGGCGTCGACGATCCACGGGGCGGGCTGGGCGTGGCCCGATGCGGAGATCCGGTTGCTCGGCAGCGCCGGGGAACTGACCTGGGGGGTCGAGAACTTCGAGGAACACGCCGACTGGCACGTGACCGAAGCGGAACTCCTCCCGGTACTTCGAACCGCGACGATCGAACGACCCGTGCTCGTCCTGGCGGATTATCCCGAAGCCAGGAAGGCCTCGCTCGAGGCGAAGGTCGATGCCGCCGGACTTCCCCGCCCCGCCTATCGAACCGATCGGGACATTCTTATCGCTGTCTGGCCGCCGGAAGCCCTCGATCGGGACTGATGGACCCGTAGACGGGCCCCGATCCCCCTCAAGACCCTGAATGGCGGTCTGGGCGAGACCTTGAACTCGTTTGAATCGGGAAGAAGATCCCTGACGAAGACGCTCGCGTCCGAGTTATGTCGCGCCTTCTACCCTCTGCAAAGGAACGGGACCATGACCCCGAATCGAACCAACATCTCCCGCCGCTGGACGGTCGCCCTCGCCGGTACCGCCGCCGCGATCTCCGGTGCCTTCGTCACCGCGACGGCCGTCGCCGACACCGGCAACATCCCCGAAACCGCAGTCGCCAGCGGGCGGCTCGACACGTTGGTCGCCGCCGTGCAGGCCGCCGGTCTCGCCGAAGCCCTCTCGGGCCCTGGACCGCTGACCGTCTTCGCCCCGACCGACGCGGCGTTCGCCCGTCTCGGTGAGGAAACGCTCTCCAGCCTGCTCACCGACGCCGGACGACCCACGCTCGTCCGCATCCTCAAGAACCACGTGGTCGCCGGTCGCTTCGAAGCCCGCGACCTCGTCGACCGTGAAGGCATCGAGACCCTCGCCGGGACCAACCTCCCCCTCGCCGCCGCCCGCGGTCGACTCTTCGTCGACGAAGCGGTCGTCGAGACCGCCGACGTCTCCGCCTCGAACGGCATCGTCCACCTGATCGACCGGGTCCTCGTTCCGGCCCGCCAGGTCTCCCCCATGGAGACCCTCCTCGAGATCGCGGTTTCGCGTGGCGCCCCGCTCTACAACGAAGGCAACATCGACGCGTGTGCGGAGGTCTACGCGACCGCGCTCGACGCCGTCTCCCTCTCCGGTGACTTCGGCCTCGACGACAAGGGCCGAGCGAACCTCGCCTCGCGTCTCAAGGAGATCGCGGGCGAATCGACCAGCCGGGATCGCGCCTGGGCCTATCGCCGCATCATCGACAGTCTCTTCGCGGACGGCATGACCATGCAGCCCACGAGCGCCGCCGCGAAGCCTGCGGGCCGTGGCGGCTTCTCCCCCCGCGGAACCACGGTCTTCTCCTTCGACGACGCGTCGGAAGCCTCTCGCTGGCAGACCGTCCTCGACGGCGTCATGGGTGGCCGGTCCACCGGCAAGATCGCGGCCAAGGACGGCGTCGTCGTCTTCGAAGGTGCGACCTCGCTCGAGAACAACGGAGGCTTCTCCTCCATGCGGTCCCGCACCCCCCAAGGCCTCTTCGAGGGTGCCGACGCGATTCGCCTGATCGTCAAGGGTGACGGCCGGGACTACAAGCTCGGTGTCTCGACCGGCGGCAACCAGCGAGCCGGTGGCTACTGGCAGACCTTCCCGACCACCAAGGACACCTGGACGGAAGTGATCATGCCGATCGCGGACCTCGACCGACAGTTCATGGGCCAGCGGCTCAATGGCCGCGTCTCCCCGGGCGACATCGGCGGCCTCCAGATCTACATCTACGACAAGAAGGCGGGTCCCTTCCGACTCGAGATCGAGTCCTTCGAAGCGATCAAGCTCGGCGACGACACCTTCGACGCCTGACCCACCACGCTGAGATCGCTCGGCCTGCCCGAGCAGTGATCCACCCCCGACGCACCGCCCGTCCGGTTCATCCGGCACGAGCGGTGCCGTCTTGCGCGGATCGACGTTTCAGAACGGGAAGTCCGCGTCGAGCGGACTGGCTGCAAGCTCCGCGAGGAACCGGCCGTACCGAGCCTCGATCGCCTCGAGCAGAAGGTCGCCCTTCTCCGCCGTCGCGAGATGCGGATTCCCGGCACCGGTGTTCGTGGTGAGCAGATGCCAGGGACGGGTGATCGCCACCCAGCCCTCCTCGACGGCCTCGAACCGGGTGGGATTCACCGCCCCCTCGTCCGCCGCCAGTCCGCCGTCGGGATCCCGCGCGACGAGCTGCGGACGCGTCGCGAGCAGGATCGACGTCTCCATCTCGCCCGCATGGTCTTCAGGATGTTCGAAGATCGTCGACGTCACGTCACCGAGGGCGCGGAACCAGTCCACCAGAAACAGTCTCACATCGGGATCGAACGCCTCGTGGAGTTCCCGGAGCATCCACTTGAAGTCGTTTCCGCCGTGACTGTTGAGGATCACGACCTTCCGAACCCCGTGTCGAGCGAGCGATGCGAGCAGATCCCGGAGAATCGCGAGGATCGTGGTCGGCATCAGATTCAGGGTGAGCCGCGTGCCGGACTGATTGGTGGTGGTGCCGTAGGGGATCGCAGGCAGCAACGCGACCTTCGCCCCCGCCCGCCATGCGGCGCCGCAGATCCGATCACCGATCTCCAGCGATTCGAAGGTGTCGGTTCCATAGGGCAGATGGAGATTGTGCGGCTCGGTGCAGCCGAAGGGGATCACCGCCACTTCGAAACCGGGGTCGTCGGGACCGTCGGTACGATCGACGAGATCGCCGAGGGTTGTTTCGTCGAGCCGCCAGGGTGCATCCGTCGCCATGGAATCCTCCGCTTCGGTCGATCGCCCGGGGGCGATCCGATTTCACGATCCAACGTCCACCGCCGCTCGCTTGTCACGACGCGATTCATCGTCTCAGTCGTCGAGCAACCCCGAGACCATGGATGGTCGTTCGACCACTCCATCCGACGTCGCGATCGTCAACAGCATCCGCGGAAGATGGAACGGCCCCTTCCAGAGATTGCCCTTCACGCGGGAGGAGATGGACCCGTCCCGCCGAAGGTAACCGAACCACTCCGGATGATCGGGGTCGTCGAAATGTTCGAGCGCCCAGGTCGTCGCCGCGGACTCGCGGTCTCGATACCGCGCATCGCCCGTGATCTGATGAGCCATCCGGCAGGCGATGATCGCTTCGCAGTGGGGCCACCAGTACTTCATCTCGTGTTCGATCGCCGCGGGCGGGCCGCCCGCGAGATCGACGAAGGCGAGGACCCCCCCGTGCTTCCGGTCCCAGCCTCGATCCCACGACCAGTCGAGCATGTCGAGACCGGCGTCGACGATGCCGGCGTCGTCGCGGCGCCGACCCTCGTCCATCATGAACCACGCACCTTCCATCGCATGACCGGGATTCAACAGACGCGACTCCAGATGATCGATCACCGATCCGTCCGGCGCGACGGTCTCCATCACCGCCTGCAGTCCGGCGTGGAGGAAGTCCGCGCGGATCTCGTCGACGGCCTCGATCGCGACCGCGTCCGCGAACGCCCCGCCGATCGAATCTCGAAAGACCTGCGAGACGCCCAGCGAGATCATCGGATGCCCGAAGGACTTCGCAGGCCGGTTCATGGTCTTGGCCGCCATCACGCCCGGCTCGGTCATGACCCGACGCGCGAGGCGGAACATCCCCTCCGCCTCACGGGCGAGCGCGGGATCCCGATCGAGGGCCGCGACCTCCGCCATCGCCATCGCCGCGAAGCATTCGGCGTAGGCGTACCGACGCTTTCGTATCGGGCGACCGGCTCGATCCAGATGGAAGAACATCCGACCGTCGTCGTCCACCGCATGCCGTCTTCCGAAGTCGAACACCGTGTCCAGCGCGCTCCGCCACGCGGGTCGGGGCTCGATCGTCCGCAGCGCCCGGGCGAGGAGCCACGCGAAGCGAAACTGCTGCCAGACGCCCTTGTCGTCGTCGAGGATCGAACCGTCCCGATCGAGACAGGTCATCACGCCGCCATGCGTGGAGTCGACGCCGCGCTCGATCCAGAACGGCAGGACCTCGTCCACGAGCTTCGCGAGCGCAACGTCCCCGGTCATCATGGTCGACGCTCCATGCTGTCGGATCCCATCGTCAGCCCCGGAACGCCGAGCGGCGCGATCTCCTCGAGCACCGCCGCCAGCGCCTCCGGCTCGAGTCGCGTCTCCGGCGATCGCGGCGGACCGATCGGCACGCCGACCGTTTCGAGGAGGGCACGGCCGGTTCGCAGGACGCCGTGACGAAGCAGCGGGACGACGAGCCGCGCGATCCGCCGCTGGGCGGTCCGGGCCGCGATCAGGTCGCCCTCGGCGAAGGCCCGGAACACAGCATGTGCCGGCTCGGCCGCGTATCCATAGGTGCTCCCGATCGCGGAGACGCAACCCGCGGCGAGCCCCGAGAGCAGGTTCTCGTCGGAACCGAAGAAGATCCGGAGCCCGTGGATCTCGGCGAGCGCCACCGCCAGTTGCAACTGGATCGGATCGCTGCTGGTGAATTTCAGGCCGGCGAAACCGGGGACCCTCGAGACCGCGGACTCGATCACCTCGGAGGCCGGGAACGACACGCCCCCGAACGCCGCGATCTCGTAGACCAGATACGGCCGACCCTCCCCCGCCGCCGCGATCCGGGCGTGGTGGCCCACGAGTGCGTCGACGTCGCGCGCACGTCCGAAGGTCGGGTTCATCGCGGAGATCGCATCGACGCCGACCGCGTCCGCATGTCGGGCGAGCTCCTCGGCCTCGGGCAGCGCGTTCGAGCCGACGTGCGCGATGATCTTCATGGATCCGGCCGCGGTGTCCGACCACGTCTCCAGGATCGATCGCCGTTCCGCGGTGGTCAGCGCCAACGACTCTCCGGTCGAACCGCACACGTACACCGCCCCGATCCCGCTCGAAAGAAGGTGTTCGGCATAGCCGGGGATCACCCCGGGGTCGAACCGCCCCGACGCATCGAAGGGCGTGTGGACCGCCGCGATCGGACCGCGCATCGCATCGATCTCGGACATCGCGTTGGAATCGGCGGTGGTCTGCATGTCGGCAGCCTACCGTGATCGTGTCGTGGTTAGCATGACGCTCGATGAACACGCCATCGATCCGCCGTCACCGCATCATCGAATCGCCCGCATCGATTCTGCGTCTCCTCCTCGCCGCCATCGCGATCCTCGCCCTCGGAGGAACGACGGCACTGGCCGACGCGGTCCTCGCCGATCCGGTCCTCGAAATCGATTTCGATTCGACGCCGCCGCTCCCCGATGGTGAGGGACTCGCCGGTGCGATCGCCGGCCGGAGCGGGGCGACGATCATCATCGCCGGCGGCGCGAATTTTCCGGACGAGCCGAGATGGGAGACCGCGAAGGTCTGGCACGACGCGGTGCTGGTCCTCGATCTCTCGGCCGACGCCCCCGCGTGGACGACCCTCGCGGATCGACTTCCCCGGCCGATCGCCTACGGCGTCTCACTGACCCATCCGACGCGAGGCGTGATCTCGATCGGCGGTGCGGACGGGCGTGGACATCTCGACGACGCGTTCGTGCTCGCGATCGAGGACGGGGATCTCGTTCGTTCACCGCTTCCAAGGCTGCCGACGCCCCTCGCCTATGCGGCCGGCGTGCTCGTCGGCGACGTCGTGGTGGTGATGGGTGGACAGGCGACGCCGGGCGGACCCGCGAGCGACGCCGTCTTCACGCTCGATCTCTCGACCCTGGACTCATCGACCGAGGATCCCACCTGGCGCACCCGACCCGCGATTCCGACCGGTGGACGCATTCTCCCGGTCGCCGCCACGCACCAGGGCGAGGTGTTCCTCTTCTCCGGTGTCGCCCTCGAAGCCGACGGCGAAGGCGGGTTCCAGCGGATTGCGCCCTACCTCACCGAGGCACTCGCCTTCGATCCCGCTTCCGAATCGGACTCGTGGCGGGTCCTCACCGATCTTCCACATCCGGCCGCGGCCGCCGCAGGCCCGGCGATCCCGGTCGGTTTCGATCTGCTGGCGATCGTCGGCGGCGATGATGGCGCCCTGCTCGACCGGATCTCGAGCCTGGGAGACGATCACCCGGGCTTCCCCGACGACGTCCTCGTGTATCACCCGATCACCGATCGCTGGACCGTGCGTGGTCGATTTCCTCGGGATCGGACGAACGATCGGGAACCACCGGTGACCGCGGCCACGATTCCGATCACCGGTACCGGAACCTCCCTCGACGGCGGCGTCCTGCTCGGAAGCGGCGAGATCCGACCACGCAAGCGGACGCCCCATCTCACCTTCATCCGGCCGGTCGTTCCGGTGCAGCCACTGGCGGCGATCGACTGGATCGCCATCGCCGGATACGGCCTCGTGCTGGTCTGGATGGGCATCCACTTCTCGAAGCGGGAGAAGGGCACCGAGGACTACTTCCTCGCGGGACGCCGCATTCCATGGTGGGCAGCGGGCATCTCGATCTTCGCGACGTCGTTGAGCGCGATCACCTTCATGGCGATCCCCGCGAAGAGCTGGAGCACCGACTGGATCTACTTCCTGCAGAATCTCGGCATCCTCGCCGTGGCGCCGCTCGCGGCGTTCCTGCTGGTCCCCTACTTCCGCCGACTCGACGTGGTCACCGCGTACGAATACCTCGAGCGGCGCTTCCACTGGTCGCTCAGACTCGCGGCCAGTGCGCTCTACATGCTCTTCCAGGTCGGCCGGGTCGCGATCGTCACCCTGCTTCCCGCACTCGCCCTCACCGCGATCACCGGCCTCGACGTGACGTGGTGCATCCTGCTGATGGGCGGGATCTGCATCGCCTACACGGTCCTCGGCGGCGTGGAGGCGGTGATCTGGTCCGACGTCCTGCAGGCGGTGATCCTCCTCGGCGGCGCGGTCTGGGCGTTGATGATCCTGCTGAACGGCACCGATGGCGGCTTCGCCGGCATGCTCGCCGACGCGGGTGAGGCCGGAAAGCTGCGTCTGGTCGATCCTTCCTGGGATCTGACCCGTCCGTCGCTGCTGGTGATCGTCCTCGGTGCGATCTTCGGAAACCTGATTCCCTACGCCAGCGACCAGTCGGTGGTGCAGCGATACCTCACGGTGCGGGACGAACGCGAGGCGAAGCGGGCGATCATCGGTGGCGCGGTGCTCGCCATTCCCGCGTCACTCATCTTCTTCGGACTCGGTACCGCGCTCTGGAGTTTCTACCGTTCGAACCCCGAACTCCTCCAGCCGACGGCGAAGCTCGACCAGATCCTGCCGATGTTCGTGATCGACCAGCTTCCTCCCGGCATCTCGGGTCTCGTGGTGGCGGCCCTCTTCGCCGCCGCGATGAGCAGTCTCGACTCCGCCATGAACTCGGTCTCGACCGCGTTCACGACCGACTGGTATCGCCGGTTCCGGCCCGACGCCGACGACCATCGCTGCCTGCGGGTCGCCCGCTTCGCCACCATCGGCATCGGGGTGATCGGCACCGGCGCCGCACTCCTCATGCAGCAGGTGAACGATCCGAGCCTGCTGGACGTCTGGTTCAAGGTGCTCGGGCTCTTCGGATCCGGCGTCGCCGGCGTGTTCCTGCTCGGCGCCCTGACCCGTCGCGCCGGCGCCGTCGCCGGCTGGTCGGGCCTCGTGGCCGGCGCCACTTCGGTCTGGGCGGTGGGTGCGTTCACCCAGGTCAGCGGACTCGCGTACGCGGCGGTGGGCATCCTCGCCTGTCTCGGCGTCGGCATCGTGGTCGGACTCGTCGACCGTCGTGACACGCCCTTCACCCTTCCGCCTCGCGTCGATTGATCGAAGAACCCCCGCGACGCAAGCGCCGCGGGGGTCCACCGGAAGAGAAGGAAGAAGTCGGATCAGTCCATGACCTGGACCGAGAGGCGGACGAGCATCAGTCCGAGGTCGAGCCCGTCGGTGATCCCATCCCGATTGATATCACCCTCTTCGGTGCCGTAGGCCTTGCAGAGCCAGAGGAAGTCGGTGTCGTCGACCACGCCGTCGAGATTCATGTCCATCGGGTCGTACAGGATGCCCGGGAGGTCGATGGCCACGCAGGGGTCGGTGCAGAGGATCGGTCGGGGCGCCGGCCCCTGCTGGCTCGAGGACTGCTGCGTTCCGGCGGACGGAAGGGGATTCGAGTTCCGACCCTTCGACCCCTTCTTGCGCTGGTTGTCCGGGGCCTGGACCGAATGAGGGGCGTCGGGATTCGTGCCCACGGTCGGCTTGTACCGAGGGGTGGTCTTGCCGGGCGAGTAGGTGCCGGCGTCCCGGATCGTTTCACCGGTTCCGACGCTGTTCGCGTCCTTCCGCGAGTCCTGTTCGGCCCGGGCGGTGGTGACGGTCGCGAGGGTGACCAGGGCGGCGAGGGCGAGCTTGTTGCTGGTGGAGTTGTTCATGACGGTTTCCTTCTGTGAGCGAGTGACGAGGTTGAATGTGTCGAACCAGGAACCCGTAGCGGCCACCCCCCGGCCTGTGACAGGATTCGGTGAGAAAGTCCCGAATCCCTCGTGGAAGGACGGCGAAGCACGCTGGTGGATCTAGGATGCGGGATTCCCAGTCACCATCGAGCACCCTCGTTTGCCGCCAGGACGCCTGCCATCCTCACCCTCGACGGGGAGCGCCCTGACGCTCGGGCTCGTGCTGGCCACCTGGTGGCCGCTCGCCGCCAGCTGGCTGCTCATGGGCATCGAGATGCCGCTGGTGACCGCGGTCATGGGACGACTTCCCGACGAGACCGTCCAACTCGCGGCGTACGGCGGGGTGTTCTTCCCGATCAGCCTCGCGATCGAAGCCCCGGTGATCATGCTCCTCGCCGCCAGCACCCGGCTCTGCGACTCACCGGAGAACTACCGGTATCTCCAGCGCTTCTCGCGGCGACTCGGACTCGCCTTGACCGGCGTCCACGGTCTGATCGCGTTCACGCCGCTCTTCGACCTGGTCGTCGTTCCGCTGCTGGACACGCCGGAGGCGGTGGTCGAACCGGCCCGCCTCGGCTTCCAGTTCATGCTGCCGTTCACCATCGCGGTGGCGGAACGGCGATTTCATCAGGGCGTGCTCATCCGGTACGGCCGACAGCGGAAGGTCGGGGTGGGGACGATCATCCGGCTCGTGGCCGTGGTCATCCCCCTGATGATCGGTCTCGCGATCGGAACCGAACACTCCGCGGCGGTGGCGGGGTTCGCGATCTCGTCCGGCGTGGTGGCGGAGGCGATCTACGCGCGATGGTGCGTTCTGGAGGTCGAACGAGGTCCGATGCGGGAGGCGGTGTCCGAGCGGTCACTCGATCTCGGAACCACCATCAGCTTCTATTTCCCGCTCGCGTTGACGTCCGTGCTCTCCCTCGCCTCCTATCCGATCTGCAGTGCGGGGATGAATCGGATGCCGGACGCCCTCACCTCGCTGGCCATCTGGTCCGCGGTGACGGGGCTGGGTTTCTTCTCCCGGTCGAGCGGCATGGCGTTCAACGAAGTCGTGATTCGACACGCCGGCGATGCCGAAGGCGCTCGCGTGTTGACCCGATTCATGCTGATCTTCGGACTCGGCATCTCGGCCCTGGTCGCGCTGGTCGCGGCGACCCCGCTGGGAGAGGTCTGGTACGTCGACCTCGAGCGCATTCCGGAAGATGGCATGTCGATGGCACGACTCGCGACCTGGCTCATGGTGCCGATGCCGTTCCTCACCTTCCTCATCAGCTACTGGCAGGGCATGCTCGTCCACGCTCACCAGACGAGACCCATCTCCGAGGGCGTCGGGATCGGACTGACCACGATCGGCCTCGTCCTCGTGATCTTCGTCTCGCTCGGAACCGTCCCTGGCGGTGTGGCGGCGACGCTGGCGATCACGCTGGCCGGCGTCCTGCAGGCCGCATGGCTCGCGATCCGCTGGAACGGCGTTCGCCGTCGTGGAATCGTCGCCGCCGCGTGATCGGGCTCTGAGATCAGGCGGTCCGCGACGCCGACCAGCCGTGACGAAGCGATCGGACGCCGGAATCGGCGAGCACGGTGGTGCGATTGGATCGGTGAATCGCCCGCATTTCATCCGAAATCGCGATACCACGGTTCGATCGATGCCATCCGGCATCGACCAGTCGTTCGGCGGCGTTCTCGAGAACCCGGATCGCATCGTCCTGCATCTCGAGGCGATCCATCAGGGAAGCGATGATCCGCATCGCGTCGATCACGGCCACATCGGCGCGACCAAGCATCCGCTCCGCCAGCAGGGCCACGGCGCCCCAGGCGTTGATCGCGGACTTCCACGAACCGCTGCTTGTCAGTTCGTCGGCTCGCACCGTGAGACGCTCCAGCCTCGACAGCGCGTCACACATCGCTTCCTTCGATCGGCTGGCCCGCCGACCGCAGCCGCATCGGCAGCCCCCGCAACTGGTTCGCCTGCTCGGCGCTTCCGTGATCTCAAACAGTTTTTCATAAGACATGAGTTCCAATCGAAGAACATCTGAACGGGTCGCCTAAATGCCCACCGCATTGTCGGCGATTCAAAGATAGACGTTCCTGCCATGGATGCCATGGGGGATGTACCCCGGATGGGCGCGATGAATCGACGATTGGGGTCGATGCCCCATGCGCCGGATCGACACCAACGCGGTTCACACGCGCTTCCGACGATGCCGGATGCCGTCGATGGTCACCGCGGCCACGATGATTCCGCCGATGATGATCTCCTGAACCGAGTTGTCGATGCCCGCAAGGGTGCATCCGGCACTCAATGCGCTCAGCATGAATGCGCCGATCATCGTTCCGAGGACACCACCTTCGCCTCCGGAGAGGCTGGCCCCGCCGATGACCACCGCCGCGATGATCTGGAGTTCGAGGCCGACGGCGGTGGTCGGATCCCCCACGCCGAGTCGACCCAGCGTGATCGCGCCGGCGAGTCCCGCCCCGAGCCCGCACAACACGTAGACCACGATCTTGGTGCGACGCACCGCGACGCCGCAGAGACGCGCCGTCTGTTCGCTGGATCCGATCGCAACGACGTGGATCCCGAACGGCGTTCGACGAAGCACCAGCCCGGCGATGACCGCCGTCGCCAGAAGACACCACGCCGCGGGCGCCATCATCAGCCAGGTCGGTTCCGGCGTCTTGTCGACGAAACCCTCCAGCCAACCCACCGACTCCGGCGGCGGCGCGATCCGCTGGTTGCCCGCGAGCAGCTTCGCAAGCCCCCGCGCGATCCCGAGCATTCCCAGCGTGACGATGAACGGTGGGATCCGGAGCGCCGTCACGAGTCCACCATTGAGAAGACCGCAGGCCATTCCGGTGCCGGCCGAGACGGCGAGTGCCGCGGTCGGCGGATGACCGGCGTCGAGGGTCAGGGCGCCGGTGACGCTGGCGAGCGCGATCACCGAGCCGATCGAGAGATCGATCCCGCCGGAGACGATCACGAAGCACATGCCGATCGCACCGATCCCCACCACCACCGTCTGGACCGCGATGGTCTGGGCGTTTCGCACCGACGCGAACGCCTGTGGTTCGATCGCGGTGAAGATCCCGATCACCAGGAAGAGTCCGATGAACGGGGCGGCGAGCCGGCCGACCCGGCCGATCCAGCCCGTTCCCACCGGTTCCACCTCGGGCGTCGCCTCGATGTTCATGCCGCCTCCCCTTCCCCGGACCCGTCCGGACCGAGCACCGCTTCACGCATCAGCGACGATTCCGTGCAGGCATCGACGGGGCGGGCCGGGCCGAGCACCCCTCGGTGCATGACCGCGATCCGGTCGCAGACGCCGAGGAGTTCGGGAAGATGCCCGCTGGTCATGACGATCGCACGACCCGCCCGGGCGAGTTCGTCGAGCAGCCCGTAGACCTGGACCTTGCTTCCGATGTCGATCCCCCGGGTCGGTTCGTCGAGCAGGAGCACGTCCGCGTCCTGATGAAGCAGCCGTGCGATCGCGATCTTCTGCTGGTTGCCACCCGAAAGCGTCTCGACCGGAACGCTCGATCCGCCCGCACGGACCGCGAGTCTCGAAAGCCAGTGACCGGCGGTCTCGTCCATGCGTCGTGGCGAAAGCATGCCACCGGAGGTGACCGGTCCCAACCGAGGGAGGAGCAGGTTCTCGCCGACCGACATCGGGAGCGCGAGCCCCTCGCCCTTTCGGTCCTCGCTGAGAAAGCCGAGGCCCGCCCGCATGCGTCCGCGAATCGACGTCGAACGGCGGATCCTCCGACCGTGGATCGACACGTCGCCGCGAACCGTCGGATCGAGTCCCGCGAGACATCGGAGAAACTCGGTGCGGCCTGCGCCGACCAGCCCCGCGATTCCGAGGATCTCGCCGCTCCGGACGTCGAGCGAAGCCTCCAGGGGAAGCCCGTATCCCGCGATCGATCGCGCTTCGAGCCGGACTTCACCCGCCTCACGACCCCCCGGCGGAAACACCGCATCGAGCGGTCGGCCGATCATGTGCTCGACGAGCGTCTCGTCACGTGCTTCCGCCATGCGGCCGGCGGTGACCGTCGAGCCGTCGCGAATGACCGTGAAGCGGTCCGCGACCCGTCGAATCTCTTCGAGGAAGTGACTGATGTAGACGATGGCGATCCCCTCGTCCCGAAGACGGCCCACGATCTCCAGAAGACGATCCGCATCCCGACGTCCCAGCGAACTCGTGGGCTCGTCCATGACCACCACCGAGGCGTCGGTGGCGAGGGCTCGGCCGATCTCGACCAGTTGTCGCACCGCCGCCGGCAGATCCCCGGTCCGCCGGGCCGGATCGAGATCACCGTGTCCGAGTCGTCCCATCACCTTCCTCGCCGTCGCCAGCATCGATCGCCGATCCGACGGGGAGATGCGACCGAGCCACGGCAGTCGCGGCGTCTCGACGCCGAGTGCGATGTTCTCGGCGACCGAGAGGTGGGGTGCGAGCGCGAGTTCCTGATGGATCATCGCGATGCCGCCCCGCCGGGCGTCGACCGGACCACCGGGTCGCCATCGCCGACCGGCGAGGGTCATCTCGCCCGCATCCGGTGCCTCGACCCCGGAAAGGACCTTCATCAACGTGCTCTTGCCCGCCCCGTTCTCACCGACCAGCGCGTGGACCTCACCCGCCGCGACCTCGAGCGAGACGCCGCGCAGCGCCTGGACGCCGCCGAATCGCTTGCGGACGCCGTGCATCACGAGCAACGGTTCTGGATTCGCGGACGTGGAGTCGGTCACGATTGTTCTCGATCTGATTCACCGGATCAGCGCAGGTACTCGTCGATCGGCGGCGCGAGCACCGTCTTCGCTTCGGGACTCTCCATGTTCGCGAGGTTGACCACCACGCAACCGGTGTCGACCCGGGCGGGCACGTCGCGACCTTCGATCGAGTCGATCAGGAGGCCGACCCCCCGCTCCCCCATCGCGAACGGGCTCTGCACGACGAGCGCATCCACCTTGCCGGTGCGAAGTCCCTCGACCAGCGATTCCGAGGCGTCGAAGCCCACGATCACCGTCGCATCCTTCCGACCCGCCTGATCGAGGGTCCGCATGAAGGCGACGGTCGCCGGCTCGCACGGCGCGAACACGCCGTCGATCTCCGCGAAGCGGTCGAGCAGGTTCTCCGCGGTGGAGACGCAGCCTTCGAGCGTGGCGCCGCCGTAGGCGTTGTCGGAAAGGATCTCGACGTCGGGGAAGTCGCTCCTCAGGGTGTCGATGAACCCTTCCTCGCGGCGGGTGGTGCTCGCCGATCCCTCGACGTACCGCATCACGACCACCTTCCCCCGACCATCGAGCAGCCGACCCATCTCTCGTGCGGCGCGAACGCCGCCCTCGTAGTTGTCGGTGGCGGCGAAGGTCACCGAGCCGTCCCAGTTCACGCCGGAGTCGATCACCGCCACGGGGATCCCGGCCTCCGCGGCCTCCTTCAACGGACGGATCAGCGCGGTGTCGTCCAGTGGCGCGATCACGATGCCGTCGACGCCCTTCGTGATGAACTGTTCGACGACCTTGATCTGATCGTCGCGATCGTCCTCCCGGGCCGGACCCTGCCAGACGATCTCCACGCCCAGATCCCGACCCGACTTCACGGCGCCGGCATGGACCGCCTTCCAGAACTCGTGGCTGGTCCCCTTGGGGATGACCGCGATGGTCCGGGCCGTGGCCGCGCCGGTGTCGGCGTCTGGAGCCTTCGACGAGTCGTCACACCCGACGATCGCGAATGCGATGCCGGCGAGGAATCCGAGGCCGCGGGTGCGGTTGAGCATGGCCGATCTCCAGTTGTTTTCCGTTCGCGGTCGATTGCGTCTTGACGTGTCGGTCTCGTCGAGGGTACACCTCGACGGTCGGTCCGGCAATGCGACACGGATTCCGACCGGCGCTCCGGACGTCCCGGGCGCGATCGGTTCGATCCCCGGCGCATCGCCCCACGCGGGCAGTCAGGATTCAGATGGCAGCAAGACTGGTGACCGGGGCGAACGGTTGCATCGGCGCATGGGTCGTCCAGCGACTCCTCGCGGCGGGCGACGACGTCACCGCCCTCGACCACGGCGAGGAGCGGCATCGTCTCGAGGCGATCCTCGACGAGGACGCCCGATCCCGGATCCGATTCGTCACGGCGGACGTGACCGACGCCGCCGCGATGCGACGCCACGTCGACGACCACGGCGGCGACGGCGTGATCCATCTCGCGGGACTCCAGGTCCCCACGTGTCGCGCCGATCCGATGCTCGGCGCCCGGGTCAACGTGCTCGGAACGCTCGCCGTCTTCGAGGCCGCCCGCGTCACCGGGTGTCGAGTGGTCTACGCATCGAGCGCCGCGGTCTACGGCCCCGACGACACGCCGACCCGACCGCACGTCGAATCCGAAGCCGGCGATGCGAAGACCCACTACGGCATCTTCAAGCTCGCCAACGAGGGAAACGCCCGGATCTACCACCAGGACCACGGCGTCGGCAGCGTCGGTCTCCGCCCCCTCACCGTCTACGGCGTCGGTCGCGACTTCGGCATGACCAGCGGTCCGACCACCGCCCTGAAGTCCGCGATCCTCGGGCGGCCCTACACGATCGGATTCCGGGGACCCACCGATTTCCAGCTCGCCGAGGACGTCGCGGAGATCTTCGTGCGGTGCCTCGACGCACCCGACGGCGCGCACGTGTGCAACCTGCACGGCGAGACCGCCACCGTCGAGGACGTCGTCGCCTCGATCGACGGGATTCTTCCCGAGCATCGACGCGGCCTCGTCGATTGCGACGGGCCCACCCTGCCGATTCCCGGCCGTCTCGACGACGGCCTGCTGGAATCGCTCGTCGGCCCGCCGCCACGCACCTCGCTCCACGACGGTCTTCGGCGGACGTACGAAGCGTTCCTTCGACTCCACGAGGACGGCCGCCTCGATCTCCGCGATCTTCCCGAGGAGGTCGGATCATGAGCGGCCGCGGGGACGACGAGGTCCAGCCGCTCGCCCGGGTCGCGGTGCGGGTGGATGCCACCGACAACTGCGCGGTGGTGAAGACCGGCGTGACCGCGGGCACCACGGTGGAGGTCGACGACCGGAGGCTGGTCGTTCGAACCGACGTCGGACCGGGCCACCGGTTCGCACTGGTGGACATTCCCGACGGTGATTTCGTCGTCCAGTACGCCCAGCCGATCGGGACCAGCCTCGGCCTCGCCGCCGGGGACGCGATCACCGAGACCACGATGTCCAACGACATCCCGGTGGTTCGCGAGATTCCCGACGATCTCCGCAACCCCGCGCCCGTCCACCTTCCCGACGAGGCGATCGGGACGTTCCCCGGTTTCCTCCGCCCCGACGGCCGGACCGGGACCCGGAACTTCCTGCTCGTGCTGCCGACCTCGATGTGCTCCAGCCACGAGGCGAATCAGATCGCGACGATCGCCGAGTTCCAGCACTGGTCGCGTTCGAAGTTTCCGAACGTGGACGGCGTCGTGGCCATTCCGCATTCCAAGGGTTGCGGATGTTCGGACGGCTCGAACCTCGACATCACGATGCGCACCCTCGCGAACTACGCCGACCACCCCAACGTCGGCGGCGTTCTCATGCTCGAGCTCGGATGCGAGAAGACCAACCAGACCGTCGTCGACCAATGGCTCGGAGAACATGGCGGATTCTCATGGGACAAGCCGGTGGAGCGGATCGGCGTCCAGACCGAGGGCGGTACCGAGGCCACCATCCTTCGAGGCCTCGCGCTGGTCGAGAAGATGCTCCCGGAGGTCGACCGCCACCATCGCACCGACCGACCGGTGTCGGAGATCGTCCTCGGACTGAAGTGCGGCGGCAGCGACGGCTTCAGCGGACTGAGCGCGAATCCCGCCCTCGGCGTCGCGACCGATCACCTGATCGATCGTCGGGGCACCGCGATCATCACCGAGGTCCCGGAATTCTGCGGCGCGGAGCACGTCTTCGCGTGGCGGGCGAAGGATGCGGCGACCGCCCGGGCCGTCTACGAGACCGTCGACTGGTACAAGGCGCACGCCGCGGTGTTCGGAACCCGGCTCGACGACAACCCCAGTCCCGGCAATCGGGCCGGTGGACTTCTGAACATCGCGATCAAGAGCCTCGGAGCGCTGGCGAAGGCCGGCAGCCGTCGCGTGGAGGGCTGCTGCGGCTACGCGGAACGGCCCAAATCACCCGGACTCTGGCTGATGCAGGGTCCCGGCTACGACCAGGAGGCGACCCCCGGCATCGTCGCGTCGGGAAGCAACGTGGTGGTGTTCACGACCGGACGGGGCACGACCATCGGGAACGCGATCTGCCCCGTGATCAAGCTCTCGAGCAACACCGAGACCTTCGAACGGATGAAGCACGACATCGATCTCGACGCCGGTACCGTGATCGAAGGCTCGGAGAGCATCGAGGCGTGCGGCCGTCGGGTCTTCGATCACGTCGTCGCCGTCGCGGGTGGTGAACCGGCACACGCCGAGAAGACGAAACATCGCGAATTCCAGATCTGGTCCGAGTGCTCCGTATCCCTGTAGCATCGGACGCGGGCCATCGAGCGTTACGATCGACTTCGTCGCTTGAACGACCCGACGGAGCGGCGCATGAAGGCAGCATTGCTGGTCGAACCCCGGGTCCTCGTCCATCGGGAGATTCCCGACCCGCGACCCGCGGTCGGCGACGTCACGGTCCGACTCGATGCGGTCGGCATCTGTGGTTCGGACGTCCACGTCCATGACGGCGCCGTGAACTGGAACCTCGGACCGGACGGCCACCCCGTTCCGCTCGCACAAGCGCCCCAGATCCTCGGCCACGAGATGGTGGGACGGGTGGTCGAGGTCGGCGATGCGGTGGAGCAGCTCGTTCCGGGCGACCGGGTGGTGCTCGATCAGGGAATCAACTGCGCCTCGCGGGGGCGGTCGCCCGACGACTGGTGCGATTGCTGCGCCACCGGCTTCTCACATCACTGCGTCGACTACGAAGAGCATGGAATCACCGGTCTGCCGGGGGGATTCGCGGATCGCATCGTGATTCCCGAGGTGAACGCGATTCCGATCGCCGGCGACATCGCCGGGGAAGTCGCGGCCATGACCGAGCCGCTCGGATGCGTGGTCCACCATCTCCGGCTCGCCGAGCGACAGGCGCTGCGATATCGGTTCGAGGCGACGTCTCGACGCGACCGGATCCGTTCGGTCGTGATGTTCGGCCTCGGACCGTCCGGCCAGCTGTTCGGCCGGGCGTTGCGGAACATCATCGGTTTCCAAGGCGAGATCATCGTGGTGGATCCGTCCGCTCGAAAGCGACGCATGGCCGTCGAGACCTTCGATGCGATCTCGATCGAACCCGATGCCGGACCGGACCTCGCGGCGGCGATCCGGGACCGGACGGGCGGACGTGGGTGCGAGCTGCTGATCGACGCCTGCGGCGCCGTCTCGGCGTGGGCCGACTTCGCCAAGGTCATCCGCAAGCAGGCGACCGCCATCCTCTACGGCTACGGTCGGGCGCGTGGTGGATCCGGCTCGCTCGACGCCCTGCAGTGGCGGGGTGCCGGACTGGTGACCTCGAGCGGCGCGTCCGGTCCGATCGACCCCGATGGACGCCCGGAGCTCTATCGCGCCTGTCTCGAGCATCTCGAGACCGGCCGGGTCGTGGTCGACGATCTCATCACCCACCGGTACCAGCGTCTGGAAGATCTCGGAGACGCCCTGGGGACCGACCCGCGGGCCGCGGACTATCTCAAGGGCGTTCTCATCCGATCAGGGGCCTGACCCTTCGGACTCGGCCGTCGTCTCCACTTCACGAGACTTCGCGTCCTTCCTCGTCGAATCCTCGATCGTCGAGCCTTCGGCGGTCGCCGGGTCGATCGCGAACGCGTAGATCTCCAGCGTCGATCGCGTCTTCCGATCCACCTTGATCCCGATCGGCCGGTACCCGAGCCGAAGACGCGACGCGGAGTTCTCGTCAGAACACAGGCAGAGGTCGTACCGCCATCCGCGACGTCCGGCGTGCACGCGGATCGCCTTCGACATCGCCGCGCCGATCGATTCGTCCTTCACCGCCGGATCGAACAGGAGGTGTCGAGAGAACGAGGCTTCGATCGAACCAAGCGCGAGGTGACGTCGATCGAGGTGTCGCGCGATGCCGAAATCGACCTGATCGATCGCGGTCATCTGCATCGACGCCTCGATTCGGCCGTCGCGATTCCGGAGGAAGAGCAGATCCGCATGCGCATCGACGCGGTCGTCCATTTCGGACGGCACCGGTGGCCTGGTCCCGCATTCCGCGTCGGCGAGGGCTTCGATGACGCGATGGCGGAACCGTCGCGCCTCGGAGCGAACCTCGTCCGAATCCGCGACGTGGATGGTCCAGTCCCCCGAGCCGGACGATGCGTCGGCACCGTTGGCGCTTCTCGTACGAAACCGTTCGGGTACACCGACCCCCACGGGCTCCCCTGATTCCTCGGACGACATGCATTGAACTCCGTATTGCCGGCCCCCCGGAGGCCGACACGTATCGCGTCAGAGACCCCGGACTCACTCTGTCGACGGGACCGGAAGAGCCGGCCCCCCTGCACGTACGCTGATACGCACGCTTTGTATCACCGATCCCGATGAAAAGTCCAAAAATCGTCGGTGGTGACCCCGTGCGCGACGGGTATCCTCCTTTTTGATGCAAGTAGCACTCTTCATCACCTGCCTCATGGACCAGTTCCGGACATCCGCCGCGGAGGCGACCGTCGAGGTGCTCGAGCGTTGCGGATGCGACGTGGTCTTCGATCCGCGGCAGACCTGCTGTGGGCAGCCCGCCTTCAATGCCGGCCAGCACGACGCGGCGATACCCGTCTGCCGGAGCGCGATTCGAATCCTCGACGAACAGCTTCAGGACGGCTGCGAGGCGATCGTGGTGCCCTCGGGCTCCTGCGCGGCGATGTTCCGGCACGCGATCGGACTGCTCGACGGGGCGGATGCCGAGGCCGCGAGCCGCGTCGCGAAGGCGTCGTACGAACTCAGCGCCTTCCTGGTCAACCGACTCGACCGGATCGACGTCGACGCCGGATGGACCGGACGCGTCGCGTGGCATGACGCCTGCCACGGACTCCGGGAACTCGGGATCGCCAGCGAACCGAGACGTCTTCTCCAGGCGGTCCGCGGTCTCGAGCTCGTCGAATCCGCGACCTGCGATCGTTGCTGCGGATTCGGCGGCACCTTCAGCGTCAACCTCCCCGGAATCTCCGTCGGCATGGCGGACGACAAGATCGACGAGCTCGAATCGCTCGGCATCGATGCGGTGGTCTCCGGCGACACCAGCTGTCTGATGCAGCTCGAAGGCCGGCTCGCCGCCCGGGGCTCGAACGTCCGGGGCGTCCACCTGGCCGAGATCCTCGCATCGCGCGACCATGCGTCGGGATCCGAATCGTGAGCGAACCCGCCGCATCGATCCATCACCTGCACGCCGACCACTTCGCGGAACTCGTGCCTCGTGCGCTGGCGAACGTCGAACTGCGTGGTGCCCTCGCCAACGCCACCGACACCATTCGGAACCGACGGGCGACCGCGCTGGCGGGCGTCGACGACCTGCAGGCGCTCCGCGGACGGGCCAAGGCGATCAAGTCCGAAGCCCTCGAGCATCTCGACGAGCATCTCGAGCGATTCGAGAAGACCGCCGAAGCGAACGGAATCAAGGTCCACTGGGCATCCGACGCGGAAGCGGCCCGCGCGGTGGTGCTCGACATCGCGGCCCGGACCGGCGCCCGGATCGCGGTGAAGGCGAAGTCGATGGTGTCCGAGGAGATCGGCCTGAACGACGCCCTGATCGATGCCGGAGTGGTGCCGGTCGAGACCGACCTCGGCGAGTGGATCGTGCAACTCGCGGAGGAGACGCCTTCGCACATCCTGGTACCCGCCATTCACAAGCGTCGACGAGAGATCCGCGATCTCTTCGCCCGCGTCCTGGGCCGACCCATGCCCGACGACGCCGCGGGCCTCACCGCCATCGCCCGCAACGAACTTCGCAGCCACTTCGCGACCGCCGACCTCGGGATCAGCGGTGCGAACTTCCTCGTCGCGGAGACCGGTTCCTTCCTGCTCATCGAGAACGAAGGGAACATCCGACTGACGACGTCCCTTCCGAAGGTCCACGTCGCGATCGCGGGCATCGAGAAGATCGTTCCCCGTCTCGAGGATCTCGGGCCGCTGGTGCGGATCATCGCACGCAACGGCACGGGACAGCCGATCTCGTGCTACCAGACCCTGGTGTCCGGACCGAAGACGTCGCCCGACGACGATGGACCGGAAGAGATCCACGTCGTGCTCCTGGACAACGGTCGATCCCGGCTTCTCGCGGACGAGCTCACCGCGGAGACCCTTCGGTGCATCCGGTGCAGCGCCTGCCTGAACGTCTGCCCGGTCTACCGACAGATCGGCGGACACGCCTACGGCAGCGTGTATCCCGGTCCGATCGGCGCGATCCTCACGCCTCAGATCGCCGGCCTCCACGCCGCCTCCCAGCTGCCGGACGCCTCCAGCCTCTGCGGGGCGTGCCGCGAAGTCTGCCCGGTCGACATCGACATCCCCGGCGTCCTGCTGCACCTCCGGCATCAAGCCGCCGCAAGCGACGAGGATGACGCAGCCGGGGTCGATCCGGTGACCGAGACGAAGAACCGCGCCGCGAGACGCGGCTTCGGACTCTGGCGATGGGCGATGGCGTCGCCGGCTCGATACGCGATGCTCGGGCGGATCGGGCGGATCTCGGTGCGGGCGATCCGTCGGGTTCCCCGTCTCTCGCGATTCATCGGGCCACTGCGTGGCTGGTGCGACGGACGCGAACTGCCACCCGCCCCGGACCGGAGTTTCCGTGATGGATCGACGGCTCGACGAATCAGCGCCCGGAACGGAGGCCGTCGTGGAAACTGATCGAAGCCGCGTTCTCGCCGACGTCCGGCGGGCGCTCGCATCCGCCCGGACCGAAGGAAAGCGACGCGGACACGGGCCGGAACCGGCGACCGCGGCAACGCCGGTCGAACGGAATTCGGTCGACGGTTCCATGGCGACGCATGCCGTCGAACGCTCGGACACCGACCTGATCACCGAGTTTCAATCGGCCCTCGACGCCGTCCAGGGCGTCTGCCATCGGGTGACCAGCGACTCGGGCGCCGCGGAGGTGCTCCAGGCGATCATCGCGGATCTCGCCGTGCGACGCGTCATCCGGAGCGACGATGAACTCGTGATCGACGTCGTCGAGCGGGTCGTCGGCGGATTCGAACTCCTCGATCCCGACCGCGATCGGAACGCGATGCTCGAATGCGATCTCGGCGTCTCCCGAGCCACCCTCGGCGTCGCGGAACACGGGACGATCGTGATGACCTCCGGAGACGCCGCGGGGGATCGCGGTCGAAGGACCGAGCGACAGCGGCTGGTGTCCCTGCTCCCCGAAACCCACGTCGCCCTTCTCGCCGCATCGGACATCATGCACACATGGGATCAGGCGCTCGAGGACGTCGGCTCGGACCGCAGGTGTCTGCCGCCGACGACGACCTTCGCGACCGGACCGAGTCGGACCGCCGACATCGAGCTCGAACTGGTGCTCGGCGTGCACGGTCCCCGTCACCAGCACGTCGTCGTGCTCGAGCATCGGTGACCGAACCGGCTCGTCCGCTGGTTCAGTCGTTCAGTCGTTCATGAGCCGCCGGAGACGGTCGCGCATCCGCGTCGCACCCATCTCTTCCGGATTGCGGTCGAGGAATCCTTCGAGGCACCCGATCGCCATGGCCACGTCCCCCTCGAGTTCGAAGGTATGCGCGATCTGCCGAACCAGTTTCGAGCGTCGCTCCGGCCCCTGCGTCGTTTCGAGTTGACGCCGGAGCGCGAATCTCGCTCGCTTGAGATCGCCTTCCTGATTCCGCTTGATCGCTTCTTGCGCGAAGGTGAGGGTCTCCCTCCGATCGGCCGTGTCCCTGCTGATCCGCCCCCAGAGGACCTTGAGGCCCTCGTCCGTTCGGCCGAGGCGGATCGCGACTCTGCCCCAGAGACCACGAAGCAACGCCCCCTGGACCTCCTTGATCGGATTCGCGTCGAGGATCTCGAGCCGCGCTTCATCGGTGACCGCGGAGAGCGGAAGAAGATCCGCCAGTCGATCCGCCAGCGTCCCCGGATGGCGTTCATGGAGCAGGGCTCGCGCTTCGGCGAAGGAACCGGCGTCCCGGGTCGCCGCCATGGAGATGAGACGCCGGGCGTGAACGAGGGGGCCGTCGGCGGCGAGAAGAAGATCTCGCGAGGCCTCGTCGAGTTCCACGGTCGAACCTCGCTCGAAAGCCTGCTCCCACCGGCACTCGAAGATCGTGCTCCCGACCCGGCGCGTGATCGGACCCGCCTCGCCCCCTCGAATTCGATCGAGCAGCGGCTCGAAATCCGGCAGTTCGACATCGTCCTCGTCCGGCAGCATCCAGCGAATCTCCGGTTCCCGCGCCGAATCCTCTTCTCCCTCTTCGATCTGAAGCATCGAAGCGGCGGGGACATCCGTGAGATGCGGCAGGTCGAAGAGATCGAAGATCGTCTGAATGACGACGCCCGTTCGCAGCCGCGTCGGTGCCTGGACCTCCCGCGAGCCCCGGTAGGACACCCACTCGAGCATCGAACTCGAACTCACCAGCAGCACGTGGTCGAGTTCCATCAGCGTCGTGAATCGATCCACCAGTTCCTCGGCGGCCCGGCGGGGCGTGGGTTCCGGCGTTGCACCTTCCTGAGCGTCCGTCCTGCCGGCCACATTGATCGAGAGACATGCGAATCTCGCATCCGGACGGCGACGCTTCGACTCCGCGAGCATCGCGAACTTCTCTTCGGTCGACGACACGGAACTCGGTCGCACGACCCCGAATCCGGTGTGCGCGGTCAGCTCCTCGACACCGGTTCGACCACCAGGCATGAAGGGACTCCCCACCACGATCGAATGGACATCATGTTCGGCGAGACGGTTCCAGACGAGGGGCCGGCCCACCTCGGTCGACCGCCGTGATCGAAGTCCTTCCGCCGCCGCCGCCGAGACGTCGTTTGAATCCCCGTCGCTCGGCACCAACCACGTGTGCACATGGTGGGATTCGAGCGAGACGCCGCTCAGAATGGAGGTCGTCACCGCCGGCGCCGGGAGCCATCGCCGCCGCGCAATGCGAGGGGGCGGTGGCCCCTCGTCGGTGGTGAAACCGGAGCGACCGGCCCCGAAGAAGAGCAGGCCGACCCGGGGCTTCGAAGCACGATCGCCTCCGGCACTGGAAGCACTCATTCCGATGCTGCCGCGCCGCGGTCGCTCCCCTGGTTCCGGAGCGTCGCGTCGACCCCTCCGACCATCGCATCGACGTCGAATTCGCCGCCGAGGAAGTCGGCGATGCGTCGCGTCTCTCCGGCCGGATCGGCGAGGACCGATGCATAGTCGACGAAGATCGAATCGATGTCGGGGCGTCGGGCGAGAAGCCGCTCGACCTGTGCGACCTGGGCATCGAGGGTCGACATCATCCGAGCGTCCGTGAGTCGACCACCCTTGCGATCCATCCGGTCGAGCATCACCCGCTGACTCTTCACGATCTCGTGGAGATCACGATCCATGAAGATGATGCGATATCGTTCACCCCGCGGCAGGAAGGGAAGAAGCTGTGCCACGATCTTGACCGCCTGCCCGCGGGCCTCCGGGACCCAGGAGGCATCGCTGCCGAGCCGGGTGCTCTTCTCGTGCTCGAAGTAGCCGCGCGGATTGTCCTCGTCCGCCTCGCGATTTCCATCGGAGAAGGCGGGGACGCCTCCATTCGCAAGCATCTGCATCATCATCGAGGTGCCGGAACGCGGCAGACCGCTCACCACCACGACCGGCTTCCGATCGGAGAAGGCCTCGGCGGTGCGGTCGAATTCGAGGGTGGCGCGACGGTCGACGCGGGACGCGCGAATGTCCTCGGCAAGCGCGACGACGTCATCGTTCGCGATCGCGGTGTCCCGACTCATCACCTCACGGACCTCTTCGAGCGTCTTGCGATGCTGGTCGGCCTCCTCCCTCGGACCGACGCGGTCGAGCAGGCCGATCAGGGCCTCCCGGGCATCGATCATCCCGGGCGCCTGCCCCAGTGCGACGCCGTAGGCGATCTTCGCATGATCGTCATCGCCGACGCCCTCGAGTGATCTTCCCAGCATGAAGTGCGCGGTCGGATTCTGGAAGAGCAGTTCCGTCGTGGTCAACGCCTCTTCGATGCCACGCTCCCATTCCTCGCGGGCGACCGCCACTCGCGCGAGACCGAGTCGGGCACTGCTGTTCTCGTCGTCGATCTCGAGTGCTCGCGCGAATCGATCCGCCGCGGCATCGATGTCGCCCATCGAGAATCTGGCTTCTCCGATTCCGAGCTGCAGATCCAGCGATTCCTGGGTCTTCTCGCCCTGCTCCATCGCCTCGAGGAACTTCCGGGCTCGATCGTGGTCGTCCGTCATCACCGCCTGCTGCATCGAGAGCCAGTTCAGGGTGGAACCCATCGGCTGGAGAAGGCTCATCACCTTTCGAATCGCGAAGGTCAGTTTCTTCGGCGGCTCCTTCGACGCCGCGTCTTCGCCTTCCGCGTCGTCATTCGCCGCGTCGACCGCGGTGTCGGCGTCCTCGTCGACCGTGACGCTTTCCTCGGCCAGTTCGCCCGCGGAATCGACCTTCGGTCGCGGCAGCTTGATGCCGTACTCGTCGGCCTCGGGCCGAAGACGCTCGAGCTCCTCGAGCGCCCACTTGAAATTGGCGTTCGCGTTCAACGCGAGTCGGTCGATCGCGAGGCCACGTTCCTCGACACGACCCAGTCCACCGAGACACGCGATCAGGTTGAGCCCGAATCGAGCCTCCCGCGGCCAGTCGCTCCAGATCTCCTCGAGAATCTCGGTCGCCTCCCCGAGTCGCCCGCCGTCCATGTAGGACTGTGCGAGGTTGTACTTGAGCTCCCGTGTGGTCTCCCGGACCGCTTCGTCGGTGTTCTCGTTGGGTTCCTCGATGTATCCGAGTTCGACCAGCTGCTTCATCGCCTCCGCGCTCTGCACCGAGTCGATGTGCGCACCCTCGGGGTGCATGCCGTGCGGATGGGGACCGTCGATGTCGTCCCAGGAGGCCACCGTCTCGATCGCTCGATCGCCCTCGAAGATCGTCACCAGGGGCTTGCCGTCCATGTCCTCGCCGACGGGAAGACCGAAGGCGGTCAGGACGGTCGGCGTCAGGTCGAGCACGCTCGCACCACTGACGGTCTCGCCCTTGCGGATTTCCGGCCCCTTCGCGACGAAGATGCCGTAAGGACGATGCTCGATCGCCGGTCCGGCCGGTTCGACGGGGATGTGCTCGGGCCGAAGGTGATCGGGATGGAATCCATGATCGGAAATCAGGATGACGGTGGTGTCCTCGCCGGCGAGGTGCAGCAGCGCGCCGAGCATCATGTCGTGGAAGCGGTATCCGCCTTCGACGACCCCCTTGTAGATCTCGAAGTCCTCTTCCTTGATGAAGGACTGCCGCGGCGGGTGGTACTTCATGAAGCCGTGACCGAAGTGATCGATCCCGTCGTAGTAGACCGCCATGAAGTCCCAGGGCTCGAGCTGCATCAGCGCCGTCGCCGCACCGTGAATGGTGACGGTGTCGGCGAGCGTCTTCGCGAATCCGGTCAGTCGCTGGTCCTTCTCCTGATCGATTTCCGCGAACTTCGGAATGAAGGGGCCGACGTGCTCGTGATCGAGTTCGAGCGGGTGAAAGCGGAACTCCTGGAGATTCTTGGCGAGGCTGGGCGGGTGGACGGTGCCCTTCGGCATCTCCCACTGCGACATCTCCCAGCCGGCGGAGTCCGGCCGCGGCTTGCCGATCTCGGGGTCGATGTCCGCGTTCTTGATGTTCCGCGCCGTCTGGTAGAAGTTGCTGACCATCACGCCGTCGATGGGTTCGGCCGGGTGCGACGGCCACCAACCGACCACGTTGCACTTCTTGCCGACCTGGTTGAGCATGTTCCAGACCGCCTTGGTCGACCGATTGGTGTTCGTGATCGGACGGATCGCCTTTCCGTCCGGAGTCGGTTCACTGAAACCATGAATGCCGTGCTTGTAGGGTCGCTTTCCCGTGCCGATCGAGGTCCAGAGCGTCGGACTGAGGACCGGGTTGAGCGTGGAGACGTTGCCGTGCACGCCCTCCGCCATCATCTTCTCGAGATTCGGCATCTTGCCGTCGGCGATCATCGGATGTATCACGCGCCAGTCGGCGGCGTCCCAACCGATCACGAGAACCTTGCCATCATTTGCGACGAGTTTCGGGGACTGGGTCACGCTTGGATCTTCCTGTTCGGGATGCTCAGAGACGACTACCGCATCGTTTTCTGTCTTCGGAGATTCTCCACGATAGTAGATCGACTGATGATTCCAAAGGCTTGACCTCCGCTTGACCGTCTTTCCAAACCTCTGAATGCAGTACCGTCCGATACCAAGAGCGCAGATGACGCTGGTGACTGCGAACCGCGGATCACGACCCTGGAGACGACATGAAGCTCGTTCACTTCCGACTCCCCGACGACCCGACCATCCGCTTCGGAGCGATGGTCGACGACCAGCACCTGATCGATGGCACGGATCTCCTCGGCGCTCCGGATCCCCACCGGATCGACCTCGGGATCAAAGATCGCTTCAATCTCGACCGACCGGTGCTCGATCGGCTTCGACGCAGGCTCGCCGATTCGACATCCCCTTCGATCGAAACCGATGCGACCACGCTCCTCGCCCCGGTTCCGATGCCCGGGAAGGTCGTCTGCATCGGATTGAACTACGCGGACCATGCCGCGGAAAGCGGCATGGAGCCGCCGGCGACGCCGCTGGCCTTCTCGAAGTTCTCCTCGAACGTCGTCGGTCCCGGCGCGGTCGTGCCGATGCCTCCCGGCGACTCCGAGACGGACTACGAGGCCGAGCTCGCGGTGGTGATCGGGCGGCGAGCCTGGCGCATCGACGAGGCGGACGCGATGTCGCACGTGCTGGGCTACGCCTGTGCGAACGATCTGAGCGCTCGCGCCTTCCAGTTCGCCGACGGACAGTGGCAGCGCGGGAAGAGCTGCGAGGGATTCTGTCCCATGGGCCCGTTCATCGCGACCTGCGACGAGATTCCGGACCCGCATGATCTCGAGATCCGACTTCGATTGAACGGCGAGACGGTCCAGGACTCTTCGACGCGGCAGTTGATCTTCGGCATCCCGGAACTGATCACCCATCTCGCCGCGTTCGTCGCGCTCGAACCGGGCGACCTCATCCTCACCGGCACGCCGCCGGGCGTGGGCTTCGCGAAGGATCCGCCGATCCATCTCGCTCCGGGTGATCGAATGGAGGTCGAGATCGACGGCCTCGGCGTGCTCGAGAACACCATGGCCTGAGATCGCTCCGGATTCGAGGTCAGTTCTCGATGACCTTTTCGCTCGCCTTCATCCTGACCGGGATGACGACCTCCTCGCCGTCGCGGAGGACGACCATCTCCACCACGTCGCCCGGCTGGTGTTCGCGGAGCCGCGTGACCATGTCCATCACGTCGATCAGGTCTTCGCCACCCCAGGCGATGATCACGTCGCCGGTCCGGAGCCCGGCATCGCTGGCGCTGGTGTCGTCGCTCACGCCCTCGATCCGCACGCCGGGTTCGTCACCGCCGCCCATGCCCGGTCGGATGCCGAGGCGGACCGGGGCGTATCCACGGTCGTTGGCATCGGCGCCGCCAGGCGCTCGTTCCGGTCGCGCCGCTCGTTTCGCCCGACCGTCGTCGAACACCAGTTTCGCGGGGTCCGTCGCGAAGTGCGCCGCCACGTCGACCACCAGCTCCACCACCGCCGCGGCGCCCACCGGATTGACGGTCCAACCGTAGTCGCCGGGCTGGTGGTAGACGTCGTGCGTCCCGGTGAAGAAGAAGAGCACGGGGATTCCCGCCCCGTGGAAGCTCGCGTGATCGCTCGGGCCGCGACCGTTCGGGTCGGCGTGGATCGTCAGGCCGCTCTCCAGCAGGATGGGGCGAAGATCGTCGAGCATGCCTTCGGCGCTTCCGACGCCGCCCACCGCGATGGTGTCGCTCCGCATGCGACCGATCATGTCCAGATTGATCATGGCGTTGATCGAACCGGCGGGCAGCGTCGGATTCGCGACGTAGTGACGCGAGCCGTTGAGTCCGGTCTCCTCAGCCGTGAAGGCGATGAAGAGGATCGATCGAAGATCCTCGTCGGCGGCCGCTTCCTCGTACCGTCGACTCAGCAGCTCGCTCGCGATGATCACGCCGGCGGTGCCGCTGGCGTTGTCGTCCGCACCGGGATGCAACCGGCCTCGATTGGTGGGCATCGCACCGAAGGTCCCGAGGCCGACATGGTCGTAGTGCCCGCCGATCACGACCCACTCGTCCGCGAGATCACCGCGGCCGCGAAGCACGCCACCGATGTTCGCGGTCCGGTTCATGCCCCCGTCGATCGCGGTGGCGAGGCGCACCTTGCGATCGGCATCGAAGAGGATGCCGCCGTGGCCGCCTTCGTCGGCGATGCGACGAAGGGCTCGCAGGTCACGTCCCTCCCGATCCAAATCCGCAAGGAGACGGTCTGCGACGTCAGGGGTCACCTGGACCACCGGAATCTCGAGTTCGTCGCCCGCCCGACTGGCGGCGACGTCCTGCAGACCGTCCTTCGCGAAGACCGCGCCGGGAGGGTTCACGAGGATGATTCCCGCGGCGCCGCGATCGACCGCGGCCTGCATCTTCGGGGGAATCGCCGCATGTCGACTGAAGCGACGACTCGTGAATCGACTTCGTCCCTCGTCGTCCAGGGGTTCGTAGCGAAGCATCACCACGATCCGGCCCGCCAGCTCGTCGCCCGTCACCGCATCGTCGGCGAAGCTGGAATAGTCGTCTGGACCTGATTCGATCGCGTATCCGAGGAAGGCGAGTGGGGCCGAGACGTCGGCGGTTCCGGAGTTCCCGAGCACCGTGAACTCCCGCCCGAGCTCGAGCGTCTCGATTCCTTCGTCGGCACGATCCCGTTGCATGACCGCCTTCTCGATGGACGGACGCCCACCGGGAAGTTCCAGATGCTGCCGGTGGCTCGTCCAGACGTCGCGATCGTCACCGGGCGCGGGAAACGCCGGTTCGAGACCCGCGCGTTCGAACCAGAACTGGACGTATTCGGCGGCACGTTCGATGCCGTCGCCTCCCGGTGACCGGCCTTCGAAGTACGGGCTCGAGAGCGTCATCACGTGCTGGTACCAGGATCTCGCGATCGGCCCGGCATCCTCGAAGAACCTCCCGAGGTCCGCGGTCTCCGCATCCACGACGACGAAGTCGTTCGCCGGCTGGAAGCCGTAGGGATCGACCTTGCCTTCGATGATGCGCTGGTTCGCGTCATCCTGGGCGAAGGCGACACCAGCCAGCCCGGGACCGGCGAGGACCGAGGCGAACGCGATACGAACGAACTGACGGGTGACGTGGGTGCGCATGGCGGCGACTCCGCGAGAGGGTCGGACGAAGAGGTGGGACAGGGTCCGGATTCTAGGCGACCCTCGACGGGCGTCCACGATCGGACGTCAACGTTCGAGCGGGAGCATCACACCACCGAAGGCGGCGAAGGTCGCGCGACGTCC
>JAQWJM010000127.1:0-70756 GCA_029248335.1 Phycisphaerales bacterium
GTCGGCCTTCTCCTCCTTGATCGCCGCAAGCAGCTGGAGAACGCACTTGAACTCCGCGTTGTCGGTGGTCTCAGGGCCCGGGATGGCTCCGCCGGCCTGCTCGAACGCGAGGCCCTTGTGCACGAGCAGCGTGGCGTCGCCGCCGTCGTCGAGGATGAGGTTCGGACCCTCGCCGTTCGGCCAGTCGAGTGCCTGGAAGGTGCACCACCAATACTCTTCCAGCGTCTCACCCTTCCAAGCGAAGACCGGGATGCCCTCGGGCGAATCCACGGTGCCGTTGGGTCCGACCGCAACCGCCGCGGCCGCGTGGTCCTGGGTCGAGAAGATGTTGCAGCTGGCCCAGCGGACCTCCGCGCCCAGCTCGACGAGGGTCTCGATGAGCACCGCGGTCTGGATGGTCATGTGAAGGGAGCCGGTGATCCGGGCGCCCTTCAGCGGATGCTTGCCTGCGTACTCGGAGCGGAGCGCCATCAGGCCGGGCATCTCGTGCTCGGCGAGCTCGATTTCCTTGCGGCCGAACGCAACGGTCTCCGTTGAAAGATCGGCGACCTTGAAGGGCATGCCCGACTTGAGCGGGAGGTTGGTGTCCAGGAACGTGGATTCAGAAGCGAGGGTGCTCACGGGGGGTCTCCAGAGGAGGTTCTGCGGGGATGAAAAACGGGACTGAACAGGTCTCTTCGACATCGGGAGACGTCTGATTCAACATCTCACTCTTTTTATCCATTAAACGGTTCAATGGATTAATGAGTATAGCCCGCCTCCCTTCCCCTGGTCAATACGCTCAGGCCCCTGAATTCTTCAAGCTCGCGACTCCCCAAGGCGTTCCTCCACACGCTACCCTCGGCGATTCAATCCACTCCCGGAGCTCCCAACATGTTTTCCTGCCTCATCCGACGTCTCGCTGGTTTCGGCCTTCTCATGGCGTTGGCCACGACTGCCACCGCAGGCACCTCACCGCTCGAGAAGGCGTCCGACGCCCCGGCGGTTCGCCAGGGTGCACCCTACCTCCTGAACGTCTGCGTGATCAGTGGACGACCGCTCCCCGCCGACGGTGGTGTGGCGATCATCATGGAAGGTTCCGCCGACGGACTGCAGACCGGTCGCGAGATCCGGGTCTGCTGCAAGGGTTGCGAAGGCAAGTTCAAGAAGGCCCCCGCGAAGTACATCCCCAAGGTCGATGAACTCATCGTCGCCGACCAGATGCCGCGGTATCCGAAGACCATGCCGTGCCTCGTGACGGAAGCGAAGTCGCTCCCGGATCCTTCCGGCTCGGAGGCGAAGGACTGCACGCTGATCGTCTACAAGAACCGACTTGTCCGGCTCTGCTGCACGCGATGCAACAAGAAGTTCGAAGCCGACCCCGCGAAGTACATCACCAAGCTCGATGCCGCCGCGATCAAGGCTCAGAAGGCGGACTACCCGTTGACCACCTGCGTCGTCACCGGCGGCAACCTCAAGGCCTCCAGCCCCTGGTTCATGATCGGTGATCGTGCCGTCACCACCTGCTGCGGTGGCTGCAAGGGCAGGGCGATGAAGGATCCTCGCGGTGCGGTCGCCAAGCTCGATGCCGCGAAGAAGGCTGGATCGAAGAAGACCGACGCCTGAACCGGATCCGACAGCCGACGTTCAAATGAGGAACGCGACGCCTATACGGCGTCGCGTTCCTCATTTCGCAGGCATCTACCGCTGGGCCTGAATCAGGCCCGCTTGAAGAGCGAGGCCGCAAAGAGCCCGGGGCCCTTTCCACCAGGCATCGGACGAAGGCGACGCCAGGAGACGCGGTCGAATCCACCGCGGTCCCCGAATTCGAGAATCGCCGACTCCTCGAATCCCAGATGCTCGTGGCCCATGGTGAGCTGATAGGTGTCACGATCGTGGCCGACCATGTCGACCACCAGCAGAACCCCGCCGGGACGAAGGATCCGAGCCGCCTCGGCGATCGCGGCCTCGGGCTCCGGAAGATGGTGAAGGACCAGCATCATCACCGCCGCATCCACCGACTCCGATTCGAGGTCGAGATCGAGCAGATCCCCTTCGACGAAGCGGATGTTGCCGAATTCGGCGAGTCGCTTCCTCGACGCTTCGAGCATGGCCTGTTCTCGATCGACCGCGACGACCTCCGCCACGATCGGCGCAAGTCGTTCCGCCGCATCACCCGTGCCGCAACCGAGATCGGCGACGACCCAGTCGGGATCGAGAAGCCCGAGCATCGCGTCGGCACCGAAACCCGTTCCGAAGAGTTCGTGACGAACCTCGTGCCACTCCCCGCCGATCCGACCGAAGAACGCCTGCGAGTCCGAACGACGGCTTGCGAGTACCTCCTTCAGCCGGACGGCATCGTCGAGAAACACCGGACTCGACTCGAGCCGATCGCGGGTGGTCTCCCAGAGACGTCGAAGATCGGGATCGAGGGCATCCACCGGGAGGCGATAGAGACTCGCGGTGCCTTCCGATCGCTTCGCGATCCATCCATGTTCGTGCAGCGCCTTCAGATGCCGACTGACCGTCGACTGGGGAAGCTGTGCCGCGGTCGCGAGTTCACCGACCCCGAGTTCGGTCCGTTCCACCAGAAGCAGCAGACGAACGCGGGCCAGATCCCCGAGCTGCGCGAGGTTCGAGAGCCACTCGTCCGGACGCCCGGTGGGGTTGGATTCGCTCACGACGGGAAGTCTCCTCAGACCCCGGGTGGCAACGCGATGGTCGGCCCCGGAACCTCCCCGAATTCGCGGAGTCGGTCGGAGATCGACTGATTGCCCGGCTCGATGCCGTACGCCTGGCGAAGCCGCCGGAGCGCCAACGCCTCGTCACCGAGTCGCTCCGCCAGATCCGCCGCCGCGACATAGGCCGCAGCATCGGTTTCCGGCTCCAGTTCGATCGCCCGTTCGATCGCGTCCCGCGCGGTGTCGGGATCATCGAGTTCCATCGCGAAGCCGGCGAGTTCGAGCCAGGCGTCGGCGTCTTCGTTGTCGATCGCCCAGGTCCGAAGCAGTTGGAAGGCCCGGTCATACTCACCGTTCTGGAATTCGGCTTCGCCGAGCAGCAGCACCAGATCACGATCACCGGGACGACGGGCCGTCGCGGTCATGAAGACCTTCGCCGCCTCCGCCGGCCGATCGAGCTCCAGCATGCAACGGCCGTACATCTCAAGGGCGTCGGCGTCACCGGGCTCGTTTTCGAGGATCCGGGCGTAGTACTCCGAAGCGGATTCGAAGCGGCCCCAGCGGAACTCGTGGTCGCCGTCCTTCTGGAGCTTCACGGTGGGCGGCGTCGATGGCTCGCCGGTCGACTCGCATCCGATGGAGGACGCCCCGAAGGCGACGATCGAGGATGCGACGACCAGTCGGAGGAACGTTCGAGCAGGACCGGAATGTGGAATGAGGGGGTTCATGGGGACTCCTGCGCAATCGGGCTGGCGAGGTCGGGAAGCGTCACCTCCCCGTTGGCCGCATGATACGGTGCCGCGGTCCCCCCTGCGATCACCCTCGCCCCTGGCCGGATCGATCACGCAATGCTCCGAACGTCGATTCTCCGACATGAGCCGGGCCCGGAAGGTCCGCCACCACACTTCGACTGGTTGCTCGAGGCCGATCCCGAGACGCCCGACGAGGCCCGTGCGGTACCCACCTTCCGACTCCGCCGAAGGCCCGATCGCCTCGGGATCGGGGAGAGCACGGAACTCGAACGGATCGACGACCACCGTGGCATCTGGCTGAAACGGTCCGAGCGGCAGACCATCGAATTGAACCCACCGCTCGGCACGGCGACGCCGATTCGAATCGGCGAGATCCGGGGCTCGGTCGCATGGAAGGACCAGGCGGTGGAATCGACCGTTCGATGGTCCCAATCAACCGTTTCGATGACGTATCGGTTCGAACCGATCGCTGCGAACCATCACCGCCTCACCCGGGTCGCAGGATCCGCTTCCGAAGCCCTTGGAGGACCGGCCGAATGACCATTCTGATTGGAATCGTCTTCACCCTGATTTCAGCGATCTTCGCCGCGGTCGCCGCACTCGGACTCCCCGGCACATGGCTGATCATCGCCTTCGCGGCTCTGATCGACGTCGTCGAACTGCTCTGGAAGGGTGATGCGGAGCCGACGTTCGGGTGGGTCGCCTTCGCGATCGCCCTCCTGCTCGCCGCCGCCGCCGAGATCATCGAGTTCCTCGCGGGCGCTGCCGGTGCCAAGGCGGGAGGGGCCAGTCGTCGAGGCACCGTCGGCGCACTGGTCGGTGGCTTCGTGGGCGGCATCGTCGGTACGTTCGTGATTCCCATCCCGCTCGTGGGCACCCTGGTGGGCGCCGCACTCGGCGCCGGTGGCGGGGCCCTCGTCGGAGAGCTCACCCGTGAGGGGGCGGCGTTTCGCGACACCATCAAACCGGCGACGGGTGCCGCCGCGGGAAGAGTGGCGGGAACCGTCGTCAAGATCGGTTTCGCGATCGCGATCTGGATCCAGCTCAGCGTCGCCGCGTTCATCTGAGACGCGGGAATCGACCGGATCAGATCGTCGCTTCGGTGACCCGAAGGACCTCCTCCACCGTGGTCCGTCCCTCGATCACCTTCCGGAAACCGTCTTCGCGAAGCGAGACCATGCCACGCTCGCAGCAGATTCGGCGGAACTCGGTCACGTTCGGACTGGAGGCGATCAGATCGCGAAGGTGGTCGTCGAAGACCAGCAGTTCGTAGAGCCCCAGTCGACCGGAATAGCCACTGTTGCGACAGGCCTCGCACCCGCGTCCCTGAGGAAGCGTCGCGCCGTCGATTCCGTGGACCACGAGGAAGTCCCGCATCTCTTCGGGAACCGGCATGTCCTCGACGCAGGAAGGGCAGATCCGGCGGACCAGTCGCTGGGCGAGCACCCCGTTCAACGCGGCGCCCACGAGGAAGGGCTCCACCCCGATGTTGACGAGCCGGGTGACCGAGCTCGGTGCATCGTTGGTGTGAAGGGTCGAAAGCACGAGGTGACCCGTCAGCGCCGCCTGGACCGCGATCGACGCGGTCTCGTGGTCCCGGATCTCACCGACCATCACCACGTCGGGATCCTGCCGCAGCAGGGCCTTGAGGGCTCGCGCGAAGGTCATGTCGATCATCGCGTGGGTCTGGATCTGGGTGACCCCGGGGAGGTTGTATTCCACCGGATCTTCGACGGTCGAGATGTTCAACCGCTTCATGTCCATCTGACGGAGCGACGAATACAGCGTGGTCGTCTTGCCGGAACCGGTCGGGCCGGTGACCAGGATGATCCCGTGCGGTTGATCGATCTGGCTCTTCCAGAGCGTGAGCGTGTCCTCGCTGAAGCCGAGCTCGTCGAGCGAGACCTGGATGGCCTGGTCGTCGAGGATTCTCATCACGGTCTTCTCGCCGTTGGCGGTGGGCACCGTCGAGAGTCGAAGATCGAGCCGGCGGTTCATCACCGTGGCGCGGATCCGGCCGTCCTGCGGCAGTCGACGCTCGGCGATGTCGAGGTTCGCCATGATCTTCAGGCGACTGGTCAGCGCCGCGTGCATCTTCTTCGGGGGCGTCATCGCCTCGTAGAGGATTCCGTCGATCCGGAGTCGCACCTTCAGGTGCTTTTCTCCGGGCTCGATGTGGATGTCCGAAGCGCCTTCCTGCAACGCGGTCTGGATGATGTGGTTCACGTAGCGGACGACCGGTGAGCTCTCCGCCTCGAGTTCGAGATCGGTCTCGGACTCCTCGGTCTTCTCGAACTCGACGTCGTCCTCTTCGACGTCCGCGAGAATCGCCTCGATGTCGGTGCTGGGCTGGTCGTCACCACCTTCGATCGTTCGAATCGCGTCGACGACCTCTCCACCGCAGACCAGGACGTGCTTGACGACCGAGACCCCGAGTCGCCGCTTCAACTCGTCGAGCAGGAAGACGTCGTCGGGACTCGTGGTGCCGATCACCGTTCGGGTGCCTTCGGTCCGAAGCGGGATGACTCGATGCTCCAGACAGTAGTCGACCCCCAGCCGCTTCATCTGGGTGGCATCGATCGTGTCGACGTCGACCTTGGCGAAATCGATTCTCGCGATCTCCGCGACGCCCCGCTGCACGATCGATTCGTCGATCTCCATCTCGAGCAGGATCGAGGCGATCGAACGATCCGGCGTCTGGGCCTGAAGACGGCGCGCGGTGTCGCGACTCCCGCCGTCGAGCTGATCGCGTCCGTGAAGAAGATCGATCAGGTCGCCGTTGCCCGTGGTGGAATCGCGGTCCGGCACGAAGAGATCGCGCAGCGCGTCGTCGGGACGGGTGGGCCGCACCCGATCATGTTCGATCGCCATCGCAGGATCGATCTCGGCATCGAGTCCGGCCCCCGTGTTGAAGTCCGGCGGACGCACGTCGGTCGCGGTCGCCTTGGGAGCCGGAGCGGGCTGCGCCGGCGTCACCGAGGACGTTTCGGGTCGGACGAGCGAGGCTTCCCCGACGGCATCAGGGACACGCTCGCCGCCGGCGGCCGGTTCCTTGGGTGCGTCGGCGGAAGGTTCCCCGAGATCTCGCAGCAGTCGTTCGATGTCGAATCGTCCCACGTCGTCTCCAGTCCGGGCCGTCCCGAATCCCCGAAATCCGCGCGATGGCCTGTCGATCAGAAGTTGCGCTTCACGCCGACTTCGATGCGCCGGGCGTGCCTGGGCTCCGAGAGACGGGACACGAATACCACGCCGTCGTGGCCGATCCGTTCGACCTCGAAACCATACTCCTCGCCCTCGTGCGGAACGTCGAAGACGTCCCCCACCATGATTCGATGGCCGTTGAGGACCGCCTGGGCCCGCGGCGAGTCGGGGGCGAGGATCGCACTCACGTTCATCAGCGAACCGATCTCGTCGATCGTCTCGTCGAAGGTGTCCTTGATCTGGTCGATGGTGTTCACCGGCCGCTCGTCGACCGAAGCCATCTCCACCGCCGCCATGTCGATCTCTCCCCAGTACCGGAAGGGTTCGTCGTCCTTGAGGTCTTCGGTCGGCACCTGAAGATCGTTGAGCCGATCCTTGTCGAGCCGCTCCAGGACGCGAAGGTCCTCGAGTCCGAGGACCGCACCATCCTTCTCGGCGTCGACGATCCACTTGCCGACCGCGACACGATCTCCAGGCTCACCGGTGGCGGCGACGCCTCGTCCGAGGAATCTCATCGACCAGAGTCCGGCCGCGGACGCCAGCAGCACGCCGATGAAGAGCATCGTGCCCGCGTCGATACGCCGACCCGTGCCGCTCTTCACCGCTTCGGCGAATCCGTCGTCGACCGAGAAGTCGACCGTCCCGCCGCGGATCATGGGGTCGTCGATGGAATCATCGACGTGGTCGATGCCGTGCTTGTCGTTCGGTCCGCTCATGAGTCACCTTCCAGTTCACCTTCGCAGTAGATGACCACGGTCATCGACGCGTCGATCTGCCCCGCGGGCGTGTCGTCGTCGTCGCCCCGGCCACGGGACTCGACCAGATTCCGCTCGAGCTTCAGGTCCCGGACCCGCGTGATCCGGGGGAGCCTCTCGAGATCGATGAGGAAGCGGTAGAGGCCGCGAAAACTCCCATCGATCTCCAGCGACAGCGGAATCTCCGCGTATCCCTGGGTCTCGGTCCGGTTCAGGGCCCGGATCGACGAGATGCCGAGCGCGTTTCGCTCTCCGATCCGGTGGATCTCGGCGAGCATGTCGTCGACTTCGTTGGCGTCGGGGATGTTCCGGCGAAAATCGGCGAGCCGCAGTTCGGCCTCGTCGATCGCGGTGCGGACGTCGCCGACCTCGTCGGTCAGCTGGTCCAGACGAACCAGCGTCGTCTCCATCTGGGCGATCTCGCGGCGAGACTGTTCGATGTCCTGATTGCGAGGTTCGAACACGAAGAACCACGCGGCCACGGGAATCGCGGCGAGCACCAGCAGGAAGATCATTTCACGGATGCCAAGCTTCATCGTCCATCCTCCATCTCGGCGGACACCACGCCCGCGACGCTCCGGGTCTCGCGAATGTCGGCCTCGGGGTCGATTTCGAAGAGGATCCGGTACTCCCGCATCGGGCGACCGTCGATCTCCTTCTCCTGGGTGTGGTCGAGTCTGACTCGACGGAAGATCTCGACCTTCACCAACGCGTCGATGAATCGCGAGACCTCGTCGAGCGACGGCGCGAGTCCTTCGAGCGTCACCCGGGACGCCCATCGCCGCGGCTCGGGACGGATCTCTTCCGCCACCGCATCCGCGTCGGTCGAACGCTGCTTGCGGCCCGATCCCAGGGTCGCCACCGCGGAGGGCTTCGGCCGCGCGGGCTTGATCTCGTCGGTTTCGAGCCCCACCCGCATCAGACTGAGCTCGGCGGGCATCTGCCGGACGAGTTCCGCGAGCAGGTTGGAACGCGGCACGGTGTCCACGAGACCGACCGCGACATGGGCCTTGTCGACCATGCGACTGACCCGCATCTCGTAGGCGTCCATCTCGGCGATCCGGTCGGCGGCCGCGACGAAACGCTGGTTGACCGCGGCCCGTGCCGAGCGAACCCCGGTCCAGTTCCGCTGGGTCACCACGAAGGCGGTCGTCACCCCGAACATCACGAGCACGAAGAGCGTGACCGCGAGCACGGTCATGCGTCGCTCCGCCCGTTTCGCGACGTAGTCGTCGGGAAGGAAACCGGAATTGAAGTCCTTGTTCTCAGTCATGACGTCTCCAGCCGATCAGGCGGCGGCTCCCATGGCGCACAATCCGCACGCGACGACCCATTCGGGATGTTCCCGACCGGGCTCGAGCGGGCCGACTCCGGTCGGCGTCTGGTCCAGCAGTCTGCGAACGGGGTCACCCACGCTCGTCTTGATCCCGAGTCGACGCGCGAGGTGGCCGGCGAAGCGTCGACTGTGCGATTCACCCCCCAGCATCACCATCCGGTCGATCGGGCCGCCCAACGACGCCTGCGCGTACCGGGCGCACATCGAGAGTTCGTCCGCGATGGTCTCGTGCACTTCGATGAAGTCCGGCTGCGGGCAGGCGGTGTTCACGCCGGCGAGCGTCGGTGCCGGCTCGCCCGTGCGGCGATCCTCGGCGAGCGCGGCCGCGGGCGTCTGATCGAATTCGGTGCGATTCCGGTCGGCGTCGGCCTTCGCCATGCCGGCCCGGAGCATGACCGAACCGGCTCCGGGATCGTTCGTCGCGGATGCGGCGATCGGTCGCGGAGCGACGGTCGTCGCCTCGACCTGCCGGCGACGAACACGGGCGTCGGTGGTGGTGCAACCCCAGGCGGTCGCGGCGATCTCGTCGAACTGACGACCGCCGACGTGGATGATCCGAGCGAAGACGAGCTCGCCGCCTCGGGCGACCGCCACCTTCACGGCGCCCCAGCCGGCGTCGACGTACATCGTGCTGACGGAGCGATCCTCGTCGCGTCGGTGAAGATGATCGAAGGCGTGAAGCATCGGGACCTGGTCGGGCTGGACCGCCACGAGGTCGTGGCGGCACCGCTTGAAGAGGTCGACGTGACGCATCACGTCGTCACGCGCGATCGCGAGGACCACGCGGTCCCGTTCACTTCCGGGAATCGGGAAGGACCGTGCGACGACGGCCTTGGGAAGGCAGTTCATCCGCCCCGCCACCTCCGCCGCGACCTGGTCGTCGGCGGAGAGCGGACTGGACTCGTCGATCCTGGTCTGTTGAACGATGAAGTGGGAGCTCGCGGGTGAACAGATCACCCGCTTGCCTTCGAACGAATGCTGACGAAGGACGCCCGGGAGTTCCTCGGCGAGGAACGCGAAGCGACGATCGACGTTGCCCCGAGCCTCGTCCGGGATCTCGATCTCGGCCGCGGCCACGATCGAGGGAACGTCGCCGTCGGCGACTTGAAGCAGCTTCACCGACGCGGCACCGAAATCGGCGACCACCGGTGAGACCGTCTTCGAAAACATCCTCCGAATGCGCATGTGATGCATCTCCAGGAACGTGGAGGAACATCCACGAGCCAGAAATGGCATCGGCCCTTCCGGGCGGCCTGTTGAGCAGGGCCCGAACGGTTGATGGAACACGCCGAGTGGAGTGAGGTCGGTGATCCGACCTGTGCCGCAGGGTCCGGGAACCGAGCAGGCCGAGCGACTCGAGCAGTCCGAGCAGGCCGATCAGTCCGAGGCGATCGCCTCCGCCACCGTCACGAGGGTCGAGAACGCCTTGCCGAGGTCCCAGACCTGCCCCGGGCGGTCGCCCGTCCCGTTGGAGATCACTCGGACCTCCACGGCACGTGCTCCCAGCAGTCCAGCCGCCTGCAGCACCCCCACCCCCTCCATCGCCTCCGCGATCGCCCCCGTCCGCGTCGCCAGCTCGGCCGCGGCGGCGTCGGTGCCGGAACAGGTCCCGACCGTGGCGATCGGGCCGACGACTCCATCCGGCAGTCGTGACGCGAGGTGTCGGACGAGGCCGGCGTCCGCGTTGACGGCATCTCCGTCCATGAATCCCGCCAGTGGAAACCCCATCTCCGCGATCGACTGGAATCCCGTCGGCGTGCGGATGCCCTCGTCCGCGGCGATCGCGCGGTCGCCGATCACGACACCCCCGATCGACATCACATCGACTCCGGGCAGCGCGCCCGCGATGCCGGAGGCGATCACGAGCGGAGGTGATTCGAAGCCCTGGATCGCGAGCGTCGTCGCGATCGCCGCGTTCACCCGGCCGACGCCCGACACCACGGTTCGAAGGCCGGCTTCGCGAAACGGCGCAGCCTCGCGTTCGGTGGCGACGACGATGAGACAGTGGGTTGAATCGATCACGACGGTCGGATCCATATGTTCCGGAAGTAGACCGGCAGGTCACAACCCTCGAAGACGATGCGACTCGATTCGGACGAAGGCGTCTCCTCGTCGTCGTCGCGCTCCAGCGACACGTTGTTCTGGACCATCACGCCGTTCACCATCATGGTGATTCGAGCCGGCTCCGTGATCACGCCGTCCTCGATTCGGGGCCCTCGAAAGTAGACGTCGACCGGCTGCCATCCCGGCGCCGGAAGCGCCGCATTGACCACCGGCGTGGCGTGCTCCAGCACCGATCCGGTCCCCGACGATCGGGCCGGCCGGCCGTAGTCGTTGCGAAACTCGAGTCGATACCGATCATGAAGACGGATCCGGGTGGCGGCCGCATGCACGCCGATCCGCCCGGGCGTCCGGGGAAGCGAGTACTCGAAGTGGAGTTGGAAGTCCCGATAGGATCCGGCGGTCTCGATGTCGCGCGGTCCCGCGAGCAGGTTCCCCTTCTCGTCGACCCGCCATCCTTCGAGGTCCTCCGCCACCTTCACGCCGCGCCACCCCTTCAGGCCGAGACCGGGGATCAGGAGGATCCGGGACTTGCCGTCGAATCCGGGAGGCGGCGCATCGAGCGTCGACAGCACGGCGGTCACTCCGGTGCGCGATGCCACCGCCGGTGGACTTCGTACACCATCGTTCGAGTCGTCGTCGTTCGCATCGATCGCCGGTTGCGTCACGAGATCCTCGCCCGACCGCGCGGAGGGCGGCCCCGACTGCTGGCACGCCGACGTCGCGAGACCGACGAGCAGAGTCCCGATGATGCACGTGGTGATCATCCGGCGTCTCCATCCGTGAACATCGTGACCAGCGATTCGACCGGGACGGACTCCTGGCCTCCGCCTCGAAGATCCTTGACCACCACCTGCCCGTCCTCGAGTTCCCGTCCCACGATCACCGCATGACCGGCACCGGCTCGACTCGCCTCGGACATCAGTTTCCCGACGTTGCGCGTCGCACGATAGCTCCGACGCGCGTGGACGCCGGCATGCCGGAGCGACGCGAGGATCCGAGCCGCCGGACGTTCCGCAGCATCGTCGGCCACCACGACGAAGATCGACGGGCGAGGCGGCTCGATGCCTTCGAGCAGGCCGCGATCCCGCAGCACGAGCCCCAGCACCACGTCACCCATGCCGAATCCGACCGCACTGGTCGGGGGACCGCCCATCAGCTCCACCAGTCCGTCGTACCGCCCGCCACCGGCGATCGCGCGTTCTCCACCGCCGGTCTCGTGGACCTCGAAGACGGTGCCCGTGTAGTAGGCGAGCCCGCGAACGATGCCGAGATCCCACTCGCACCAGTCCGAGACGCCCGCATCCTCGAGCGCTTCGCGCAACGCGACCATCGGTTCGAACGCCGCGACCGGCACCCCGGTCTCCGCGGCGATCTCCGCGAGATCGACCGTGATCGGTCTCCGAATCCGGGCGAGCCGGTCGAACGCCGCGAGTCCGTCCGCATCGAGCCCGAGATCGCCGGCCTTCTTCGCGAAGTCCTCGGGCGGGAGCTTGTCTCGGCGGTCGAGCAGCTGGAACGCCGCGTGCATCGAATCACGTCCGACCCCGAGCGCCTCGAGCGCCGACGCGACCGAGTCCCGGTGGCTCAGTCGAACCGTCGCGACGTCGGGGCGAAGCCCGAGACCGTCGAGCGCCGTCAGCCCCGTCGAAAGGACCTCCGCATCGGCGGACGGATCGTCGAGGCCGAGCATGTCCACGTTCCACTGGAAGAACTCACGGAGTCTTCCGCGTTGCGGGCGTTCCGCCCGGAAGTGGGACGGGAGCGCGAACCACTTGACCGGTCGGGGCAGGCTGCCGCCACGGGCCGCGACCATCCTTGCCAGGGTCGGCGTGAACTCGGGGCGAAGGGCGTAGTCGTCGGTGCCACCCGACCGGCGGAACGAGAAGAGTTCGCTCACGATGCCGTCACCGCTCTTCACGGTGTACAGACCGAGGTGCTCGAAGGTGGGCCCTTCGATCTCCTCGAAACCGTGTCCGATCGAAGCACCGCGCCAGGCCGCTTCGATGTGACGGCGAACCGCCATGTCCTCGGGGTAGAAGTCGCGCGTGCCCTTGGGGGCCTTGAAGGTCGGCATGGTCTCGGCCTGTCGTGGGAGGACGGAGGCACGGCTCGGCGTGCGGCGGTTCGGAGTCCGATGGTCCCCGGTCACCGGCACGAGGTCAACACGCCCCCCGGGGTTCGTTCCCGTGGAACCCGCACTCGGGGCACCGGATCCGGAGCCCCGGATAGCCGCAGGCCGGACAACGGCCCGCCCGACGTCTCAGACGACCGCGCACCCACCGCGCGGCGGCGGTCACCCGGCCAATGCCTCCGAGGATCGCCGCCATCACGATCGAATCGAGGATCAGTCCACCCATGATCGGCCGGATCGGGATGAAGCGGGCTCCACGCTCGAACTCGATCGGCACCAGTCCCTCGTCGACCATCTCCGGTGAGGACGGAGGACTCGTCGCCCGCATCAGAAACCAGCTGACGCCCTCCAGGCAGTGCGCCGGCCATCCCGCTCGAATCCATTCGGCCCGCGCGACGTCGGGCTGCCCCGTCTCCAGCGAGATCGCCCGCGCCTCGAAGGTGATCACCTCCAGCCCGGGATCGAGGCGTCGGCGACGCGGATCGATCAGCGTCCAGTCGAGATCGCGACCGACCGGCGTCGATTCGTTCCACCACCGCAGGTCGTCCGCAGTGGTCGCGGCCAGATGAAGGGTCCCCGTCTCCGTCGAACTCGTCGATGCCGCGAGCACGGCGATGCCCGACGAGACGATGCCACCGGCCAGCAGGAGCGCGACGAGTCGCAGCATGCTCGTTCGACGACGGCGGCTGCTTCTTCCGCCGCCTTCCAGCCGCTCGGTCACCTCGTGGTGAACCGGTGGACCATGATGTGCCGGTAGGTCCCATCGGGCTGGAGGACCACGTCGGGCCACTCGGGTTCACCCTGGTGGTTGATCGCATCGGGCCAGGCCTGGGTCTCCAGGCAGACGCCGTCGTTCCGCTCGTAGATCGCCCCGGACTTGCCGACCATGCCGTCCAGGAAGTTGCCGGTGTAGAACTGGAGTCCGGGCTGGTCCGAAGCGATGGTCATGGTGATCCCGGTCCCCGGATCACCGAGCATCACGACGTCGCGGAATTCACCGGGATCGCCGTCGAGGCAGAAGTTGTGATCGAATCCGCCGGGGCCGTCGTCCGTCGCCGGGAAGGCGCCGATGTCCCTACCGATCGGCTTCGCCACCCGGAAGTCGAGGGCCGTGCCCTCCACGGCGGCGAGTTCACCGGTCGGGATCATCGTCTCGTCGACCGGCGTGTAACGGCGCGCTCCGACGACCAGGAGATGGTCGAGGATGTTCCCCGAGTCGTGGCCACCGAGGTTCCAGTAGGTGTGATGCACGAGATTGCAGGGCGTGGCCGCATCCGCGGTCGCGGTCATCTCGACGATCAGTTCGTTCTTCTCGGTGAGGAGATAGACGACCTCGGCCGCGAGCGTGCCGGGGTATCCCTCCTCGCCGTCCGGACTGGTCCGTGTGAACCGGATCCCCGGCCCCTTCGTCGTGAAGATCTCGGTCGCGTCCCAGACATGCTTGTCGAAACCGCGATCGCCGCCGTGCAGGTGGTTCGGTGCGTTGTTCCGGGCGAGCTCGTAGGTCTCGCCGTCGAGCTCGAAGGTGCCGCCGGCGATCCGGTTGCCGACCCGCCCCACCGAGCAACCGAAGTAGTGGCTCTTCTCGGGGTACTCCTCGGCGGTGTCGAAACCGAGCACCACGTCGACGTTCCGTCCGTTCCGGTCGGGGACCCGGACGCTGGTGACCATCGCGCCGTAGTCGCTGAGGTCGACCTCCATCCCCTGCTCGTTCCGCAGGGTGTACCGACGGACGGTGTCGCCATCGACGGCGCCCCACGACGTGGTCTCGACGCGGGCCGTGTTCACCGAGCATCCTCCGGCGGCGGCGAACAGACAGACGAGAACGGCGAACGGGACGTGACGCATGGACGAATCTCCGGTGTTGAGGAGTCCGGATGGTATCGGTTCGGTCGATTCAAGGCGATCCCGCCCGTCTCCGGAGCACGAACCTTCGGAATCCCTCGTCCGAGACCGCCCCCGCGATGATCACCGCGCCGATGACCGCGTACTGGATGTTGTCGGGGATCCAGTCGATCAGGGTGATCGCGTTCTGCAGCACCTGCATCAACGCGGCCCCGATGATCACGCCGATCACCGACCCCTCCCCACCTCGAAGACTGCAGCCGCCGAGCACCGCGGCGGCGATCGCGAAGAGCTCGTAGAAGTTGCCGAAGTCCGCCGGCTGGGCGCTGCCGACGTCGAGGATGAAGAGCATTCCCCCGAGGCCCGCGAGGCCCGCGCAGATCACGTAGGCCAGCACGACGTAGCGATCGGTCCGGACCCCGCCGTGCCGGGCGGCGGACGCGTTGCGTCCGGTCGCGAGCAGATGCCGTCCCCAGACCGTGAACCGCAGGAAGACGATCGCGAGGGTCGCGATCACCACCAGGATCAGGAGCGTCGAGGGGATCGCGAAGCCGTCCAGCCCGGGAACCTCGAACCGCGTCTTCACGATGCTTCGCAGGCCCTTGTAGCCGTTCTGAAACCCGACGGTCTGGTCGCCGGTGATGCCGCGGGCCAGACCCCGGTAGATGAGGAGTCCGCACAGCGTGACGATGAACGGCTGCAGACGCACCCGCTGCACCAGCATTCCGTGACAGAGCCCGAGGACGAGGCCCAGCAGCAGCACGCCGGGGACGGCGAACCAGATCGGCACGCCGTGTTCGACGAGCAACCAGGGAAGCAGGCAGCCGACCAGCGCGACCACCGATCCGATCGAGAGATCGATCCCCCCCACGATGATCACGAACGCCGCGCCGATCGAGATCACGCCGAAGAGGGACGTTCGTCGCAGCAGGTTCTCCACGTTGTACGCGGTCAGGAAGTACGGCGTCAGCGCCGAGGTCGCGATGCAGGTCGCGACCAGCAGGCTGAACACTCCGAGAATCTTCCTGGCGCTCTTCACGAGGAGGTCTCCGATCGACGAACGTCTCCGGAATCGACGCCTCCGGTGGCGAGCCGCATGATCGCCGACTCCGTCGCCTCGTGTCGAGCGAGTTCCCCCGCGATCCGCCCCTCGTGCATCACCACCACCCGGTCCGAGACCGCGAGCAGTTCCTCCATCTCGCTGCTCGCCGCGATGACGGCCGCCCCGCCTCGAGCGAGCCGGTCGAGCAACGCATGGATCTCCGCCTTCGCGCCGACGTCCACGCCGCGGGTCGGTTCGTCGAGCAGGAAGACGTTCGGTTCACACCCCACCCATCGTCCGACCGCGACCTTCTGCTGATTGCCACCCGAAAGTCCCCCGGCCTGGAGATCCGGAATCGCGGGACGGACCCCCATCCGTCGCAGCAGCGTCTCGGCGAGTCCGCGTTCCGCCGAACGGCGACGGATGATTCCACCGGTGGCGGTCCGGGCGAGACCGGGCAGCACGAGGTTCTCCGCGATCGACTCCTCGAGCAGCAGGCCGTCGGCCTTGCGGTCCTCCGGGACCAGGGCGATGCCGGCCGCCGCCGCATCCGAAGGTCCACCGATGCGCGTCGCTTCGCCGTCCAGGAGGATCTCACCGGCCGCCCGCGGATCGATCCCGAAGACCGCCCTGAGGAGTTCGGTCCGGCCGGCGCCGACCAGCCCTGCGAGTGCGACGATCTCTCCCGCCCGGACCTTGAGATCGACGGCGTGTCCGGGGTGACGTGCGGTGCGAAGCCCGCGGATCTCGAGTCGCGGCGGACCGGATTCGAACGTCACATCGGCCCGAAGTCCGGCGTCCGCGGCGAGATCCCGTCCGACCATCGATTCGACGATCCGATCCCGCGTGACCTCCGCCCGCTCGAAGGATCTCACGAAGCGGCCGTCGCGAAGCACCACGACCCGGTCCGCCAGCCGCTCGATCTCACCCAGTCGATGGGAGATGTAGACGATCGCGGTGCCCTCGTCGCGCAGACGCTCGATCGTCTCGAAGAGCCGGTCCGCCTCCGCGGCGGTCAGACTCGACGTCGGCTCGTCCATGATCAGGACCCGCGCGTCGGTGGACAACGCCTTCGCGATCTCGACCAGCTGGCGGGTCCCCATGCCGAGCTCCGCGACGGATCGGGACGGCTCGAGATCGAGCCCTGCCGCCCGAAGCGCCGCCTTGGCCCGCGACGTCGCCTCCGCTCGACGAAGGAACGGCCCGGTGCGCGGCTCCCGTCCAAGCAGGATGTTCGCTCCCACGTCGAGGTTGTCGGCGAGACTCAGCTCCTGGTGGATGAGGACGACGCCGGCATCGATCGCCTCCCGGGGCGATCCGAAGCGGGTCGCCTCGCCGTCCACGAGCAGCCGTCCTTCGTCGGGCGCGACGTCGCCGGCGAGGATCTTCATCAGGGTGCTCTTGCCCGCGCCGTTCTCGCCGACCACCGCGACGATCTCGCCCGCCGTCACGTCGAGGTCGACCCCGTCGAGCGCCAGCACGCCGGGATACCGCTTGACGATGTTGCGAGCCTGGAGGATCACGGGTGGTTCGATTCCGCGACGGACGAATCGACGATCACTGCTTGCCGGTCTTCTTCCGGAGGTCGGTCCAGAAGGCCTCGACGTCGGCCGCTCGAATGGTTCGAGCCGGAATCGCGATCATGCCGTCCGCGGGAATGCCGGGATCCTCGCCCCGCGCGATCTTCGAGAGGACCTCGATCGACTTGTATCCGTACATGTAGGGATTCTGAACGACGGTCCCCGCCACCGAGCCGTCGATGATCCCCTGCAGGGTCTCGTCGTCCTCGTCGAAGGCGATCACCTCGATCTCACCGATCTTGCCGGCCCCCTCGAGCGCTTCGAGGATCAGCGGCGGGTTGTAGGCGAAGAGCCCCACGAGGCCGTCGACCCCCGGATGCCGGCTCAGCACGTCCTCGACGTTCGCCTTCGCCTTGGCGCGATCGAACTGGTCGGTGAGGGTTCCGAGGATCGTGTACTCCGGTCCCTCGATCGGCGAACCGGGTTCGTCGAACCGTTCCGGATCGGACGATCGACCGAGCAGTTCGTCGATGACCCCCTGCCGTCGCCGCCGGGCGTTGTCCTGTTCGATGCGGCCCACGAAGATGTAGATCTCGCCGCCGTCCGGAAGCGCTTCCTTCACGAGCTTCCCGCACATCCGACCCGCGTCGTAGTTGTCCATGCCGATGTAGCAGCGACGCGCCGACCCGGGCGCATCCGAGTCATGCGTGATGACGGGAGTGCGGGCGGCCGCGGCGTCGATGACGTCGATCTGGTTTCCCGGATCGATCGGGCTCACCGCGATGCCGTCGACCTGCCGCGTCACCAGATCCTCGAGCATCCGCTTCTGATCGGTGACGCCGCCGGTGGGCATCAGCACGTCGACCTCGGCGTCGAAGTCGACGCCCGCGGTGTCCGCACCCGCCTTCGCGATGGTCCAGAAATCCGCCACGCCGTTGGTGACGTAGGCGAGGCGAGGCCGGTCACCGCTCGACTGGTCGGCGGCCGCACCGCCGGCGGCATCGGTTCCACCACCGGGATTCGGGTCGCCGCAACCGACGAGCAGCAGCAGCGGAACGATCGAGAGGAGCACGCGGTTCGAAATGATCATGTCTGGGTTTCTCCTGCGAATCAGTGGACGGTCATGCCGCCGTTGACGTGGATGTTCTGTCCGGTCACGAAGTCGGCCGCGTCGCCTGCGAGGTACGTCACGGTACCGCCGACGTCCTTCGGGACGCCCCACCGTCCCATCGGGATCTGGGCGAGGTACTCGTCCTTCTCCGACTGCGGGTCCTTCTCGTGACGTTCGACCGGAATCCAGCCCGGCGAGACCATGTTGACCGTGATCCCCCACGGCGCCAGTTCGGTGGCCATCGACCGGTTCCATCCGTTCTGACCGCCCTTGGCGGCGAGATACGGACTGAAGTTGCCGACGCCCCGGGTCAACACCTCGCTGCCGAGATTGATGATCCGGCCCCAGCGACGTTCCTTCATGCGGGGAAGCACCGCCCGGGCGAGGAGGTACGGACTCTTGATGAAATAGTCGATCATCGACTGGTGGAAGGCCCAGTCGTATTCCTCGATGGGATGGTGCGGCTGATCGGGCGTCGCGCTGATCACGAGGATGTCGATTCCCCCGAGTGTCGATTCGACTTCCGCGACGATCCGTTCGATGTCGGGACCATCGATGACCGAGCCTCTGACGAGGCAGCCTTCGGCACCGCGAGCGCGGTACTGCTCGAACGCCGCTTCGCCGCGTTCCCGATCATTGAAGTAGTTGAGCGCGACCTTCGCACCGGCGTCGCCGAGGCTTTCCGCGATCGCGAGGCCCAGCCCGGTCGTGGAGCCGGTCACCAGCGCCGTTCTTCCTTCGAGCGAAAACTGGTGGGCTCGGGGCGTGGTGGCCTCGCGGGGCGGACTGGTCATGGGTGGTCGTCTCCTGGGTCGGAGGCTACCACACCATGGTTGAATCACGACCAAATCACGGTCGGATCACTCTCGGATCACTTTCGGATCACGGTCAATCCACGATCCCCGTGCCTCCGACTCAGGCGGCGTCTCGGACCTCGACGGGTGCCGAACGGGCGGACCGGAGCTTTGCGGCTTTCCGCTCGGCGGTCGGGACACGAACGTTCCGAACCAGTCCGACCGCCTGAAGACCACGAATCACCAGCCAGCTCGAGTCGAACTGCCACCACTCGAGCCCGTGACGAGCCGAGGTGGGGAACGCGTGGTGGTTGTTGTGCCAGCCCTCGCCGAGCGCCAGCACGCCGACCACGACGTTGTTCCGACTTTCGTCTCCACTCCGGTATGGCTGCGAACCCCAGATGTGACAGACCGAGTTGACGCTCCAGGTGATGTGGTGGACCACCATGACCCGGACGAGGCCACCCCAGATGAACCCGAGGAAGACACCCGTCCAGAACGGAGCCCCGATCGCGAGGTTGAGCAGACCGCCGAGCAGGGCGGGAATCACGAAACCGAGGGCCACCCAGGCGGGGAACCACTCGCTGATCGCACGGATGCGTCGGTCGCGAACCAGGTCCGGCACGTAGCGGTCGAGGGACTCGCCCGGGGGATCGAAGATCCAACCCATGTGGGCGTGCCAGAAGCCGCTGATGATCCCACGCAGCCCGTGGCCGTGATCATGGAGGTGCGGTGAGTGCGGGTCGCCTTCGTGGTCGCTGAACTGGTGATGTCGACGATGCGCGGCGCACCAGCGGAGCAGCGATCCTTCGGCGGCCATCGAACCGATGATCCCGATGATCATCGTGACGACCGGGCCGGCACTGAAGGATTTGTGCGTGAAGAGTCGGTGATACCCGACCGTGATGCCCATGCCCGTGATGATGTACATCACCGTCATCAGGGCGAGTTGGGGCCAGCTCACGCCGTTGCCCCAGAAGTAGACGATTCCGGCCACGAGTCCGACCATCGGAAGCAGGATGGCGAAGAGGTTGGCGATGCGGCTGCCGAGCGGCAGGCCGACATAGCCATCGATCTCCGAGGCTGCCTCGGTCGGAGAAGGCGTGTGCGTCGACGGATTGCTGATCGTGCTCAAGGATGTACCAATTGAAGAGTTGCGGTCCGGAGAAGGAAAGCGGGCGGCGCCGAAGCGCCGCCCGCATCTTCGTACTTCATGTTACCGCAGATGCGGTATTCAGCGCCAACCGCCGCGGCCACCGCCGCCGCCGCCGCCGCGACCACCACCGCCACCGCCGCCGCCGTAGCCACCACCGCCGCCGCCACGGGGGCGATCTTCACGAGGACGGGCCTCGTTGACGTTGATGGAACGACCGCCGAAGTCCTGGCCGTTCAAGGCCTCGATCGCGGCGTTGGCCTGGCCGGAGTCGGACATCTCGACGAAGGCGAAGCCACGGGGACGACCGGTCTCGCGATCGGTGATGACGGCGACATCCGAAACTTCACCGTGGGCCTCGAAGGCGTCGCGGATTTCGTTTTCAGTAGCGCTAAAGGGGAGGTTTCCAACGAAGAGCTTCATGAGCGTGATCTCTGCCCTGCTGTGCGATTTCCGAAAGCGACCATCAGGGCGAATCTGCGCTCGGAGGTTTCGATGTATCCGGCGATCCGGACACCCCATCGAACGGCGGATGGTACGCGAAATCACCGAGTTGCACCGAAAAAAGGGAACGAATCGAATTGATTCCACCACAGGCAGAGGCGGCCCGGAATGGTCCGGATCACCCGCGATCGGCGATCTGACCCTGTTCAGGCCCGATGTGGAGGCCGATCTTGCGCCGTTCGGGCCGGGACATCCAACTCGCCGAAACTCAGCCGATACCCGCCAATCCCCGAATCGGCGCCGCAATGGTCCCGCCGCGGGCCCGAAGCCCCGGAGACCGGATCACCACTCGGGACCACCGGTGTACCGACCATAGATGTCGCCGAGGGCCTGGACCATCTCGCCGAGCGTGCATCGCTGGAGCGAAGCCTCGACCAGACCGTCCATCACGTTGTCGCCGGCACGGGCCGCGTCCCGGATGGCATCGAGCGAACGGGCCACCGCATCGGCGTCCCGATCCCGTCGATACGCCGTGAGTCGGTCGCACTGGACCGACTCGACTTCGTGCGGGATCTGGAGGATCTCGACCTGCTGGGTGTCGTTGCCATCGGTGTAGGCGTTGACGCCCACGACCACCCGGTCACCGGCCTCCATCTCCTGGCCCACGCGGTAGCTGGCTTCGGCGATCGCCCGCCGGAAGTAGCCCTTGTGGATCCCGGCCACGACGCCACCCATGTCGTCGATGGTCGAGATGATGTCTTCGGCGTCGGCTTCCATCCGGTCGGTGAGGGCCTCGACGAACCACGAACCGCCGAGCGGATCGACGGTGCGATGAACCCCCGTCTCGTGGGCGAGGATCTGCTGGGTCCGCAACGCGACCCGGACCGCGGTCTCGGTCGGGAGACCGAGCGTTTCGTCCATCGAATCCGTGTGCAGGCTCTGACAACCTCCGAGGACCCCCGCCATCGCCTGATAGGCGACCCGGATCACGTTGTTGAGCGGTTGCTGTTCGGTCAGCGAACAACCGGCGGTCTGCACGTGCGTCCGCATCCACCAGGACCGCTCGTTCTTCGCACCGAAGCGTTCCTTCATGGCGGTCGCCCAGATTCGCCGGGCGGCGCGGAGCTTGCAGATCTCCTCGAAGAATTCGTTGTGGCTGTTGAAGAAGAACGAGAGCCGCGGGGCGAAGAGGTCGACGTCGAGGCCGCGCGACATCGCGGCTTCGACGTATTCCATCCCGTCGCGGAGGGTGAAGGCGAGTTCCTGCGTCGCGGTCGAGCCGGACTCCCGGATGTGGTAGCCGGAGATCGAGACCGAGTTCCATCGCGGCACGTGCTTCGCGGCGTATTCGATGGTGTCCACGACCAGCTTCACGCTTGCCTCGGGCGGATAGATGAACTCGTTCTGACTGTGGAATTCCTTCAGGATGTCGTTCTGCAGCGTGCCGCCGAGATCCTTCCAGTCGATCCCCCGTTCGCGTGCCATGCCGAGATACATCGCCCAGATCACGCACGCCGGACCGTTGATGGTCTGACTGACCGTGACGTCGCCGACCGGAATGTCCGCGTAAAGACGATGCATGTCGTCGATCGTGTCGATCGCGACGCCGCATCGGCCGACCTCGCCGGACGACAGCGGGTCGTCCGAGTCCCGCCCCATCAGGGTCGGGAGATCGAACGCGGTTGAGAGGCCGGTGTTCGCCTTCGTTCCGGTCGCGTTCTCGAGGAGGTACTTGAATCGGGCGTTGGTGTCGTCCGCCGAACCGAACCCCGCGAACTGCCGCATCGTCCACAGTCGGGATCGATACATCGTGGGATGCACGCCTCGAGTGAAGGGATATTCGCCCGGGGTCGCGATCCGCGCGTCCGCGCGGGTGGGATCCTTCGGGTCGGCGGTCGGGACGGAGCCCGGTCCGTAGAGACCGTCGATCTCGTATCCGGAGAGGGAGACCGTCTCGGGATCCGGACGATCGGACGAGGGCTGACCGGTGGCGTTCGAAGGTTTCAGGGTGCTCATGATTGCTCGTTCGAGGGGTTGAAAGTCACGCCTCATGATATCCGCAGGCGGGCCCGGATTCCGACCAACCCCCGGGACACCCTCGATTCGGCCCCGATTCCGGTCACAAGTGAATGAACCACGCCTACGGTGAGTCGTGCGGTAGTTCCGGGAGATGTTTCCGGACGACCGGAGGTCGAGCAAGAGGTTCACGCCCGGGGTCCGGGGCCTGACATGGCCCCGGTGGAGCCTGCTCATGTCATCGAACCCGTTCCCTCGTCGTCCGATCATCGTCGCCATCGGGTCGCTCGCCTGCCTCGGAGCCCCCACCGCCGCGGATCTTCCGCCGTCCGGTGGGATCATGCCGCCCGAGCCCGTCGAAGGCGCGACCTTCGGCAATCGACTCGACCTCGAGGGCGAGTGGCTCGCGATCGGTGCCGATCGGGACGCCCACATCGGCGAACCGGGGACCGTTCACGTCTATCGACGCGACGGGGACGACTGGAATCATCACCAGTCGCTCGTCGCACCGGACGCGGTCGCTGGAGACCACTTCGGTCTTCCGGTGGTCATCCGGGAGGATGTGATGCTCGTGGGCGCTCCGGGAGACGACGATCTGGGCTTCTGGTCGGGTTCCGCCTACGTGTTCCGACTGATGGACGAGACGTGGACCTACGAGGCGAAACTGCGACCTCCGGTCGCGGAGAATCCGAACGCGTTGTTCGGCCTTTCCATGTGTTTCGGGCGGTCCGCCGACGAGATCGTCGTCGGCGCCTATCTGGAATCGATCGAGAACGACGCGGAGGGCGGCGTCTGGATCTTCCATCGGGACGCGGGGGCATGGGTGGCGCGACAGCGACTCGGGCTGCCCGGACCGCAGGTCGCCGCGTACTTCGGACGATCCGTCGCGGTCGAAGGCGATCTGCTCGCGATCGGCGCCTCGGGACTGGTCGGCGCGGTCGGATTCCGGCACGGCGGCGTGGCGCTGCATCGTCCCGTCGGGGATCTGTGGGTGCTCGACACGATGCTGATACCGGTCCAGCCGGAGCCCTACCAGGTGTTCGGCGAGTGGCTCGATCTCGCCGGCGACACGCTCGTGGTCGGCGCCCCCTTCGAAGACGCGTTCGGGATCGACGCGGGTGCCGTGCACGCCTACCGGATCGTCGACGGCCAACCCTGGTTCGATCGACGAATCGGACCCGAGGGCGTCGACGGCGCCCGAGGCTTCGGGTTTCCCTGCGTGCTGTCCACCGACGGAACCCGTCTCTACGCGGGGGCCTACGCCACCGACGTGGACGGCCACGTCGAGGCGGGAAGCGGATGGATCCTCGAACGCGACGACCTCGACTGGGGGCCCGCGGTCCGGCTGCGACCGGAGGAACCCGAGACGCAGGCCTTCTTCGGCATCGGCGCTGCGATCGACGCCGATCGGATCCTCGTTTCGGCACCCCGCGCCGACACCGACGGACTCGATGCCGGGGAGGTCTTCGACTTTCCATTGCCCGATTGCGACGGCAACGGTCGGATCGATGCGGCGGAGATCCTCGGGGGTGGGATCGGCGACAGCGACGGCGACGGCATCCCCGACGCATGCGAGCCGCTCGGCGGCGACTTCGACGGCGACGGCGTGGTCGACGGCGTCGACCTCGGTCGCTTCAACTCCCTCTGGGGAACCGACGGGAGCGACGGTGGTGATTTCAACGGCGACGGCATCGTCGACGGCGGCGACCTGGCGATCCTTCTGGGCAACTGGGCCCACTAGGTCCCCCACCGTCGCGGCACCGGCGACCGATCGGCGTCACCGACTGTGGTCGTAGACGCCGTGTCCGGACTTGTCGCCGAGTCGACCCGCGGTGACCAGCTGCCGGAGCAGCGGGCACGGGAAGTACTTCTGGTCGCCGAGCTCCCGGTAGAGCACCATCATGATGTCGTGACAGACGTCGAGTCCGATGAAGTCGGCGAGCCGGAGCGGGCCCATCGGGAAGTTGCAGCCGAGCTTCATGATGTCGTCGATCGCCTCGGGCTCGGCGACGCCCTCCATCCACGCGAGGAACGCCTCGTTGATCATCGGCATCAGGACGCGGTTCGAGACGAAGCCGGCGCGATCGTTGGCGGGGATCGGCGTCTTGCCCATCCGCTCGGCGAGGGCGACGGTCCGGGCGACGGTCTCGTCGCTCGTCGCGAGACCCTTGATGACCTCGACCAGCTTCATCACCGGGACCGGATTGAAGAAATGCATGCCGACCACGCGATCCGCGGCATCGCCCGTGGCGGTCGCGATCCGCGTGATGGAGATCGAGCTGGTGTTCGTCGCGAGTACCGCGTGCTCCGGGAACGTCGCCCGCATCGACTGGAAGATCTTCGCCTTGACCTCGGGATTCTCGGTCGCCGCCTCGACGGCCCAGTCCGCCACCCCGGCGTCGGCCATGTCGCCGACGTAACTGATGCGGGCGAGCGCCGCGTCCATCTCCGCCTGCGTCATCCGTTCCTTCTGCACGTTCCGCCCGAGGACCTTGGCGTGGTACGCCTTGGCTCGATCGAGCTGGTCGGTCGAGACGTCGACCTGGAAGGCGTCGATGCCGCTGGTCGCGGCGATGAGGGCGATGCCGGAACCCATGGTTCCAGCGCCGATGACGGCGATGCTGTTGACTTCGTGGGACATGACGACCTCGGAGTTTCGGTTCAGTGATCGGGGTCGAGGATGGTAGCCGGACCGGCGGTTTCCGTCCCCGAACCCGCCTTCAGTGGAAATTTGGGCAATCTGGGGATTTTGCGTTGTCATTTTCAACGCCCCGCCAGTAATTTCCAGCGAACGGGATCGCCGGGAGCCTCCGCCGTCATCAACGACGGGCCCGCCGCCCCCGGGGTTCTCGGGGAACCACATGTCCAGAAACGGCGGATCGCCGACAGACATGACCGACCAGCCTGCGAGGTGTTTCCGTCATCGGGAATCCCGCGGAACGACGTCGACTCCCCGGACGACCGACCACTTCACGCCCCTGCGACCCCGAGCCACCTTCGGGCCGACCGTTCTCGAAGGACGGCCCATCCTCCAACGTCCCCACCCCGAGTCGAAGGCCTCCGCCTTCACTCGCACTTCCGGAGCCGGACCATGAAGACCACCGTCAGTTCGATCCTCGCCATCGGCGTCTGCACCGCGACCATCGCGGCCATTCCACCGACCACACCGACCCGTGAGGCGCCCCCACGCATCGCCGTCGCACCGAATGCCGACGCCCCGGCGGATCTGGTCGTGCCGGACCAGCTGGTGATCGAATTCCGGCGGCCCGGAACTCGCGCGATCGCCGCGAGCCGCGCGGACGGTGGCATGCTTCGAGACGCTTCTCCCGAGACCGCCACCCTGCTGGAGCTGATCGGGTCGCAGGCGATCCGACCCCAGTTCCCCAACGCGCCGGTGGCGCCGAAGGACGGACGCCCCGACCTCTCCAACCACCACGTGGTCCGGATCGACCCCGCCGTCGTTCCCGGGGGACTCGAAGGCGCGCTCGCCCTCGCCCTCGCCCATCCGCTGGTGCGGAACGCGGAGTTGATCGGCGTTCACCCGGTGCACGCGACGACCAACGATCCCTACCTCGCGAACTGCTGGCATCTCTCGCAGTCCAATGATGCCGACGTCGACGCGCCCGAGGCGTGGGACGTGCAGACCGGCGATCCCTCGATCGTGGTCGCGGTGCTGGACACCGGTGTCCAGTGGTACCACGCGGACCTGGCGGGCCCCGCCGCCGACGCATCGAATCTCGGATCCGCGAACGGCAACATGTGGCGCAATCAGGCCGAGGCGAACGGAACGCCCGGCGTCGACGACGACGGCAACGGTTTCGTGGACGACATCGTCGGCTACGACTTCATCACGAGTCCCCTGTACGGCTTCGGCTGCTGGCCGGGCGAGGACTGCAGCGGCGCCGACAACGACCCTCGAGACTTCAACGGGCACGGAACCCACTGTGCCGGCATCGTCGGCGCCATGAACAACAACGGGACCGGCGTCGCGAGCCCCGCGGGCGGCTTCGGAAACGGCAGCCCCTCCACGACCGGCAACGGCGTCCGGGTCATGGCCCTGAAGATGGGGCACTCTTCGAACTACAACGGATCCGAAGCCGGTTTCGTCGGGATGGCGGCCGCCGCCGAGGCGTTCTACTACGCCGCCCAGAACGGCGCGAAGATCGCGAGCTGCAGCTGGGGGAGTTCGAACAGCGGCGGCCTCGCCGCGGCGATCGACTACTTCATCGCGTCGGGCGGGCTCGTCCTCGTGGCCGCCGGCAACAGCAACAACACCAGCCAGGGCTACGTCAACTCCAGAAGCGACTGCTACTCCGTCGGGGCCCTCGACACCGATGATTCCAAGGCGTCCTTCTCGAGCTACGGATCCTGGGTGGACATCAGCGCTCCCGGCGTGAGCATCCTCGCCACCTACCACGACAGCAACTCGCCGAACGCGGACGGCTACGCGTACCTGAGCGGCACCTCGATGGCGACGCCTCTCGTCGCAAGCGTCGCAGCGCTCGCCTGGTCACAGGCCCCCACCGCGACCGCGGCCGAGGTCTGGGCCGCGATTCGCGACTCCGCGGACCCCATCTCCTCGTTCAGTGGTCAGATGGGATCCGGTCGCGTGAACGCGGCCAACGCCCTCGCCGCGATCTCGGGTGGTGGTGGCGGTGGTGGCGGTGGTGGCGGCGGCGGTGGAACGCCGTGCGAGAATGCCACTGCGATCGCGGCTGGAACGACCACCTTCAGCACCACGGCCGGCACCGGCAACGTGGCACCCGCCGGATGTGGTTCGATCTACGACGTGAACTGGTACGCGTTCACGGCCTCCGCCACGGGCACCCACACCCTCTCGACCTGCAATGCGGCGAACTTCGACACGAAGCTGGCGGTGTTCGGATCGTGTGACGTGGGCTCGGTGATCGCCTGCAACGACGATGCCTCCGGATGTTCCGGGTACACCTCCGCACTCGACTTCGAGGGCGTCGCCGGTGAGACGTACGTGATCGCCCTCGGCGGCTACAGCAGCGGAGGCACCGGAAGCGGATCGCTCGCGCTCACGGAACCCGATGGCGGTGGTGGCGGCGGCGGTGGAGGTGATGAAGACCCCTGCGACGACGCCATCGCGGTGACGATCGGAGACACCGGCTTCGGCACCACCATCGGCAGCGGCGATTTCTCCAACGACGCATGCGGGTCGATCTACAACGCCAACTGGTACCGCTTCACCGCCACGGTCGACGGGGCCCACACCGTCTCCACCTGCGGCGCCGCGGACTTCGACACGAAGATCGCGGTCGTGGCGAGCTGTGACGACGTCACGGGCATCGCCTGCAACGACGACGGTCCGGACTGCGCCGGCATGACCTCGAGCCTCAGCTTCGACGCCACCGCGGGCGTTGAATACATCGTGGTGGTCGGCGCCTACGCCTCCGACGCCGCCGGATCCGGAACGCTCTCCATCACCGAACCGGATGACGGTGGTGGTGGAGGTGGTGGCGACGGCGAGGTGGTGCTCCTCGCCATCCAGGGGAATCCCAGCTTCGACTTCGGCGTGGCCCGCGACGAGGACGTCGTCGCGATCGACCTCACCACCAACGAAGCCGTGCTCTGGTTCGACGGAAGCGACGTCGGACTGGGCGGGTTCCGGATCAGTGCGCTCGACCGTCTCGACGACGGCGACCTGCTCCTCTCCTTCACCGCCGGTGGAACCGTCGGCGGCGTGACCTTCGACGACTCCGACATCGTCCGGTTCACGCCGAGCCAGCTCGGTGCGGCCACGGCGGGCACGTTCTCGCTCTGGTTCGATGGAAGCGACGTCGCCCTCACCACCAACGGCGAGGACATCGACGGCCTCGACGTCCTCGACGACGGCACGATCATCCTCTCGACGCAGGGCGGACACCGGATCGGATCCGTTCGTGGCAACGACGAGGACCTCGTGGCATTCACGCCATCATCGCTCGGTGCGACGACCAGTGGCACCTTCGCGAAGTACTTCGATGGAAGCGACGTCGGCCTGGCCACCTCCAGCGCCGAGGATCTCGACGCGGTCTCGATCAACGAATCGCTCGGAATCATCTCCCTGTCGACCCGCGGCTCGTTCGCGGTGACGGGACTGAGCGGTGCGGACGAAGATCTCTTCGACTTCACGCCGTCCACGCTCGGTTCGTCCACCAGCGGCTCGTTCGCCGCGTTCGTCATCGGAAGCGTCGTTGGAATCCCCTCGGGCGACGACATCATCGGTGCGTGCGAGTTCTGATCCGCTGCACCGGTTCGTCCACGAAGAAGGGGCCGTCCGATCATGCGATCGGGCGGCCCCTGTCCGTGGTTCGAGCGGGTGAACGGCGTTCGGTCAGCCGTTCCATTCCATCAGTTCCGGACCCGCGTATTCCGCGAGCGGACGGATGATCCGGTTGTTCGCGTGCTGTTCCATGATGTGGGCGCACCAGCCGGTGATGCGGCTCGCGACGAAGATCGGCGTGTACTGCGGGACGGGGATGCCCATCGCGAAGTAGGTCATGCCGCACGGGAAGTCGACGTTCGGGTGGATGTTCTTCTGGTCGAGCATGATGCCCTGCACCGCGTCGCCGAGATCGAACCACTTCCCGGCGTCGGCGTTCTCCTCGGCCGCGTAGCGGAGGCCCCAGTCACGAAGGATTCCGGCCCGGTGGTCGCCGTTCTTGTAGACGCGATGCCCGAATCCCATCAGCTTCCGCTTCTCGGTGAAGGCCCGCTCCATCCAGGCGTCGACCGTCATGGAGCCGTCCTCGGTGTCCTTCATGATGTCCGCGAGCATGGCCATCGCGGCTTCGTTCGCGCCGCCGTGGAGGTTGCCCTTGAGCGCTCCCACGCCACCACAGACCGCCGAGTGCAGGTCGCTGTTGGTCGAGGCGATGACCCGGCAGGTGAAGGTCGAAGCGTTGAAGTCGTGCTCCGCGTACAGGATGAGGGACACGTCCATCACCTTGGCCGCGATCTCGCCGGGCTTCTCACCGGTCATGCACCAGAGCAGGTTCGCCGCATGGTCGAGCGACGGATCGGGTGCGACCGGCGGCTTGCCCTCGAGCGCCCGCTGGTGGATGCCGATGCACACCGGAATCGTGGCGAGCAGTCGCATCGACTTCCGGAGTTCGGCTTCGGGACCGTTGTCCTCGCAGTCCGGATCGAGATGACCGAGCAGGCTGATGGCGGTCCGCACCACGCTCATCGGGTGGGCGTCGGGGCTTTCTCCGGCGATCTTCGTGATCGCGGCCGCGACCGAATCCGGCACCACCCGCATCGCGACGAGGTCCTTCTTGAAGGTCGCCAGCTCCTCGGCGGTCGGCTTGTGGCCGACCAGCAGCAGGAAGGAGACCTCCTCGAAGGTCGCGTTCGCGGCGAGATCCGCGATCTCGTAGCCCCGATAGATCAACTGCGTCTGGTTGACCGAGCAGATCCCGGTCTCCCCGATGGTCTGGCCGGCGAGGCCGCGGGTGTCGGTGGAACTCACGTTGGGTCCTTTCAAGGAGGGAAGCCCGTTCGGCGGTCGCCGAATCCGGGCCGGTCATCCTAGCGATCCCGAAACTCGACGACCGGAATACGCACCCATCACGACTTCTCCACCACCGACGGCGCTCCGGACGGCCCGAACCGTAGACTGCGGGCATGAAAGCCTCTCGAAAACGGACTGCGCGACCGATCCGGTCGATCCTGCTGCTCACCCTGCTGACCCTCCCGCTGCCCGCCGGATGCAACGGAACCGAGACATCGTCGGTGGCGGCCCCGATCCGAATGTCGAAGGGCGTGGAACAGGTCCGGTCGTGGCTGTGCGGCCGCTTCGAGACCGACATGCCCGCGAGCGGGATCTCGGAGAGCCTTCGGATCGGATGGAACGCCTGCCCGATCTGGCCGGACCGCGAGGATGGACGGTGGCTCTACGCCGAACGAACGACGGTCGGTGCCACGAGCCGAACGGATGAACGTCACATCCACCGGGTCCGCAACGATGCCCAGGGCGCCCTGCTCGTCGAAGTGTTCTCGTTCCTGCCCGATGCCATGCCTCCCGCCGGAGCCTGGCGGACGCCCGACTTCTTCAACCGCATCGACCCGGCCCTGCTCGTCCCCCGCGAAGGCTGCGCGATCCACCTCGTCGCCGAACGCGAGGGCTACGCCGGCGAGACCCGTGGCACCGGTTGCGACCGGAGCGCAGACGGCACGACCCACCGCCTTCTGCGGATGTCGATCACCTCCGACTCGATCACACTCGCGGATCGACTCGTCGATGCGGCCGGCAAGCCGGTCTCGAATGCCGAAACGGCCCCCACCATGCTCCGCCGGATCACGGCGACGAACTGATTCGAGGATCGTGGCGCGTGCTGCATCCACCGGGCGCTCACGCGGCGCGGAGACGGCGCACCGAGATTCGAGCGCCGGATCGAAGACGAGGCTTCAAGCAAGAGGCTTCAAGCGCGGGGGTTCAGGCGGCGGGCGCCAGGCCACTTACTTCAACCGCGACCGCCCGGAAACCGCCATTCCTCGCCGGGCACGTAGTCGAGCAGGCCGTAGAGTTCCTTGCGGGTCTGCATTCGCTCGAGCATCGGTTCGACGGATCCGGCGTCACGGAGTTCGCGGAGGCCGCGGACCACTTCGCCCATCGCCAGCCGCATCATGCTCAGCGGATAGATCACCATCCGGTACCCGAGTTCGCCGAATCGAGCCGCGGGGATGATCGGGGTCTTGCCGAACTCCGTCATGTTCGCGAGCAGCAGGCCCGGCGAGCCCTCGGCGAAGGCCGCGAATTCAGCCTCCGTCTGCAACCCCTCGGGAAAGATCGCGTCCGCGCCCGCGGCCCGGTAGCGGTTCGCGCGATCGATCGCGTCCTCGATCCCGGTGACGTGCCGGGCGTCGGTTCTCGCGATGATCATGAAGTCGGGGCTTCGTCGAGCAGCCACCATCTCGGTGATCTTCTCGGCGAACTCCTCGGCGGGAACGAGTTCCTTGCCATCGAGGTGACCACATCGTTTCGGGAAGACCTGGTCCTCCACGTGCAGGGCGGCCGCGCCGGCCCGCTCGTACTCGACGACGGTGCGGACCGCACATTCCACTTCGCCGTACCCGGTGTCCGCATCCGCGATCACCGGAATGCCCGACGCGTCCGCGATCTCCCGAATGGTCCTCGCGACCTCGGTCAGCGTGAGCAGGCCGATGTCCGGCGTCCCGGCGACGTTCGCCGTCGCACCACCGGAGATGTAGCAGGCGCCGAACCCCGCCTCGCGGACCGCGATCGAAACCAGCGCGTTGAACGCACCAGGGATCATGACGACGTCTTCTTCGACGAGAGCCCGAAGACGGGCGCCGGGATGCTGCATGACGAATCTCCAGAACGCCATTTTAGCGACTTCCGGGCGACACCCGCTCGCTGGTCACCAGTCGGCGGCCCCGGACGCCGACGGTCGTGGGTGATCGGCCGGACTCAGGCCGCGATGCGGATGCGGACCGGGCCCGCCCGCACGTCGAGAGGCTCACCGGATTCCCAGTTCAGTCCGGGAATCCGGAATGCTTCACCAGGCGTCTCGGCGTCATCGGCGGAACGATCGCCATCGGGATCGCCGGGGTTCGCCGGACCGTCTCCGATCACGGCGTCTCCGATCTCCACCGTGATGACTTCGCGACGCCCGTCGGGCCAACGCCCTTCGACGTCGACCTGATACGTGTTCCGCATGGCGACCTCGGTCGAGTCGGCGCCGATGAGCACCAATCGGGTTCGAGACGAGTGGCCACCCGCTTCCGCGTCCGCGGTCAGCATCAAAAGCACCGCTTCGACGTCCTCATCCGCTCGGAACGAATCCAGGGACGGGCAGACGAAATGCTCGGCCTCGAGGTTCCGATCGGCGGGATCTTCCCCCGCATCGGAGGCCCAGGTCCGACACTTGAACATCGCGACCGAAGCCTGTGCCGCGACCTGCGGATCGGTTTCGATTCGCCAGCCGGCCTCGGCGAAGGACTCCAGTGCGGCGTCGGGGTCGGTACCGGCGAACGACGTTCGATCGTCGATCACGACGAGCCGCCCGGAACCGACGGGCTTCGGCGGCGCAGGCACCGACTCCTTCATCTCGATGGCCCGCTCGACGTCCTCGGCGTGATAGGAGACCTCGATCGCACCACGTTCCATGAGTGCGGCGACCGCCTCCTCGATCTCCTCGTAGACGGCCGACTTCTCGTTTCCGAATCGCAATCCCGCGAACGTCGAGCCGACGCTCTCCCGAAAGGCTCCGGGGAAGTCGAATCCGGTCATGGTGAAGGCGATCGCGAACGCGACGAAACAGGCGATCCCGGACGTCACCAGAAGCTTGAGGGTGGTCGAAGTCCGGCGATGCGCGGAAACCCGCGCCTGGCCGGGACGCGTGTTGGATCGTCGGGCATTCGCGCGGCGTCGGGCGGTGACGACCTGTTCACGCGCCGGTCGAACGGAGCCGGCTCCTCGGGCGGCCGGGCTCGGAGGGGACGACGCGTCGCCGACGACGTACCGTCCGGTCAGCCAGTTGGTCACGGTGATCCGAGGACGCGGCGTGCCACGTCCGCCGACTTCCCGCGGCGGGATCGAGGATCCACGCGGGCTCGAGACCCGGGGTGGCGGCGGTGCAGCGGCCACCCGCGTCGATACCGGGCCGTCGGCGTCGACGAGTTCGACCGATTCACCACGCATCGACGGCAGTTCCGCAGGAACCACCGCCCAGGGGTCGGCCGACTCGGAAACGAACCGAAGGTCCGCCAGCATCTCCGCGGCCGAGCCGTAACGCTGCGCGTAATCGGCCATCGCCCGACGGACGACCCACCGAAGCGCTTCCGGCGCCGGCCGTTCGAAACGACTGAGGCCACCATGACCGGGGAATGTGTTCTCGAGCGTGAAGTAGAGAACCGCACCAGCGCCGTAGATGTCGAACTTCGCGCCATCGACCTCGTGGACCTTCACGCCCCGCATCGCCATCCGCACCATCTCCGGATCGCGGAAATACTCGGTGCCGTGCGTGGTCAGCGTCATCGCGGAGCGAAGCGAGGTGACCAGGCCGAAGTCGACGAGGTGGGCCGCACCGTCATGCACGATGATGTTGTCGGGCTTGACGTCCTTGTGCCAGAGACCATCACGGTGGTAGCGAGCGAGCGTCGCGACCAGATCGATCTGGTATCCCAGCACTTCCGACAGCACCGCATGACGAAGTCCGTCTTCGGAGCCGACCCCGTGCGCGGTCCGGACCACCACGCCGAGATTGTCTCCCGGGTGATAGGGCATGGCGTACCAGAACCGCGTCTCGTCGAGTTCGTGGGCGAGCACCAGACCGAGCCGTTTCGCCGATTCCAGCGAACGACTCTCCCGAACGATCTGGGGAAGCGAACTGCCCTCGGAAAGTGCGAAACTCTTGATGACCACGGCGTCCGGTCGCCCCGGAAGCGAGCGACGCATCTTGTCGTCGGGTCGCGCGATGTAGAGCTTCGCGCCGGACCCTCCGGCCGGCAGCGAGCCGGTGATCTCGAAACCTGGAAAGTCGATGCCCCGGGAGGGCTTGTCCGCGCCGGGTGCCTCCCGGATGTCCTCCACCGCCCGGACTTCGACGCCTTCGAGCATTCCATCGAGGAACAGGAGCTTTAAGGGCCGACGGACCACGACCCCGTAGAGCCCTCGGCCCGCGAGGCCCGTCTCCCGCTTCACGCCGTCCGCGTAGTGATTGGCCGCGGACCACCGCCCGATGACCACGTTCAGGATCGCGAACAGGGAAAGGAAGACCGCCGCCACCACCGCACCGATCGTGCGGGCGACGTCGCCGATGGTCCCCACGACGTACTCGACGACGTGGCCGATGATGAATCCGATCCCGCGACCGGCGGACACCATGAGGCTGATGAGCAGGACCAGCCCGAGGATGCCGGCCGCGATGCCGATGAAGATCAGAAGAATGCTTGCGAAGGTCATGTACCACTCCATCCGCCCGTCATGCGGGCATTGCGTCTCGTACCGCGATCACCGAACTGAAATCGTCGCGTCACCCTCGATCGGCGTCGCGGAATCACGGCGAGCGAACGCCAGGAAGCCGGTCACCATCACCGTGACGAGCAAGGCCAGACCGAGGATCCCGATCGCGATGCCGATGAAGATGAGAAAGATGCCTGCCCACGTCATTGTTCACTCCATTCGCCCGACGAACGGGCCTGGGTGCCGCGATGCCGATCAGCCCGGAGGGAGCGTCGAGTCGTCCTCGACCAGTTCGGCATGCGTGAGATAGATCTCCGAGATGGCTTCGTCGAAGAGGCCGTCGTCGTTTCCGAGGCCGGCGGACGACGCCTCGGCCCGCTCCTCTTCCGTGAAGCTGTAGGTTTCGATCATCTCGATGAGTCGCTCGCGGAGCAGTCCGCGGACCCGCTGGAGATGCCGCGTCACCGTCGGCTCGCTGATTCCAAGCTGTGCCGCGACATCCTTGCCGGAGGCGGCATCGAAGATCCGCATGCGATACACCTCGAAGTGAAGGAACTCGCTCTCCTTCCGAGTCGCGTCGATCGCCGCGTAGACCTTGGCCTGGAACACCAGACGCTCGTACGCCGCATCGGGCTGCGGATCCGTGGCTCGACCCATGTAGCTGTCATCGAGACTGGCGGGCCGCTTGCCCCCCCCACGCTTCAACGCATTCCGACGATCGAGCTCGTCGCCCAGCACGTGCTTGGCGATGGAGAGCAGCCAGGTGCTGAATCGAGCGCCCCGGTCGGGATCGAAACGATCGATCGAACCCGACAACGCGGTGAGCGTGTCCTGTGTCAGATCCTCGACGGTGGCCATGCCGACCGCGCCTCGGCCCCAGCGGGTGAGCTGAGCCCGGATCACCGGCCCGAACACCGTCCAGAGTTCGAACCAGGCGGCATCGTCCCGATCCCGGAGGCGGGCGATGAAGGAGGTCGTCATGGGGTTCATCAGGAGCACGCTTCCTTCTTGGGAGGGGACCCTCGAGGGTTTCAGAACCGGTGATCACGGATCTCCATCCGCTCCAGCGGTTCGAGGGCCGGCGTGCCCCCCCGGGACCGACCTCGCCACCATTGTAGTGGAGGCCGAGGCGAAATCCGAGACCACGATGAAATCGACGCTCATGGTCTCCCATCAAGGTCGTGGAGCATCGACGACTCCGGTTCTCCAACGGCCCCTCGGATCGGGCCACCGGAGTGACGATCGATGCAAGCCGAAGGGATTTCCCCATGTTCAGCATGAGTCGTTGCGTATTGCGTTGGGGGCTGATCGGGGCGGCTGGCCTCGGCACCCTCGCCTTCATCGTCGGCCCCGACCGCATCGCGGCCGGTTTCGACCAGATTCGCGATCAGGCCCGCGCCGTCGCCGATGATTTCGTCGACGATCCGATCGCCCTGCGTCGCCAACTCTCCCAGCTCGCCGAACGCTATCCCGAGCGGATCGCGGAAGTGACCGGCGAACTCGCCGAAGTCGATCGCCAGATCGAACTGCTCAAGCGTGACCAGGATGTCGCACGAAGGGTCGTGGCGATGACCGCCTCGGATCTTTCCGAGCTCCGGGTCGCGTTGACGGATTCCGAACTCGATGCCCGAGCCGGTCGAACGGTGTCCATCCGGGTCGACGGACGCGCCGTCGACTTCGAGGGCGCTCGAAACGAGGCACGCCGGATCGCGACGATCCGCTCGACTTATCAGGATCGTCACGCCGGCAACGAGACCCAGCTGGACTTCCTGAACACCCAGAAGGGTCGACTCGCGGAGATTCTCGACACGCTCGAGGACGAGCACGCTCGATACGAGGCGAAGCTCTGGCAGCTCGATCGTCAGATCGACGCGATCGACCGGAACGAGCGGCTCATCGAGATGACCCAGCAGCAGCAGCAGGTGCTCGCGGACTACGACAAGTTCGCGGAGGTCGGCAGCCTCGATCAACTCGAATCAAAGCTCGCGGAACTTCGAACCGTGCAGGAAGCCCAGCTTCAGTCGCTCGCAAGCCGAGGCTCGCGATCGGACTACGAGAAGCGAGCGAGACAGTCACTCGACTCGGACGGCTGGGAGGACTTCTCCTGGGATGACTTCGACATCGAGCCGGAAACGCCGGAGACCCCCTCCTTCGAGACCGGCGACACGCTTTCTCGGGCAGGCCGCTGAGCCCACGCTCCACGGCGAACACGCCCCACTTTCCATCTGAAATCACCGCCCGGCATCCTCGCCGGGCGGTGTTTCTTGATTCCCGGCCCCGTCAGAATGCCCCTCCAAGCGGAGAAACGCCAGACGCGCAAGGTCCTCTCTTGCTTGCACTTGCGCTGTTTGGACGTTTCGGCGAATCGTGGAAGGCAAACCCATGCCTCCTTTTTGTCAAAAAAAACGACGACGTACCTGACACGACCCGATTTCGGTGACATACTCCCGATGTCCCCGGCGTATCTCCTTCGCTGAGGACAGGGAGCAGGAAAGGGCTTTGCATTGCATGCCCCTTCCGAACTTCGGCTTAGTTGGTGCGGGAACACCGACGTAGCTTGGAAAAGGGTCCTTGGGATCCGCTGCACTTGGGAAAAGGGCACTTACCCGCAGCGGAAAAACGCGAGTACTGGGAAAAGGGAACTCCTGTACAAGCATCACAAGGGGCAGAGGCACGAAAGTGACTTCACCCACCTCCAGGCTGAGGCCGAGGAAACATAAAAGGCCGGACGCGCTCTGAAAAGACGCGTCCGGTCTTTTTTTCATGGGCACCTGGGAATCAGAGACGTACATCTGGAGGCCTCGGCCCGGTGGAAGCCCGGGTGACCCCGCAAGCCATCCGACCCTGCGAACTCCGAGCCGACCCGTCGTTCCACTCAGCCTGCCGCAGCTCGGTCGCTCGCCTGAGATTCCCAGGCGACGCCGACGGTGGCGCCGGGGTAGTACCGAGCAAGAATCTCGAGATTCGAGGCACCGGACCCGGCCATGGACTCAGCTCCGTACTGACAGAGTCCCACGCCGTGGCCGAACCCCCGACCCTCGATCTCGTAATCCTCGCTCGTCCCCTTGAATTCGAGACATGCCGATCGAGGGCCGTCTTTCCAGGAACGACGTCCGCCCGCATCCGCCACCACGGATCGCATCCGACCCGCCGGCAGGACGACCGGGATCGGGGCGTTCGCCCCCCGAATCTCGAAGTCGATGGGGCGTTCCGCCGCGTTGCGACGACGGACCGTCACCTTGACGGGACCTTGAATGGACGCCAGGGCCCGATTCGAGATCCGACGTCCGTGGGCCCTGAGGGCCTCGAGCATCGCGTCCTTGCCCACGCTGATCCGCCAGTCCGCATGCGGACTGTCCGTGGTGCAGCCGCAGCGGCGCCTCGCCACCGCGCCGTCGACCATCAACGGCGCGATCTTGTTGACCTGGTTCGCGGAGATCGCCTCGATCGCGTTCGCCGGTCGGCCACCGCACGCCGCGCTGTAATAGGCGGGAACGACCTGCCCTCGCCAGAGCAGGACGCGACCGGCGGTCGATGTGACGGCCTCCCTCGATCGACGCGAGGCGGCGCCCCCGCTCCACGCCTGACTCGCCTGTCCCGCCACCATGTCGTAGTGACGCCGCCGCAACCAGAACGCTCGTTCACAGACCGCGAAGGATCGCGCCGCGACCGCCTGTGCCTCGAAGGTCGCGGGTCGCCACGACCCGAAGAGTTCCTTCTCGAGCACGCCCGGAAGGTACTGCTCCATCGGAAGCGTGCACACGAGATCGAGCTCCGGTTCACCACCGGTCTTCCGAATCGGAACGATTCGGATCGTTCCACGAAGACGTCGCCCCTCGAAGTCGATCCCGTCGGCCTGTTCGTTTCCGTTCGCGATCGCCAGCGGATCACCGCCGGCGTACCGAGCGGACGAACCCCGTCCACCCTGCGACCATCGCACGCTCCAGCCCTGGTCATCCCGGACGATTCGCACCGGACCGCGAGCCGCCCGGCCCGCCGACTTCGAACCGGGCTGGGTGACCCACAGACGCTGCCCCACCCGCCCGAGTTCGACGGTACGTCGCGACGTGCTCGCGACCTTGATGCGGACGAGTGGCTCGGAACTCGGTGGAAACGGTCGAAGATCGGGGATTTCGGTCCTGGCGGGCGCCGCGACCGGTGGATCACCCGCCGCCTGGTCCGCCGTTCCATCGGTTCTCGAACAGGCGAAGGGCAGCAGGATCGGCGTCGAAGCCGCCAGCAGCACGGTACGCCGGGGGATGCACACCGGTGCATCGCCGTCGCGGTGATTCGAGTCTTCATTCCTCATGCCACACCCCCTGGACCGGGACCGGACGCGTCGAAAGGTCGAGCCCCACGGCGCCACGCTCGCAGGAGTGTAGGCGGAGGAAGCCGTCATGAGAAAACCGCCCGCCCCGAAATCGGGACGGGCGGTGGATGATCCGCATGATATGCATGAAATACGTGAAACGCTCGGTCAATCCAAGGTCTTGAGCGACAGTTCGTGGTCGCCGAGGCGTTCCTTGATCTCGTCCAGACTGGTCTGGCCGAAGTTCTTCACGCCGAGCAGCTCGGCCTCGGTTCGCGCCGCCAGTTCACCCAGCGAAAGCACCCCGAGCATCTGCAGGGCCTTGCGGGCCCGCACCGAGAGATCGAGCACCGAGATCGGCTTGTTGAGGATCTGGTCGGTGATGCCACGTTCGTGGAGTTCATCGATGTCCTCCTGCCGGAGTCGCGGTCCGCCCGCGGTGTCCTGCCCGAGCCGGAGCCCCTTGCTCGCGAGCATCTGCTTGATCTCGGCGACGGTCGTGTCACCGACGTTCTTGTAGCTGTTGAGCTCCGCTTCACCCACGCGAACGAGGTCGCGAAGCGTTCGGATCTGCATCTTCTTGAGGCAGTTCCGCGCCCGGACCGAGAGTTCGAAGTCGGTGACCGGAATGTCGAGGATCGCGTCGTGACGCGACGAGGTTCGATCCTCGTCGTCGTCGTAGTACATGCCGCGTGACGCCTGGACGTCCTTGAGGAAGAGCCGGGCCCGGGGTTCGTTCGGGTCGCTCTCGATGACCTGGTTCAGGATGTACTCGGCCTTGGCGAAGTCGCCGGAGTCCTCGTAGATCACCGCGAGGTTGACCAGCGTCTGGAGCTTCGGCGAACCGGACTCCCGAGCGGCCTCGTAGATCTGCATCGCCTCTTCCTCTTCCCCGACGAGGTCGAGCAGATAGGCGAGTCGGTGGAGGTGCTCGGGCTTGCCGCAGTGCGAGACCGCTTCACGGTATGCGACGATCGCACCGAGCCGGTCGCCCGCGGACTCGCAGTCGAGTCCCTGCTTGAAGACCGCGTCGGCTCGCGCCTCGTCGATCGCGCCGCCTCCGATGACGGTGTCGAGTCCTTCGCTCATGTGCTCAGTGCTCCGCTGAAAAGTGGTCCGGTCGAACGGAATCCATGATTCTACTCGCCCCGCGACCGGTCCTCAACCTCGCGAGCGGCGTCGGAAACGCCGGTCCGAGCGGAATCGGCCACGTCATCCGCCAGATCTCGGTACGCGGAGGCTCCATCCAGCGCCGGCGCCGCCGGGCCTGCGGGAAGGTGGGGACCGGGGATTCCGCCCTCCGTCACGAGGGAGATCCCCCGCCAGGCCTGCCGTTCGAATCGGACCGCCATCACGATCCCGAATGCAAGGATGTAGACCGTCGCCCCGATCCAGGGCCCCACCGACGAGAGGCCGGGGGCCGCTTCGACCAGGAACCACCCCAGACCGACCAGCAGCATCCAGCCGAGGATCGACGACACCACCCCGGGCCAGATGGTGTCTCCGGCGCCGCGAAGCGCACCCGAATACACGATTCCCACCGCGTCCATCGTCTGGAACAACGCCGCCCACACCAGCATCGTCGCGCCGATGGAGACGATCGCCGCCCTCGCCTCCGGTGAGGCGTCGCCGCCCACGAAGACCCCGATGAGTGAATCACGGAACACGAGGAAGCCGAGCGCGCAGACGGACATGTAGCCCACCGCGAGCCCGAGCGCGATCCGCGCCCGGCTCACCGCGATGTCGGGCCGCCCCGCGCCGATCCACTTGCCGACCAACGACGTCGTCGCGACCGAGAAGCCCACCGCCGGCATGAAGCTCAGATGCATGTACCGGATCACCGCCCAGGCGGCGGTGAGATGGTCGGTTCCGAATCGGCCGATCAGGACCGTCACGAAGAGACCCCAGCAGATCATCTCGTTGCCGAACTGGAGCGACGCCGGCCAGCCCAGTCGAAGCAGGTCCCGCATCGCCCGAAGATCCGGCCGCCAGTTCCCACGACTTCGGACCTCTCGATTCAACAGTGGTCCGAGGAACACCACCATCGGCACGATCACCTCGACCGCGGTGCCGATCACCGTGCCGATCGCCGCGCCGGCGAGCCCGAGTGCCGGCGTTCCGGGGATTCCCGGAATGCCGAGTTCGGGAATGCCCGCCTCTCCGAAGATCAGGATCGCGTTCGCGACGACGTTCACCACGTTCGCCGCGACCGCGGAGATGGTGATGACGCCGGGACGCTGATAGCCGAAGAACCAGTGGCTCATCGCCTTGCCCGCGATGAGGAGCACGCCGCCCAGCAGCAGGATCGTCGCGTATTCGGTCTCGAGCGCGACGAGCTCGGGCTCGTGCCCCGCCGCATCGAAGATGAACGGAAGCACCATCGCCCACGGAAGCAGGAGCACCAGCCAGGCGCTGACCGCGAGCCAGACCCCCGCCCATCCGTATCGAGCGGTCTGATCGCGGCGTCCCGCCCCGACGTTCTGGGCGACGAAGGTGTTCACCACCGTCAACATGCCGAAGACGAACGCGATCGGGTTGAAGGACCAGATGCCGCCGTTGCCCTGCGCCGCGACCTCGAGCGGCCCGAGACGGGCCACCATCAACGCGTCGACGAACCCCATCACGGTGTAGCTCGTCATGGTCGCGACGGTCGGCCAGGCCTGCGACCAGACCTCGCGAATCCCGGAACGACCGGGCTGGAGCGGGGATTCGAGTTCAGAGGTGGTCACGTTCCGGCGAGCATAATCGCGATGCCGCCCCGGAGTTCAGCATCGATCGAGCACCCGATAGCCCACCGCCTCCTCGAGATGCGTCGCCCCGACCCGAGTCGATCCGTCGAGGTCGGCGATGGAGCGGGCGACCCGGCGGATCCGATCGAACGCCCGCCCGCTCAGTCCGAGCTCCTCGACCATGTTCGCGAGTCGATGCAGGGACGGTCGGTCGAGGGCGCACGCCGTGTCGAGTCGCTCGCCCGAGAGCCGCGCATTGAGCGGACCGGAACGCGCGGCGCCGAAGCTGCGGGCCGAGTCCACCCGCCGACGCACCGCTTCGGTCGAGGGTCCGTCCGGCGGATCGAGAAACGCCGCGACCGGGGTCGCCCGCATGATCACGTGGAGATCGAATCGATCGAGCACCGCGGCCCCGATCCGTTCGAGAACGCGTCGATCCACGCCTTCCCCGGACGATGGTCCCGCGGAACCGCTCCGCGATCCGTTCATCGTGCCGACGACCACCACCGACGCGGGAAACCGGACCGTTCCCGCGGCCCGGGCGACGGTCACCACGCCATCCTCCAGCGGTTCACGCAACGCATCGATCGCGGCGGCGGAGAACTCCGGGAGCTCGTCGAGCATCAGGATCCCGTGATGCGCAAGACTGACCTCGCCGGGACGAGGATTGCTGCCGCCTCCGACCAGGGCCGCCGCACTGCAAGTGTGATGCGGCGTTCGAAAACCAGGGCGGGAGAGCGTCGCCGCGTCGAACGGAAGTCCCGCGGCGGAACGGACCGCCTGCACCTCGAGAATCTCGTCCCGCCGGAGCGGGGGAAGAAGATCCACCAGCCCCCGGGCGATCATCGTCTTGCCGCATCCAGGCGGCCCGACCAGCAGCAGGTTGTGTCCGCCGACCGCCGCGATCTCGACCGCCCGCTTGGCCACCGACTGACCGCGAATGCTCGAGAGATCGAGCGTCGTCGGTCGGTGTCGATCGTGCGGATCGCTCGTCGACGACCCTGACTCTTCGACTGAAGACGGAACCGGATCGAGACCGCCGAGGAAGGACACCAGACCTCGAAGGTCGTCGACGGCCACCACCGGCAGATCACTCACCAGTCGCGCTTCGGACGCCGAAGCCGACGCGACGATCACGCCGGCCGAGTTCGCGCGGGCCGCGAGTTCCGCCAGCGCCAGCACCCCGCGCACCGGCCGCACCGTGCCGTCGAGGGCCAGCTCCCCCGCCATCGGCCAGTCCTCGATTCGACGACCTCCGGCCGATGCGTCCCGGATCGATCCCGACGCGGCGAGCACGCCCGCGGCGATGGGCAGGTCGTACACCGGTCCTTCCTTGCGAACATCCGCCGGCGCGAGATTCACGGTGAGGCGGGATCTGGGCCACGGGAATCCCGCGTTGCGGATCGCGGTCCGCACCCGCTCCGCCGATTCCCGAACCGCCGCATCGGGAAGTCCCACGATGCCGATCGTGGGCAGCCCGTGCGGCGAGAGATCGACCTCGATTCGGCAGGTCTCGGCTCGGACGCCGTGCAGGATGAAACTGGTGACGCGACTGATCATCGCGCAACGGTAGTGCAGGTGTCGTCGATTTCCGAAACCACGGCGGAAACGCCGGAAAGACGTCGCCGATCGCTTCCCGCGGCCGCTCGACTTCAGCGGCCGCGTGGTCGTTTGTAGCCGATCGGCTTTCCGTCGGCATACGCCCACACCGTGACGACCAGGTGCTTCACGCCCCACTGCATGGCGCGTTCGTGGGTCGGATAGAGCACGTCGAGTCGGTTGCCCTTGATCGCCCCGCCGCGATCCAGCACCGGTACCACGCCTTCGTTCGCGTATCCCGGAATGGACAGGAGCTGTCCGAATCCGAAGACCTTGCGATCCGCGGCGACCAGTCGTCCCGCGTTGGTGTGGACGGAGTATCCGCTGGCGGTGATGCCGTCCGCCTGATCGCCGCACGAACGATGATCCGGGCTGTAGGCGGTCACCCGCATTCGAACCGACTTGACCGGAACGATCGGACGACCGTCGTGGAACCGGATCGTCGACTTCGAATCCGAGGCGATCGAGTCGCGGAGTCCGGTGCCGGTCAGCACCGCACCGCCGACCAAAACCAGCCCGAGCAGGAACGTCATGATGGGTCCCGGTCTTCGCATGTCGGCTTGCTCCGGCGCCGTGGTGCTCCACCGTTGGACGACGGTGATTCACCTCACGGTGCGATCGAACGACGAGGTTGCGCGATTCCGGGATCCCCGCAACGGTGTTCGTCGCCTCGCTCGCGACTTTGTCGTTTCCGGACCGGCCCGACCCGCACAGACCGCACCACCGTCGGCATTGCGTACACTCCGGCGATGGCTCTCCTCGAGATCGTCGCATTCGGTGGCATCGGACTCGCCGCCGGACTGATCGGCGGCCTGCTGGGCATCGGCGGCTCCACCGTCTTCATTCCCGCCGCGACGCTTCTGATCGGCCCCGATCAGCAGATCTACCAGGCGGCCGCGATGGTGCTGAACGTGTTCGTCGCCGGAACCGCGACGCTGACCCACCACCGAGCCGGCGCGATCGACCGAGGACTCGTCCTTCGCATGCTCCCCGCGGCGGTCGTGATGGTGTTGCTGGGCGTCCTCGCCAGCAACCACCTCGACGCCGAGATCCTCGCCGGCGTCTTCGGCGGCTTTCTGATCCTCATGTCGGGATTCGAGGCGTTCCGACTCCTGCGGAGCCGTACCGAAACGGCTTCGGATCCGTCGACGACGGAACAGGCCGACGCGGGTCCACCCCCTCGCCTCATCCTCGCCGGCATCGGCGGCTTCATGGGCTTCCTCGGTGGACTCCTTGGAATCGGCGGCGGACTCGTCGCGGTTCCGGGCCTTCGATTTCTGGCCAGGGTTCCGCTGCGAATCGCGATCGTCGCCTCTGCCGCGGTGACGCTGCCGATGGCCCTGATGGGCGCGATCTACAAGAATCTGAGCCTGAGCGAACTCGTGGACGCCGAGGGCCGATCGCTCTCGGCCACCGATTCACTGCTCATCGCCGCGGCGATCGTGCCCGCCGCGGTTCTCGGCAGCTGGCTCGGAGCCCGTCTCGTGCGCCGGCTTCCGATCACCACGATCCGAATCGCATTCATTCTGCTGATGGGTTTCGCCGGGATTCGGATGATCGGTTCGATCTGACCGACGCGCCCGGCATCGAACGGACCAGTGAGAAGCGAAGGCCCGGCCGCACGTGTTCGTGCCGCCGGGCCTTTGATGTTCGAAGCGCCGAACCGGGGTCAGCCGGAGGTCGATGCCGGGCGGGGACCGGGGCCCGCCGAGGGCGGCAGCGGCTCGCGGGTCGGACCGACACAGGGTTCACCATCCGGCGACACGACGCCGAAGACGTGGAACGGTGCGGTCTGGCCGTCGGCGGTCATCGCCGAGAGCGAGGCGTAGAGCACGCCGACGTAGTCCGAGGCGGGCGTGACGCGAATCTTCACCAGCGTGATGATCCCGTCCTCCGTCTCCTCGGTCGTGATGCCGAGCATCTGGGCCCGACAGTCGGGTGATTCGCTGATCACGGTGGCGATGGGCGACGAGACGGTGTCGAATCGGACTTCGAAGTCGACGAACGAACCCTGCTTGATCAGGCCCAGCGGGAATCGAAAGCCGCCGGCCATCCGGAGATTCCGGTTCGGCTTCGGCAGCGTGGTCTCGTGTCGAAGATAGACGTCGATCATCGGCGTCTCCGGACGATCCGTCTCGATGACGAGATATCTCGGATACGGCGCGGGGAGGCGATCGAGGTCGAAGGAGAGGATGTACTGGCTCCTCGGTTCGTCGGTCGCGGGGTCGAAGCCGAGATAGGTCGGCGGGAGTCCATGGAACGAGCAGATCGAGAACGGCTCGCCGTCGATCGCCTCGACCACGATCCGTCCCTGGCGATTCTGGTTCCGGACCGCGTTGATATGCGGGGGAATCGCCCGGATCGGAAGCGTGATCTCCGCCTTCAGGTCGACGACTTCGACCACCGAGTAGCCATCGAAGAGCACCTTGATCGAAGCGGTCTTGGGGCCGGTGTTCGGAGCGCCTTCGAGCACGGCCGCGAGATCGACGCTTTCCCCGGGCGGAATCGTGGTCCCCCCCAGATCGCTGAGCGTCGTGCACTTGCAGGAGGGCTCGGCGGCGAGAATCATCAACGGCTCGGTGCCGCGATTGAAGATCTTGACGGACCCTTCGGCATCCTCGTTCGGCGGGATGAAACCGAAGTCGAGGATGTTGGGGACGATCTCGACCGGCGGCGAATCCGTGAGCGACGTCTGCGAGATGCTGGGGTCCGCCGTGCCACGGGCCTCCGGCAGCACGACTGCATCGGGATTCGCGGGCTTGTTGGTGGCCACGGTCGCTTCGGCGGTCTTCTCGGGCGGGTTCGTCGCCGCCCCGTCTCCACAGCCGCCGAGCGCCGCAAGAACGGCGAGGAGCAAGGCTGAACGGTGGCGGTGAATGACGGAAGTCAGGCCGGTGGATGAACGCATTGATCGCTCCTGGTGGTCGAAGAAGGAGGGAATGGTAGCACCGAGGCCACTTTCCGCGGTCTTTTGGAGCACCGAGGCCCGCCATCACCACATCGTCGTGCCGGCGTCCGATGGTGAGGGCACGGCCGGAAAAAGGCCCATTTTCGGAGCTATGTTCTTGCATTTCTTCCACCGGATGCCATAGTTGGGCATCGGTGAGCAATCATCGAGAGCCCCTTCGGGGACTCCGAGGTTCGGGAATCAATCCCACACCTCGCTCAATCAGCCCTTTTCCCTCCCTCCGCCCCCGGCTTCGGCCGGGGGTACTTTTTTACGCCGCCCCATCGCACCCGAACGCTGCACAGGACCGTTTCGGTGCCTGATAACGCACTTCAATTTCACGAACGACCCGCTGAGAAACACGCTGATCCACCGCCATGGTGTCACAAACCTCGGATTCGATCGCTATCAACCCCGGTGAGGCGTGGATGGCGTTTTCCGTGCCACCGTCCTACTTCCGTACTTCTCGATTTGGCGTTGAGTTCGATCGCTTCGACTTGGACAATGAAGATGCGGCGTCCTCGAACATCGGGGCCGTCCGGGTCCTCACCCCCCGGGAGTCTGGTTCAGATGAAACATTCGATTTCGATCCTGATCTCCACCCTGCTTCTCTCGACGACCACCACGCTCGCCCAACAGGTCGAGAATCAATGGCTGCGTCCGGGGGGCGGCAATCTCGATGATCCCGGGAACTGGTCGCTTCAGGAGATTCCGGGACCGTTCGACACCGCGGTGTTCGAGGTGGGTGGTTCCCAGCCGTACACCGTGCTCGGCACCAGTGGCCAGATAGGCGGCATCGAAATCGGTGGGGACGACGTGAATGCTCGCTTCTCCGGCGTCGGACAGGTCCTCTTCGCCGAGTTCCTCGACATCGGTGGACGGCCTTCCAACAGTGACTTTCGCCCCGGCAGGCTCCGGCTTCAGCTGGATCCCGGGAGTCCCGCCTTCCTGAGTTTCATCGAGGTCGGCAATCAGGGATTCGCCAGCCAGTTCGCGATCGCACCGAGCTCGAGGATCGGAACGCTGTTCTTCGACCTCCGACCGAGCGCCACGGTCCGTTTCGAACTCGACCAGGATTCCGGTGCTTCGACGTCGGACCCGGTGCTCCTCGCGAAGAAGGGTGCGTCGCTCAAAGGCACCATCGAGATCATCCGCCAGCCGGGGGCGCTGCTTCCTCCGCTTGGAACCACCATCGATCTTCTCTTCGTGCCGTCGGGCATCCAGAACGCCTCGATCCCCGCGATCGTGACGGCCGCCCAGCCGGGTCGGAGAATCGCGCCGGAGTTCATCGACACCGATGGTGACGGCACCCCGGATCGACTGATCGGCACGATCCGGACGGCGGAGACCACGAACGTCGCGGTGCCGGGCCAATCGCTGGAGATCGGATCACCGACCTTCGCGATCGAGGCCGCCGATCTCGATGGAGACGGGATCGACGAGATCGTGATCGCCACCGAAGCGGGCAAGCTTCGCATCTACCAGCCGACCGCCAGTGGTGGAATCGCCGGCCCCTTCGACTACGTGATCGGTCTGATCCCCGTGGACATCGCCAGCGGCGACTACGACGGTGACGGCACCATCGACCTCGCGATCGCCAACTTCGGAGACGACGACCTGTCGATCCTGCTCAATCCCGACGAGGACCCCGACGCGCTCGTGGCCGCCGAGAATCTCGTCGTTCCCGCGGGTCCGGCTTCGATCGCGACCATCGACCTCGGCGAGGCGGAAGGCAACCTGGTCTCTGGCGGCGCGGATCTCTTCGTGGTGTCCCGAACGACCGGAACCGCCACCGGATACAAGTCGCGCGGCGGCGGCACGTTCGAGAAGGTTTCGGAAGTCGAGGTCGGCGAGGAGCCCGGCCCATCCTCACCGATCGACGACGAGAACAAGAAGGACCCCGATCCACCCGTCGGCGTGGGCGGAACGGCGAGCGGACTTCGCGGCGGTTCCCCGACCGGGATCCTGACGATCGTGCAGCCCGATCCGGTCGATGGCAGCCTCGAAGTCGTGGGCACCGTGCCGTTGTCCGGCATCCCCAACGGCGTGGCGTCGACGGATGTCGATGGTGATGGTTCACCGGAGACCCTGGTCATCACGACGACCGGCAACCTCGATCTGATTCGTGGAGAGATCGACTTCAGTCGAAGCTCGATCCCCCTTCCGGCCGGCATGATCGCCACCGCGATCACCACCGGGCAGTTCGACGACGTGCCGGGCCCCGAGATCCTGATCGCGATGATCGGCGAGAACAATCAGGACCCCGAACTTCTCGTCCTCCGTCCACGACCGATCGAAGGACCGGGTGACGGGATCCTGATCGATCTCGTCAACGTGATTCCGCTCGAAGATGCGGTCAGCGCGCTCGCGCTGGGTACGGGTGGCACGCCGACGTCCGAGCGACCTTCGCTCAACATCGGCGCCTTGCCGCTCCAGGGTGGCGACCCTGCGGTGAATCTCCTCGGCCTGCAGACCATCGAGACGCCCGCCTGCAGCAAGGCGGACTTCAACGGAGACGGTGTGGTCGACGGCGGCGACCTCGGCTCGATCATCGGTGCATGGGGCCCCTGTGAAGGCTGTGCCCAGGATCTCGATCAGAACGGCGTCGTGAATTCGGCGGATCTCGGCCTCTTCCTCAGTCTCTGGGGCCCGTGCTCGATCTGACCGGGAGACCGAACATCAGTCACCTTCGTCCCAGACAGGACGGACGACCAGTCAGCGACATGAAACGAAGGACGAACGAGCGACCCGCACGAGACGAGGGACCATTCAATTGATTTCACTCGGCGACCGCGTCACACCGGTGACGCGCCTGGCCCTCGCCCTCCACGACTCGACGAAAACGAGATCAACCACCGCCATCGAAGGCACGGCACCACCCCCGGCCCGTCCGACTCGATGACTCCATATTCAGAATCAACGACGACCCCTCACGATTCCCTCCGGGGAACGTCACACCCGAAACGCCCGAGCTAGGATCAAGGTTCATGAAGTTTTCAACCCCCGCCATCGCCACCACCTTCCTTCTTCTCCTGCCCGCATCGGCCGCCTTCGCACAGAAGAGCGACAACAACTGGATCAATTCGGGCGGAGGCGATTTCGACCTTTCGTCGAACTGGTCCACCGGGTCGGTTCCGGGCTCCATCGACACCGCCGTCTTCGACATCGGTGCCACGCTTGGATACGAGGTGTTCGGAACGGACGTCAACGTCGGCGAGCTCATCTTCGGCCGCGACGACGTGACCCTGAGCCTTCAGGGGCCCGTGTCGAGCCTGTTCGCGGGCGGGCTCACGATCGGCGGCCGGAACACCACCTCCGCACTTCGCCCCGGAAGCCTCCGAATCGACCTCACCACCGAGACTTCGTCGTTTCTCGATTCCATCGAAGTCGGGAAGTCCGGCTTCGCGAGCAGGCTCGAACTCTCGCCTTCGACACGGATCGAAACGAGTTTTCTCGACATCCGGGCGGCGTCCACCCTTCGCCTCGACATCGATGCGCTCTCCGGTGGCTTCGTTCCGATGATCCTGTGCAAAGGCAGCGCCAGCCTGCTGGGCACGCTCGAGATCGGACCGGATGACGGTGCCGCCCTGCCCCCGCTCGGCACGACGGTTTCCCTCATCGAGGTGCTCAGCGGATTCTCCAGCACGTTCTCGACGATCGTCACGTCGGGGGAACCGGGCCGACGAATCGATCCGATCTTCCAGGGCTCCAACGGGTTCGGAGCCGCCGATCTCCTCGTCGGCGTCGTGGTCGCGGAGGACACCACGAACGTCCCGGAAGAAATCACGGACCTCGGGATCGGCGCCGCGACCTTCGCGATCGAGGCGACCGACCTGAACGGTGACGGGTTCGACGAGATCGTGATCGCCACCGAGGCGGGCAAGCTCAGCATCTACAGTCCGACCGCGAGCGGCGGCTTCTCCGGTCCGTTCGACTACGTGCTGGGCAACTCGCCCACCGACATCGCCAGCGGCGACTACGACGGCGACGGGACCAACGACCTCGCGATCTCGAACTTCGGCGACGACGACCTGACCATCCTGCTGAATCCGTCGGCCGACCCCTCGGACCTTCAAACCGCGGCGAATCTCGCCGTGGACACCGGTCCCTCCGCGGTGCTGACCACGGATCTCGGGACCGCCGGATCGAGCAACTTCCTGTTCGCCGACGGCGACGACATCGTGGTGGTGTCGAAGTCGAGCGGCACCGCGACGGGATATCGATCCCAGGGCGGCGGACTCTTCGTCAAGAGCGCCGACGTGCAGGTGGGCGAGGAACCCGGCCCGTCCGCCCCGATCGACGACGAGAACAAGAAGGATCCCGACGCACCGCTGGGCGTGGGTGGAAGATCCTCCGGGATCCGAGGCCAGACCTCGGGAATCCTGTCCATCGTCCAGCCGAACCCGACCACCGGTGGCCTCGACGTCACCGCCACGGTGGGCCTCTCGGGACTGCCGGTCGGCGTGGCCGCCGCGGACCTCGACGGCGATGGTGCCGCGGAGTCGATCGTGGCGACCGACCTCGGCACGCTCGACATCATCAGCGGAACGACTTCGTTCAGCCGCAGCACCATTCCCCTGCCGGCGCCTCGAACGGCCACCGCCATCACCGCGGGCCGATTCGATTCGGAGCCGGGCTCGGAGATCGTGGTCGGCGTCGTCGATTCCGACGGCACCGATCCGGCGTTGCTCGTCTACCGTCCTCGAACCTCGGGCGGCCTGAACGTCATCCAGCTCGACCTCATCAACGAGATCTCGCTCGACACCGCCGCGTCCGCGCTCGCCCTCGGCATCGGCGAGACCTCCGCGTCCTTCACGGGCCTGCCCGCCCAGCCGACGCTCAGCGTCGGTGTCGGCGCCGGCTCCGGCGAGACGCCCGAAGTGACCCTGCTGGGCCTGATCACGAAGGACGTCCCGGATTGCAACAAGGCGGACTTCAACGGGGATGGCGAGGTCAGCGGTGCCGATCTCTCCTTCATCCTGAGCTACTGGGGACCGTGCGGAACGGTGTGCGCCACGGACCTGAACGACGACGGCACCACGAATTCGGCGGATCTCGGTCTGTTCCTCGGCTTCTGGGGGCCGTGCATCGTCCCCTGATCCACGCCGCCGCCGCCGCCCCCGCCCCCCGATCCAGCGTTTGATCCGAGCCGTGGTGTCACGGATCGGCCGTGGCGTGCTACGCTCGATCCGACGGGGCCGGACCCCGTCGCGGAACCCCGGAACACACCACCATGAGCACGGACGCACGCGTCGCCGACATCCTCGCGAAGATCCGGGCGGAGCCCGACCAGCGCCCCGCGGACGTCGCCGCCCGTCTCTGCGGCGATGACGTCGATCTGCTCGCCGAAGTGCTCGCCGCGGTCGAATCGATGACCCGCGAAGCAGCGGCGACCGTCGAGCTCGATCTCGACCGAACCGTGGAGCAGACCGCGGTCGCCACGCCGATCTCCGACGTGCCTCCACTTCCGAGTCGCCGCGGCTCGGACGACGCCGACTCGAAACCGCGATCCCACCGGGGCGGCCGGTTTCGCCGTCCCGATCGGGTCGGCGTGTTCCAGATCGACGCGGAAATGCCGATCGGCCGCGGTGGATTCGGCGAGGTCTGGGAGGGCAGCCGCGCCGAAGGCGGATTCCGACAACGGGTCGCGATCAAGATCCTCTCGCGATCGACCAGCGACGAGACGGTCGTCAAGCGCTTCGAACTCGAACGTCAGGTCCTGGCGTCGCTCGACCACCCGGACATCGCCCGGCTGATCGACGGTGGAACGCTCGAGGACGATCGGCCCTGGCTCGCCATGGAGTTCGTGGAAGGCACGACGATCACCGCCTTCTGCGACCGGGAGCGACTGTCGATCGAGGATCGAATCCGGCTGACGATGCGGGTCGCGATGGCGGTGCAGCATGCCCACGAGAATCTCGTCGTGCATCGCGACATCAAGCCCGACAACGTCATGGTGACGCCGAACGGCGATCCGAAACTGCTCGACTTCGGCATCGCGAAGATCGTGAACCCCGATCTCGGCGGACTCGGCAGCCGGGTGACGCAGGCCGGCGAGGGTGTCCTGACGCCCGACTACGCCGCCCCCGAGCAGTTCACGGGCGAATCGATCGGCACCCGGGCCGACGTCTACTCCCTCGGGGTGGTGCTCTACGAACTCCTCACCGGCCGGCTTCCCTTCGCGGACGTCGACCGCGGATACGTGAACATCCGGGACGCGAAACTCGAGACCGAACCGCTCCGCCCGAGCGAAGCGGTATCGACCGCATCGATCGATGCGGAGGCGGCGAGACGGATCTCGACCAGCCGGAACAGCGGCATCGATCGGATCCGGCGTCGCCTCGACGGCGACATCGACGTGATCATCCTGAAGGCGCTCCGACGGGAACCCTCCCGCCGCTACGGTTCGCCGCGGGAACTCGTCGAGGATCTCCAGCGCCACCTCGACGGACTCCCGGTGGAAGCCCGCCCCGAGTCGATCGCCTACGTCACCACCCGGTTCCTCGCCCGACACCGAGCGGGCTTCGCGGTCTCCGTCGCCTGCCTGCTCACCATCGCCTTCGCGTCGCTCGCGACCGTCGCGGTGTTGACGGCACGGGCGTCGGAGCAGGCGCTCGAGATCACCTCCGCGAAGGCCGACGCCGAGACCGCCCGGGCCGAAGCGGCCGAACAGGTCCGAGCGGCGCTCGCGGATCTGGAGATCGAAGCGGCCGCCTCGGGCACCGAGAGCCTCATTCGTTCACTGCAGGAGGCGAATCAGCTCGACACCGCCAGTTCCCTCGGCGCGATGATGCTCGATCGACTCGAACGCGTGAGCCGGGCGGTGCCTGACGATGCGACGATCCAGGCCCGCAAGCTCGCGCTCCAGCTCCAACAGGCGCGGATCCAGTGGCAGCGCCGCAATCCCTCGCTCGGCGACACCGCCGCCGCCGCCGCCATCCGGTCGGCGATCGCCGAGGAACTCGAATCGGCCCGCGTCGAGCATCCGGATTCGATCGACCTGCTGCTGGTCGCCGCCCAACTCGCGATGGAGGAGGCCGACGCGACGCCTCGAGCCGAACGCCTGCCGTATCTCGAACGGGCGATCGCGCTCTTCACCGAGGCGGGTTCGAATTCCGGACAGGATTTCGGACGCCAGCTCGCGATGCTGGGAACCGACCGCGCCGACCTGCTGATCGTCGCGGAGGACTTCGAAGGGGCAATCGCGGCGTACGAAGCGTCCCATGCGTTTCATGCTCGACACGGCGAGGACGCCGATCGCGACCTCGCGATTCTCGAAGCCCGCATGGCGGACGGGCACCGGCGACTCGGAGATCGTGTCACCGCCCGAACCCTGCTGGAGCGGTCCCTCGAACGCCGAGAGCGACTCGCGGATCGCGCTGCGAGGATCGAATCGAACCGGGCCCGACGCGATCTCGCGAAGATCCATCTCTACCTGCAGGAACTCCTCGCGGACGACGCCCCCGCCACCGCTCGACGTCATCTCGAACAGCATCTCGAACTCACCCAGCAGGTCGCGTGGCTCGATCCGATCGATCGTCGCGGCGGGGTGTCGGACGTGATGAAGGCGATGTCGATCTCCGCCCGGCTGATCCGGTTCGACGGCGGTGACACCACGGCCTTCGCCGAGATGATTCGTCGGTTCCGCGACTCGATCATCGAACCCCGGCTGCGGACGCTGCCGGACGCCGACGCCCGACGCCTGGCCATCCGCGCGGACCGCTACCTCGCGGAGGTCGCGATCGCCGCCATCGCGGAGGGGCTGGATCCCGAAGCGGTCGGGTCCGCGACGGCGGACATCCGCGACCGACTCGACCGATCGGTTGAAATCGGTCGCGCCCTGCTCGACCTCGAGACCCGCGATTCCGAAGTCACCGCGGAAGTGGGTCTCTGTCTCGCCTACCGAGCGAGCATGCCCGGTGTGGAGGACGACGCGGCGAGCGAGGACCTCACCGAAGCCTCACGACTTCTCGAGTTGTCTCTTGAACAGGGCTCGGGCGGACCGCTTCAGAACAAGCTGAGCCGTCAGCTCGATTCGCTCGCGGCTTCCTGAGCATCGAGCGCCCGACGGAGCGCCCGCTTGCCGATCGATCCGATCACCACGATCGCGATCACCAGCACCACGACGCCGGCGAGGGTCACCGACCACCCGCGTTCACGGACGACCGCGGCCAGATCGCGGGATCCGTCCGCCGCGGCGCCGGCCGCGAAGACCGCCGCGAGGACGGTCCGCGGCGCCATGCCGAACATGGTCCCCAGCAGATAGGGCATCACCGGCGTCCGGGCGCCGCCGAGGGCGAGATTCGACAGGGCGAAGGGACTGTTCGGACTCAGGCGAAGCAGACCCACGATGTAGGTGGCCCGAATCGCGCCGGCACCGAGGATCGCATCCCGGACGGCGGCGACCACCGGACGGGCATCGATGATGGCCTGCACGCGTTCGCCGGAGACCAGCCTCGCCAGACCGAATCCGAGCATCGCGCCCGCGGTGATGCCGAGAATGGCCCCCACGGAGCCGCCGGTGGCACCGAACGCCCAACCGGCGAGAATCGCCTGTGCGTAGGTCGGCAGCACGCCCAGCCCCGACGTCACCGCGAAGAAGCTCGCGAAGATCGCGATCGCGGCGATTCGACCGAGGTCGGTCTCGATGGTCCGAAGGAGATCCGACGCATCACCGAGCTTCGCCAGAAGGAAGAAACCGGCGAGCGCGGGAAGAAACGTCCAGCACGCGGCGAGCACGCCGAGACCGCGCAGACTTCGTTTCTCGTCGGCGTCGAGCGGTCGCACCACTGGCGCAGATCGCTCCGGGGACGCGTCCGAGGGTTGTTGCGAGGAGGTGATGCGGCGTATCCCGGGCGGTTCAGTCGTCGCCGTCGATCACGTTGAGATCGACCGCCGGTGGCGCCTCGAGCTCGATGACGTCCGGTTCGGGATCGACGACTTCGACCTCGACCTCGACGGTCTCCACGACGTCCAGGCCTTCCACGCCGAGAATCGAACGCATGTCCGCGAAGTAGCGGTCGGCTTCACGCCAGAGATGGGCGGGCACCGTGATCTGGCGGGCGGAGAAACCGATGGTCGGCGGATCGGTGTTGAGGAAGGCGATCTCGAACTTCCATCGCTCCTCCTGTCGTTCGGGATCGTTGCCGACCCGGACGAGATCCCGACGAAGGAAGCGGTGGATCTCGATGCGTCCCGCGGGACGATCGGTCCAGACCTCGTTTTCGAACACGAACCAGTCGTCGTACTCGGGATTCTTCGCCACGGTCACCATCGCGTTCCAGACCTCGGGATCGCTGTAGCCGGGGAACGTCGCGGTACGGCTCCCGCATCCGACGAGCGTCAGAGCGGCGAAGAGCAACGGAAGAAGGCGGAGTGAGTGCATGTCGACGGGGATCCTTCGGGGGCCGGGGAGAATGGCCCTGCACGTCCTCATCGGTCCGGAAGCGGGTTGAACTTGATGCGGAAGCCCTCGAGATGGCCCGAAGCACCCCCGTTCACGGCCTCGGGAGGGATGATTTCGCGGTGCACCGCCTCGAGATCCGGCCCCCGGTGATCCTGAATCACCTCGATCAGGGCGTCCAGGTCCCCGGAAACGCCTTCCACGAGCATTCGGACCGAACCATCCGATTCGTTCCGGACCCAGCCCGTCACCGGCCGGCCCGCGGCCACCTGGGCGACCAAGGCCCGGAATCCGACCCCCTGGACGCGGCCGAGGAAGGTCACCTGCTCCCGCCGGCGGCCCTCCCGCGGCGGGTGGTTCACTCGTAGGCCTCGTCCGGAATCTCGGCGTTGTGGTGGACCTGCTGGACGTCGTCCTGATCCTCGAGCGTGTCGATCAGCCGAAGAAACTTCTTCGCCGCCGACACGTCGAGCTGCACGGTGGTGCCCGGTGTGTAGGTCAGCTCGGCCTGTTCGATCTCGAATCCGGCCGCGACGAGCGCGTCCTTCACCCCGATGAAATCCGTCGGCTCGGTCGACACGGTCATCAGCCCGTCCTCGGTCGCGACGTCCTTCGCCCCGGCCTCCAGCGCCGCTTCGATGACCTCGTCCTCGTCCGCCTTCGACGCGTCGAGATGAATCACCCCTTCGTGGGTGAACCCGAACGCGACCGAGTTCTGCGTGCCGAGATTGCCGCCGCCCTTGTCGAAGATCGATCGGATCTCGGGAGCCGTCTTGTTCGCATTGCTTTGAAGGCAGTCCGCGAGAATCGCGACGCCGCCGGGACCGTAGCCCTCGTATCGCGCGGGTTCGTAGGTCTCTCCTTCGATCTCGCCGGTGCCCTTCTTGATCGCCTTCTCGATCGTGTCCTTGGGCATGTTCACGGCCTTGGCATCATCGATGGCGTACCGAAGGGTCGTGTTGAACTTCGGATCGCCACCACCATCACGGGCGGCCACGATGAGCGCGCGACTGCAGTTGCTCCACTGCTTGCTCCGCTTGGAGTCGACGCGGGCCTTGCGATGCTTGATGTTGGCCCATTTGCTGTGACCGGCCATCTGTATGTTCCGTGGAGTGCTGTCGAATGTACGTGTCCGAACCGCCGGGACGATCCCGCAGCCCGCCATTGTGGTTCATTCCGACGCGGCCTGCGCGCCCTCCCCGACTTCCGCCCAGATGGGCGTGACCGCGGGGGCTCGGTCCTCCGCGATCGCCGACAGTCGAGCCTCCGCCGCCCGCTCCCACCGACCGTCGATCCGGTCGTGCATCGATCGCGGATCGACGAGCACCCGGCCCCAGACGTCGCGCTGGAATCCGGCGAACGCGGCCAGCCGGCGTGCAAGGGTCTCGTTTCGAAGCGTCTCCTCCGTGATCCGACTCCACGCGGCGACCGCATCGGTCTCGCGACCGGCCCGCCAGGAAGCGTCGCCGTAGTGCAGGAGCACCTCCGAGGAGAGTGGTCGACCCGCGGCGGCTCTCGCCCGGAGCGACCGACCGATCAGGGCCAGGGCACCACCGGGATCCGCGGCGTCGTTGCGGCCCTGGAGGTATCGACACCAGCCGAGGGAATCGAGCACGCTTGGATTCCCCGCGTCCACCTCGTAGGCCCGATCGAGCAGCGTCGACGCTCGTTCACGAGCGGCGGCGTCCCCGTCCAGGAGGGCGAACCCCAGATTGTTGATCGTCGGTGCATCGACCTCGGGATCGGCCACCGCGATTTCCAGGAGTGCGTTCGCCAATCCGAGCCGGCCGAGAAGCGAAGCGTCCCCGGAGACCGCGGCGAGGATCTCCCACCTCGAGGCCCCCGCCTCGTAGATCGCGGCCCAGTCGATTCCGGCTTCGGTTCCCGCCTCCAACATCCCGACCACGAGGTCCGCCGATCCCCCCGCGGCCATCGCGACCGCGATCGCGGCGCGTGGCAGCCCGCCCCCGGATTCGGTCTCGGCGTCCGGCGCTCGCAACCCGAACCGAAGAAGTTCCGCGGACGCCGTCGGATCGAGGTCGAAGAGTGACAGCCCCACCGCCCGCCAGTCTCGGTCGAGAAAGGTGGCGGCGGCGGCGGGACGAAGATCTTCGAACACCGGCCGTGCCGCTTCGTCACCGCGGGTGCGAACCATCGCCGAGGCGACATCGACGTCGACCGGCGTGTCGGTGGTGCGGTACCAGGTCGCCACGCGATCGACGATCGTTCCACCCCGTGGATCGGGGACCGCCGCGGCCACGTCCGCGAGCCGGCGTCGTTGGCGGGGTGCGAGCATGGAAGGGTCGAGACCGGAGACGACGGACAGCAGTCGATCGATCGCCGCCGCGTCCTCCATTCGAATCGCGCGGTCCAACGCGTCGATGTTCCGGGAGGCGGTGTTCGGACGATGGCCCAACCGGATTCCCGCAAGCCGATCACGTTCCGCGTCGTCTTCCGGTCGATCCGCGAGAAGCAGTTCGAGTCGCCTTCGCGGATGACCCGACAATGCCACCGCGGACTCGAGGCGAAGCGATTCGAGGAGCCTGGCCCGGTTTGCGTCGGACTGCCGCAGGGCGAAGACCGCGTCCTGCAGCACGGGATCCGCCGGATGAAGATCAAGGAGCGATTCGAGTCGGCGCCGCCCGTTCGCGATGCGACCGGTGGCCTGCCAGACGCCGAGGAGTCTCACCAGGACCTCCTCCCGCGCCTCCGGATTCTCGAGCATCCCATCCAACAGACGCGACGCCGTCGCGAGATCACCCGACGCGATCGCGCGGTCGGCTTCGACCAGCGGCCTGAACGCGGGTTCCTCGGCGACCATCGCGACCACCATTCCGATCTCGGAATCCGCGGCGACCTCCCCTTCGAGGCGGCGCACGGTCCGCGCGAGCCCGATCCTCGTCGACCACCGTCGATCGCCCAGTCGAATCGCCCGAGCGTATGCCGCCGCCGCGTCGAGCTCCCGGCCCCGGAATCGACCCGCGGCCTCACCGAAGGCGGCCCAGCACTCGGCGCTGCTCGGCGTCCTGGCGACGAGATCGGTCGCACCGGCGAGCGCAAGCTCGGGTTCACCCGCGACCAGCAGGCCTTCGATCCGGGCCGCCTCGATCGACGCGTCGAACGGTTCGTCCGCGACCGCGAGCACGCCGGCGGGATCCGCGACGTCCCCGGCGATCCGAATCCGCACCACACGGCGGACCTGATCCTCGGCCGGGAATCCGGTGGCGGCGAGCGCGTCGGCGGCGAGCCCCGGTCGCTCGTACCGACGAAGCAGTTCGGCGCGAATCAGCGAGGTGTCCGTCGATCCCTCGACCACCCGCTCGTCGAGCAGTGCGTCCAGCAGGCTTTGATCGCTCCAGGGCGCGGAGATCAGCCGATCGACCGCCACATCCAGCAACCTGGTCGAATCGACCACGCCCGCCGCCACGACGACTCCGGCGCTCGGACCGCCGGGAATCGCGGCATCGACGAGCGCGACTCGAAGCTCGGCGGGCACCTGCGCGGCATCCAGTCGACCAATGATCTCCGCGGCACGCTTCGGATCGAGCGAGACCAGCAGCGTCGACGCCGCGAGATCGTCCGGGGTCGCGAGAATCCGCTCCACCAGCGCCTCCCGAAGTTCCGGGAGCTCGACCCCGCCGTCACGGAGCAACGCGAACATCTCGCGGTCCACCCCCGTCGGCACGACGCTCGACTCCAGCAGGATCTCCTGCACCGTCGCGTCACGTCCCAGCGACGCCGACGACCAGACCAGTCTCGGCCGGAGCACCGCGGAATCGATCTCGCCCGTCAAGGCCGCCGCGCTCCATCGTTCATCCGCGACGATCGGCCGACCCCGTTTCGCCGCGTCGTCCCCCGCCAGAAGCAGACACTCCGCCGCGACCGCCGCCGGCAGATTCGCCAGCAGGCGTCCCTCGTCCTCCACCAGCACCGCCGCACGAAGTTCCGATGCGGCACTCGCGCCTTCGCTCGCCTCGACCGCCCGCATGAGATCCCGCACCGCGTCCGCGGCGAGCCGGGGTCTTCGGTCGACTTCGCGGAGGTACCGCGCCGCGATCACCGCGAGCGCCTCCTCGGAACGACGTCGACGCGCGAGTTCACGGCCGAGGGATCGAAGGTCGCGATCGTCCGCGGATCCTCGAGCAGCGAGCCTCCGCCGGATCGCCAGGGCGTCCGCGACGTTTCCAACCTCGTCGAACGCGACCGCGAGCGCTCTCAAGGCGGTGTCGCCGCCGCCGTCTCGAACGGCCGATTCGAGCGGTTGAATGGCTTCCTGGGGTCGGCCCGCCGAAAGCTGCATTCGCCCGCGGACGTACCCGCGGATCGCACGAACCGAAGCGGGCCTCGATACCGCCTCGGGCGGCTCGAGCCGAACGATCGCCGGATCGAGATGCGCCTCCGCGATCGACCGGACCGTTCTTCGGCCGGTGAATTCCGTCGTGTCTTCGGCCGCGAGCATCGGCGGCGGTGGCAGGACCCGAACGACCTCCGGGGTCGATTCAAGCTCCTGGATGGCGGCGGCACGAAGTCGCGCACGTCGGTCGACCTGCTCGATCGCCGATGCCGTCCCGCTTCGCGAAGGCGGTTCACCCGTGGCGGCACATCCGGCCACCGTGACGAAGCACGCAAGTCCCAGCAGGAAGCCTCGCGAGGTAGCCCAGAACCGGTGGCTCCGGTGGACCCGCTTGACCCGGTGGACCCGCTGGATCCGGTGGCTCCGGTCGAGCCCCGCTGGCCCGAACATCAACCGCTCCGCTTCCGGGTCGAAGCCTTCTTCGCGGGTGCCTTCTTCGCAGGTGCCTTCTTCGCGGGCGCCTTCTTCGCGGGTGCCTTCTTCGCAGGCGCCTTCTTCGCAGGCGTCTTCTTCGCAGGCGCCTTCTTCGCAGGAGCCTTCTTCGCAGGAGCCTTCTTCGCAGGAGCCTTCTTCGCAGGCGCCTTCTTCACGGGCGCCTTCTTCGCGACGGGCGTCTCGACGACTTCCGGTGCGACTGCGGCGGTGTCCTCGACGGGATCCTTCGCCGTTTCGCCGGTTGTTTCGGCGGGCTTGGGGGGACGGCGGCGTCGCGAGAGCTTCGTCATCGTTCCGTCCGACCAGGCCGCGTCCACCGCGGCCTGCAACGCCTCGATGGCCGCCGGACCTTCATCGGCCTTGATGGCGGATGCGAGCCAGGTCGCGAGCGTCTCGTGCTCCACCACCTCGTCGATGACCCCCAGTTCGTGGAAGAGAAGCGACAGCTGTTCGTCGGCCGGCATGGCATGCACGTCGAAGGAGAGCCGAAGCAGTCGGCCCGAGACGAAGGGGTTCATGCCGTCGAGCGACTCGATCTCGGCCTTCGCGTCCCGCTTGCCCTTCTCCCTGACGTAGTCGAGGGAGATCTCATGACGTCGAAGGTAGATGGCGTGCAGCGATCGCTTCAATCCGCCGAGACGTTCCTCGAGGCGGGGATATCGCTTGCCGATCGCCGGCGCGAGTTCGTGCGGAAGCGACACCCGGATCTCGTTGACGTCGACCCGCGCCTCCATGAGCTTGGTCATCGCAGTGGAGGCGTGCTCGGTGCTCGCCTCCCACAGCATCCACGAGTGGATCAGGACCGAGATCGGATCCTCGGGCGACACGGTCTCCGGCAACGCGGATTCCGTCGCGGTGGCCCGATGCTTCTTCAGGAGTGCCGAGAGCTTGGTCGGCTTGGCCCATTTGGTCTTCACGAACGCACCTCGTGATCAGTGGTCGGGCGAGGACTCGCCGTCCCGATCGGGGTTCGACGCATCGGCGTCGACGGGACCATCCCGTCGATCCGGATCCACGGGATCCGTCTCCTCCGCGTCATCTCGCTCGACGGGATTGATCCCGTCGCGAATCGCCGCGTCGAGCGCGGCCTCTTCCTTCATCGAAGTATCGAGCCTGAAGATGAGGCGTGGAACGCGGCGAAGCGACGTCTCATCACGAACGAGCTTGCGGAACAGACCGTCCGCGCTCCGAAGGCCCGAGAGCACCCGGGTCTCGTACTTGTCGGGAAGCACCGAGATCCCGATCCAGGCGGTCAGGAGATCGGCGGAGAGTTCGACCTTGGTCACCGAGACGAGTCCACGGATCCGAGGGTCCGCGAAGCCTCGGATGATCCGCTCCTGGATCACGCGAGACAGCACGGAGCTGACCTGTTTCGGTCGGATCCGTTCCGTCTGCTGGGTCTCCTGAAATCGACGGCGCGCCATGAGGTTCTCTCAAAGACTCCTGGCCACGGAGATCGTCTTGTAGCACTCGAGCACGTCGCCTTCCTTGATGTCGTCGTACCCGTCGATCTTCATGCCGCATTCCATGCCGCTCTTGACTTCCTTGGCGTCGTCCTTGAATCGCTTGAGCTGGTCGAGCCGGCGATCCTTCTCGACGACGATGCCGTCACGGGTGACACGAATCTGGGCGTTGCGTTCCACGACGCCGTCGGTGACGTAGCAACCGGCGATCGCTCCGACCTTGGAGACTCTGAAGACCTCCTTGACCTCGGCGTGCCCGAGGACCTCGAGCTTGAGCTCGGGATCCAGCAGTCCGGAAGCGGCCTTCTCGACGTCGTCGGTGATGTCGTAGATGACGTCGTAGAGCCGGATGTCGACACCCCGGCTTTCGGCGAGCTGCCTCGCCTTCGCGGTGGTGGTGACGTTGAAGCCGACCACGATGGATCCCGTCGCTTCCGCGAGGGTCACATCGCTTTCGTTGATGCCGCCCACCGCGGAATGCTTGACGGAGACCTTGACCTCGTCGGAGCCGATCTTGCCGAGCACGGCGCGAAGCGTCTCGACCGAGCCTTGCACATCGCCCTTGACCACGAGCGGGAGGTCCTTCTTCTTCCCCTCCTCGAGGTGGTCGAAGATGTTGTCGAGGGTGATCTTCGGTGCCGCGAGTTCCCGCTCGCGTTCGAGCCGACGACGCTCCTCGGCGGCGGCTTCCGCCTCCTTCAGCGAATCGACGACGAAGAACCGGTCGCCCGCGTCGGGGAGCTGGTCGATGCCGCTGATCGCCACCGGCGTCGAGGGACCCGCGGACGCGATGCGATCGCCGTGATCGTCGACGATGTCGCGAACCCGGCCGTAACCCCGACCGGTCACGATGAAGTCGCCCTTGTTGAGCTTGCCTTCCTGGACCAGCATCCGGGCCACCGGACCACGCCCCTCCTCGACCTGGGCTTCGAGCACGGTGCCTTCGGCGTTGCCGTCGAAGTCACCCTTGAGTTCGAGCAGGTCGGCCTGGTAGTCCAGGATGTCGAGCAGATCCTGAACGCCGGTACCGTCGGTCGCGCTGGTGCGGATGACCTCGGTGCCCCCGCCCCACTCGGTCGGGTTCAGCTCGTGTTCCGCGAGCTGTCCGAGGATCCGCTGGATGTTCGCATCGGTGGCCTCGGCCTTGTCGATCTTGTTCAACGCCACGACCAGCGGCACGCCGGCCGCCTTCGAATGGCTGATCGATTCCGCGGTCTGCGGCATGATGCCGTCGTCCGCGGCGACCACCAGCACCACCACGTCCGTGACCTTCGCACCACGGGCCCGCATCGCGGTGAACGCCTCGTGACCCGGGGTGTCGATGAAGGTGACGACCCGTTCCTTCTCGCCGGCCTTCACCGGCACCTGGAACGCGCTCGTCGCCTGCGTGATGCCGCCGGCCTCGCCGTCGGCCACGTTGGTCTGCCGGATCCGGTCCAGCAGCGACGTCTTGCCGTGGTCGACATGACCGAGGATCGTGACGATCGGGCTTCGCCCTCGTTCGTCGCCGCGCTCGCGGGCCATGAACCGCTCTTCGATCACCTCGGCCGCGGTCTTTGCTTCCACGACCTGCAGCTCGATCTCGTACTCCATCATGATCTCGGTGGCACGTTCGGTGTCGATCGCCGAGTTGATCGTCGCGGGAATGCCTTCGAGGAAGAGCTTCTTGACGATCTCGGCCCCCTTCACGCCGGTCGCGGCGGAAAGGTCCTTGATCGTGATCGGCTCCGAAATCTTGACGGGTCCGGTGGGCTTCACCGGCACCGAGGGTCCGCGGCGACCGCCGCCACGACCGCGCGAACGATCCTGACGATGCTGTCGGAAGAAGCCCTGCGAGTGCTTCAACGCCTGATCACGCTCGGCGAGATCCTGGGCACGCCAGGGCTGGAACGCCTTGTTCTCGCCCATGCCACCGCCGGCTCGACCCGTTCGGCCGTCGCCACCCTGCCGTCGCGGACTTCGGCCCTTGCCGGCCGCACCGCCACCGCCTCGTCGTCCGTCTCCCATGTCGCCACCACCACCGGCGCCACCACCTCGACGCGGACCACCGGTGGTCATCATGCCGTCGTTCGGCTGGTGTCGCGGCCGCGGGGGCGGAAGCTTGTCGGGTTCCTCGACCCGGATCACCTTCGGTCCGCTGAGCGCGACCTTGGTCGGCTGCTCGAGCCTCGGGCCGACCGGCTTCACGGAATCGGGCCTGCTGGGCACGTTCATCACGGGCTTGGACTGGCCACCGATCGTCGGTGCATCCGGGGCATCCGGGACATCCGTCGGCATCGTCGGTTCCGACGCGGCGATTCCCGGCGTCTCGACCTGCTCCTCGACCACTTCCTCGACCGGCCCGGGTTCGGGGGCGTCGAACGCCTCGACCGGCGGTTCCTCGGGGGCCTCGACCGCGGCAGCGGCGGCGGCCGCCGCGGCAGCGGCGGCAGCGGCCGCAGCGACTTCGGCGATCGGCGTGATGCCGGGGGCTTCGACCGTCTCGACCTTCTTGGGCGGGGCCGGCGTCTCGACCGTCGGCTCCTCCTTCGGGGCGACCTTCTTGGTGGCCTTCTTCGCCTTGGCCCGGGCCTTCACGACATCGACCTTCGCCGCGGTCTCCACCGCGGTGCTCGACACTTCGGCCGCGACACTGAACCACTCCCGCACCGTGTGCGAAAGCCCGACCGAGACCGCCGACATGTGGTTGGTGATGTCGGGGATGTCTTCGGCCACGCACTTGGCGATGATGTCCTTGCTGGACACGCCGAGTTCCTTGGCGAGCGTGTGCACTCTGAGAGTGGTCGTCTTCTTCTTCTTCGTGGCCACGTGGTTCTCCTCGCGAATGTGGACTTCCGCACTCGCGGACCGTCGATCAGTTCATCGTTCCTGCCGAATCAGCTCTCTGGCGAACCGGTCGATCCATCGACCGCCGCACTTCGCATCGATCACGCCTCGCCACCCTCCGGCCGCGGCGTCTCCGCCGCGGCGTCGTCGCCCCCACCGAGCAGGGCGTCGGCCGAAGCCTCCGCCGCCGCGTCCGTCTCCGTCGCCTCCGGCGTTTCGGAAGCCGGCACCGGCTCCGGTGCCGGGCCACCACCGAGGATCGAGGCCGCCGAGGATTCCGCGTCGGCATCGGTGGCGGACATGATGGCGTCCGCCGACTGCTCTTCGGAGGCCTTCGCCTCGGCCTCGGCCTTCGCCTTCTCCTGCTCTTCGGAGATCTCGTGGGCCCGTGTCGCGGCCCGCTCGACGATGGTCGCCGCCAGCTCCTCGGGGAGCTCGATGTCGTCGACGAGGACCCCCTCGCCCACTTCCTCGATGTCGAAGACGCTGATCATGCCGAGCGCCCCCATGCGATCGAGCATCTCTTCCGTGACGCCCTCGACGCTGCGAACCGTGCTCTCGAGGTTCTCGAGACCCTTCGCGAACTCGTCGGGCGTCAGGATGTCGATGTCCCATCCGGTCAACCGGGCGGCGAGTCGCACGTTCTGGCCTCGACGGCCGATGGCCAGCGAGAGCTGGTCTTCGCGAACGATGATCGTGGCCCGCCCGAGTTCGAAGCAGAGGCTGACCTCTTCGACCTCCGCGGGCTTCAACGCGTTGGCGATGAGGACCTGACTGGATTCGTTCCATCGGACGATGTCGATCTTCTCGCCGTTGAGCTCGTCGACGATGTTGCGGATGCGGCTTCCACGGACGCCGACGCACGCACCGACCGCATCGACCTTCGAGTCGACCGAACTGACCGCGAGCTTGGTCCGGAAGCCGGCCTCGCGGGCCATCGCCTTGATCTCGATCACCCGCTCGCTGACCTCCGGAACCTCCTGCTCGAAGAGACGCTGGATGAAGTCCGGATGCGAACGGCTGAGAACGATCTTGACCTGGTTGCCGGCGTCACGGACATCGAGGATCAGGCAGCGAACGCGGTCGCCGGGATGGAACTGCTCGCCCGGGATCTGCTCGCTTCGCGGCATGAATCCCTCGGCCCGGTCGATCTGCACCACCAACGCCCCGCCCTCGTACCGCTGCGCGGCGCCGGTCACGACCTCGCCCTGACGCTTCGCGAACTCCTCGAGGAGGCTGTTTCGCTCGTCCTCGCGGAACCGCTGGATCATCACCTGCTTCGCGGTCTGGGCGGGAATGCGACCCATGGCGGCGAGCGGGATCTCCTCGATGCCTTCACCTTCGACGTTGCGCCAGAGACGGATCGCGCCACTGAGGCGGTCCATCTGACATCCGAACTCCTCGGTGTCGAGCGAGTTGAAGTGCTTCCGGGCCGCACTGACCATCGCCTGCTCGAGATCCTCGATGAGGAGTTCCCGATCGATGTTCCGGTCACGTGCGATGGAGTCGAGGATTCGAAGGGTTTCTGGATTCATGTCGTCAGCTGCTTCGGACGGGTGATCACCCGCCGCTCCCTGGGATGTCGAGCCTGTGGCTCAGATCGGGTTGTCGCCGGCCCCCGTCGGCCGACCGGTGTCGTCTCCCTCGCTCCCCGACGTCGCGGTCCCGCCAACGAAGCGAGCCACGCGTCCCGGCAAGGGAGCGTGGCCCGTCGAGCCGGCCGCAAGGCGGCCGGAGTCGTCCTGTGGAGATTCGTCACCTCATGGGGACGAGCTCCACGCGAGCAAGTGACGATTCACGTCCGAACCGATCCGTCGTGACGGGCCGGTTCGCAACTTCCACGACGAACCGGGGATGCCGGTTCGATCGTGCACCGTCGCAGGTGATCGTGCGGTCAGGATGGCCGGAAAAATGGCTCAACCTGAAAACCCGAACCCTTGTCGGTCCGATGCGCTGTTGTCAAAAGCGTTCATCTGCATCGGCGAATCATCCTTTCCCGGCGTCGGACGACGGACGGGACCACGACCTCGATGACGCGAGGCCGATCCGGGAGAATACCCGGACCTCGCCATGAGCGACTGATGTTTCGCTGAAAAACCGGCTCTACGACGCCAAATCGACGACGGCGTCCGTGTTTTTTCCGGAGTTTGCGGAATCCACGATGCGCAACGCCCGCTTTCCGCGGTGCTGACCGAGGGTCGCTTCGAATTTCGGTCGCCCGGCGACGCTCACCGCGACCGGCTGATCCGCCCGTCGATCCGTGGTGATGAGGTCCCCGACTTCCAGACGGCCGAGATCGGCCAGGGTCATGGAGGTCTCCGCGAGCGTCGCTTCGACCTGGACCGTGGAGTCGTGAAGCCGGGAGACGATCGCCTGCTCCGCGTCACGGGTCCCCGCCTCGCCGGCGACGAACCAGTTCTCGGTGCTGAGATCCTCCATCACCGGCTCGATCACGTTGTACGGAATACAGAGACTCATGGTCCCCACCCCGTCACCGACCCGGCTGCCGAGGCGGATCTCGAATCCGATCATCACCACGACCTCGTTCGGTGGGACGATTTCGACCAGCTGCGGGTTCGATTCCATCGCCGAGATCCCGAAATCGATCTGCTTGACCCCCGACCACGCCTCGGTGAGGGCGTTCATGCCGAGGTCGAGCACCTGTCGCATCAATCTGGATTCGATCCCGGTGAGCGGTCGCTTCGGGACCAGGAGGCTCTGATTCGTCCCGCCAAGCAGCCGCTCGACCAGCGGAAACACGACCAGTGGACTGATGTCCATGCAGATCTGCCCACCGAGCGGGGGGCAGTCGAGCAGGGTGAAGCAAGTCGGATTCGGGAGGCTCGAGATGAATTCCGCGTAGGTCATCTGCTCGGCACTGGCGACTCGGACCTCCACGATCGAGCGGATGAACCCGGACATCTGTGCCCCGAACCCGCGGGCGAAGGCTTCGTGCAGGGTCCGCAGGGTCCGCATCTGGTCCTTCCCGATCCGCTCGGGACGCTTGAAGTCATAGACGCGGATCTCGACCTTCTCGTGGTCTCTTCGAAAGCGGGAGAAGATCCGAGCGGGCCGTTGCTCGTCTCGAAGATCACCCGACTCGACGGCATCCATCAGGGTGTCGACGTCGGACTGATCGAGCATCTCAGGGTCGGACATGGGAAACGCGTCTCCGGTGCGGCGATCAGGAATCCAGCGTCGGCCTCCTGCCCACGCGAAAACCACGCCGCACTGGTGGATCATCGGCCGTCGGTTCGGCCGGGCTTGAGGTTCGGCACCCGGACAAGGCCCCCGGACCCGGATCCGCTCGCCGGAATCAAGTAGCCGAGCCCACCTTTCGTCCATCGGTGGGTCATCCGGGGGACGCGGATCCGCGCCGGGACGACCCCGGAGCCGCTCGCGGGCGGTCACCAACGCGACGGCCCGACCGCTGGGCGACGAGCATGCCGAACCAACCCGCTCGCTGACGCTGCAAGCCGACCAAGCCAGGCAAGATCGCATTTACGCCCGATAACATCAATCTCATTGCAATTCTGGTGCTCAAACTCCCCGCCTGAATCACAATGACGGGCAAGTGTTTTTCAAAAACCACGCCGAGATGCTGGCTGTTTGACGCATGAACTGGCAGAATTTCAGCGGTTATCGCTCCCGCGTTTGCGGGCGAGGCGGATTGACACTCACCCCTCGAAAGAGGAGACAAGAGATGAAAACCAGAACGACGTTCATGATGATCACGGCGACCGCTTCCGCGACCGCCATCGGATCGACCGCCACGGCGGGCACGATCTTCAACACGACCACCAATGATCTCGGTAACAACCAGTTTCAGCTCGTTGATCAGTTCACGATCAACTACGACCTGACCGTGGCCTACAAGGATTCCGACCTGAACGGCACCATCGACAGCCAGTTCACCTTGGGCGGCCCCGCCGACTACGACGGCCTCTACACCGACCCGGAAAACTACATTCTGGATTTCAGCGGCGATACGTTCTACCTGGGCAACCAGACGACCATGAGTGGCACCGTCGACTGGTCGCTCAACTACGTCTCCACGCCGGGCGATGCATCGACCAGCTACAGCACGATCCTGTTCGGCACGATGTCCGGCGGAATCCTGACGGTCCGAGACGGCATCGAGTGGCCGGTCAGCGGCGGCGGTGCGGGGCCGTTTCAACCGGTTTCGGGAGAGCGATGGGGATACGCGCTCGGTGACTTCGACACCTTCACCTGGGACAGCGCAAACGGAACCCTCGCCGCCAACGTGGCCGGGGCCGTCCCCGGCCCGTTCGGGTTGCTGGCCTTCGCCGGCTTCGGCATGGCTCGCCGCCGTCGAAACCGCTGAACAGACGTCACCTCGAAGAATGATCGGCCCGGATCCCGAGTGCAGACTCGGGATCCGGGCGTTTTTGATGCTCGATTGAGGACGGCCGCCCTCGGTTTCGACTGATCCCGAGCCGGGATCGACGTACCATTCCAGACCCATGCGAAACCGAACCAGCATTCTCGATCGACTTCGCGCGATGCTCGCGGCGATCCTGCTCGGCCCCATGCTCCTCGCAGCATCTCCCGCCGTCGCCCAGTTCGACTTCGGCTTCGAGGCGAACGACGAGCCGGCCTTCAACGACTCCCGGGACCGGGTCGGCACCGACATGCTCCTCTCGCGGACCGCGGTCGCCCCGGGCGGCGACGTCGTCGTCGCCGTGATCCTCGACATGGAAGCCGGGTGGCACGTCTGGCCCGGGCCGGTTTCGGTGCCGGACGATCTCGCCCAGTTCGACGGGGCGATCCGAACCACGATTTCGATTCCGGCCTCGGAAGCCACGCCGTTCACGATCCACGATGGATTCGCGACGTGGCCGGAGATTCACGGCGTCCTGGCCGATCTCGGCGATGGTCGGATCAAGTACGCGGTCTACGAAGGTCGGGTCGCGATCCTCGTGCCCGTCACCGTGGACGAAGACGCCGCACCGGGCCGATACGACCTCACCATCGATGTGGGCTTCCAGACCTGCGACGACCGGAACTGCCTGGCCCCCGCCGAAGTCTCGCTGACCCGGTCCCTCGAGATCTCGACGTCCGGAGGCGGCGCCACCAACGAGGACGACCCCGCGTTCGCGGCGTTCGATCCCTCGATCTTCGCGGCGATCCGAGGCGGTGCGGTCGCCGCGGACATCATCGAATTCGACGTGTTCGGGCTCGCCTTCTCGGTCGACGCCGCGGGCACCGGCGGGTTTCTCCTGCTGCTCCTGGTCGCCGCGGTCGGCGGCCTGCTCCTGAACCTGACGCCCTGCGTCCTCCCGGTCATCCCCCTGAAGATCATGGGCCTCAGCGCCGCGGCCGAGAATCGACGTCGGTGCTTCACCCTCGGCCTCTCGATGTCGGTGGGCGTGGTCTTCTTCTGGATGGTGCTGGGCGGGATGATCGCGGGACTCAAGAGCTTCCAGTCGATCAGCGAGCTCTTCCAGTTCCCGTTGTTCACGATCAGCGTCGGCGTCGTCATCACCGTGATGGCGATCGGCATGGCCGGCTTCTTCACGATCCGTCTGCCGAACAAGCTCTACGCGGTCCAGACCAGCCACGACACGATCGGCGGCTCGTTCGCCTTCGGAATCATGACCGCGATCCTGTCGACTCCCTGCACCGCCCCCCTCATGGGTGCCGCTGCAGCCTGGGCGACGACCCAGTCACCAGCCACCGTCCTTGCGGTGTTCGGCGCGATCGGGGGCGGCATGGCCCTGCCCTACCTGGTGCTGAGCGCCTTCCCCGATCTCGTCAAGAAGATGCCTCGCACCGGCGCAGCCAGCGAAGTGGTCAAGCAGGTCATGGGCCTCCTGCTCCTCGCTGCCGGCCTCTACTTCATCGGCAGCGGCCTCTCCGGACTCACCGTCGTGCCCGGCGAACCGCCGAGCCGCCTCTACTGGTGGTTCGT